>JAGBBE010000005.1 GCA_017938645.1 Clostridia bacterium
CACCGTGAAGTTCATGACCAAGGGCGGCAAGGTGTACGGCGTGGCCACCGGCAACTCCGAGCCCCGTCAGTGCCTGTACTTCAACAAGCGCGTGCTGGAAGAAGCCGGCATCGACTGGAACACCGTGTACGACATGCAGGCTGAAGGCACCTGGACCTGGGAAGCTTTCGAAGGCATGCTGGCCCAGATCAACAAGGACACCGACAACGACGGCGTTCTGGACATCTATGGCATGACCGGCAACAACTCTGACCTCTACATGATGGGCGTTGCCTCCAACGGCGGCGAATTCTTCCGCTTCAACGACGCCGGCGAGCTCGAGATCGCCGTCAACTCTGACGCGGCTCTCGAAGGCCTTGCATGGGCCAAGGACATCTGGGCCAAGTACGGCTATCAGCAGCCCGCTGACGGCTCCTGGGATTACTTCAAGGATTCCTGGAAGCAGGGCTTCTGCGGCTTCTACATGTACCAGACCTACGGCGGCTTCAACGACAACTCCGAAATGGCTGACATGGAAGACGAGTGGGGCTGCGTGGCCTTCCCCAAGGGCCCCAAGGGCGAAACCTACGTCAACATCACCAGCGACAACGTGACCGTCATCCCCAACGTGTATGACGCCGAAACCGCTGGCAAGCTGGCCTTCATCTACGACATGTGGTCCAACGCCACCCCCGGCTACGACGATGAGTACGGCTGGATCGGCAACAAGTACAACTTCACCGACGAGCGCGCTGTGGACGAAACCTACGCCATGCTGCGCGAGCCCGAGCACTGCGTGTCCAACGCCACGCTGTACATCGGCTCCGTCAACGACGTTCTGGGCTCTCCGCTGCTGTGGCAGCTGGGCGGCGCTACCCCCGCCGAGCTGGTTGAGGCCGCTACTCCTGCCTGGCAGGCTCTGTGCGACGCCTTCAACGGCAAGTAATTTCAGCGTTTTCTTCGGGAGGCCGTGCTGATGCACGGTCTCCTTTTTTGCATGTTAAAAGACCTGACGGTTCTTCCGCCAGGTCTTTCTCATATGGATTACTTGCTCAGCGCTTCGCACACCAGCCTGAGCGCGTCCTTCTCGTTGAGCTTTTCATCAAACAGTCCGCCAAACGGACTGTTCATCTTGTAATTGTACGTGCCCTTGGGCTCGTTGGGATAGTCGATCAAGCCCCAGACAGACACGCTGTTGAGCGGATTTCCGTCCTCCGTGTTCAGAGAAGCAAACATCTCAAACAGCTTGGCATAGAACTGCGCGTGCTTGTCCGCCTGATCCTTTTCGAAATTTCGAACGGCCATTTCGGTGATCTGCACGTCCGCGCCCAGCGCGCGGTAGCCCAGGATGGCGTTTTTGATCATCATCACATGACTATCCACCATGCAGCCGCTCTGAGTGCCGTAGCCGCCGATATATCCCTGCATGCCCACGCCGTCCAGAAGCTTTCGCGGGTTGCCGTTTTCATCCTGCGCATAGCTGTTGATGCTTCTGACCAGCGCCTGAATGGCTGCGGCCTTGTCGGGGAAATATGCGTTGTAATCGTTGTAGTACAGCTTGATATCCGCGCCCAGCGCGTCTACGGCATTGCGGGCGTAGAGAAAGGCGCGCTCCACATAATCATCACCCATATACTTCTGGAAGGGATTGGGCGCGCCGTTTCGCATGGTGCGCAGATGGCGGGCGTCCTTGGGCGCATACTCCATGATGCTGTCGCCCACCGCCTCATTGACCACATCCCAGCAGTACACAACACCGGGGAACTTTTCCTCAAAATGGGTCACAACCTGCGTGATGTAATACTCCGTACGCTTCTGGATGGTTTCCGGATCGGCGTATCCCTTCAGCGTGCTGTAGCCCTCGCGGAAGAACCAGTCGCACATATAGGCGTCCCACACCAGCACATGGCCGCGCACCCTGAGGCCATTGGCCTGCGCCCAGCCGACCATTGCGTCGGCAGCGGAGTAATTCATCACCGGCATACCGTCCTCTGCTGCGCGGCTGGCTCGCTCGTCCAGCAGGGAATAGGCCTTCATCTCATTGGTGGTGGTCACGGTGTGAAAGTGCTTTTTCAGAACCTCCAGATATTTCGAATCCTTCAATTGGAAGTACGACAGCGCCGCACCCATCGTAAAGCCGTGATTTTCCGTGAGGCTGCGCAGCCCCGGAAGCTCCTCAGCGCCTGCGCAGACATGCATATTCAGCATCATCACAGACAACAGCAAGGCCAGTTTTTTCATCATTCATCCTCCCCAAAACCTTTTCTTTGGTTATACCACAAATACCGCAAAAAGACCATATCAGAATGAATTGACAAACGCCCGTTTCTATGGCACCATACAGAAAAGCAGTGCGCTTGGAGGAATGGAATATGATCAGAAAATGGACGGCATGGGCGCTCATGCTCGTCCTGACCATCAGCAGCGGCATGCTCTGTGTGCAGGCAGAAGGAGGAATCGAAGTGCCCGAAATCACCTACATCAACCGTTATGAGATCCCGGACAACGAAGCCATGGCCTTCATGAAGAAGATGGGCGTGGGCTGGAACCTCGGCAACACCTTCGACGCATTCCACGACGGCTACCGCGGCGATGATGTGCAGATGGAATCCATCTGGGTCGGCGTGAAGACCACCCAAGAAATGATCGCCGCCGTGCACAACGCAGGCTTCAATACGCTGCGTCTGCCGGTATCGTGGCACAATCACGTGGATGCAGACTTCCGCATCAATCCCAAGTGGCTCGACCGCGTACAGGAGGTGGCGGATTATGCGCTCTCCGAAGACATGTACGTGATTCTCAACACGCATCACGATGTGGGGGCGGACTTCTATTACCCCAACACTGAAAACGCCGAAGTGTCCCGCCGCTACATCCGCACCATCTGGGAACAGCTGTCGGAGCGCTTTGCGGACTACGATGAGCACCTGATCTTCGAATCCATGAACGAACCGCGTCTGAAGGACACGGAGGACGAATGGGTCTTCAACGCCGGCAAGGCCACCTGCGCCGACGCGGCCCGGAACATCAACGAGCTCAATCAGCTCTTTGTTGACACCGTGCGCTCCACGGGCGGTCGGAATGCCACCCGCTATCTGATGGTACCCGGTTACGCGGCTTCCGCCGACGGTGCGCTCAACGAGCACTTCGCCCTGCCCGCCGATGCAGCCGACAACCGCGTGATCGTTTCCGTACACGCCTACACGCCCTATCCCTTTGCGCTGGAGTATCCCGGCACCGATACCTTCAAACTCACCGACATCGGCCAGACCAGCGAGATCAACCGCTTCATGAATTCTCTCTACAAGACCTACGTCGCCAAGGGCATTCCCGTGGTCATCGGCGAGTTCGGCGCGCGCGACAAGGGCGGCAATCTGCTCTCCCGCGTGACCTATGCCGCCTACTACGCAGCCAATGCCAGTGCCCGCAACATGCCCTGCGTCTGGTGGGACAACAACGGCCACACCGGCAGCGGCGAGCTGTTCGGCCTGCTCAACCGCAAGGAATGCACCTGGGCGCATCCTGAAATTGTGGAAGCGCTGGTGCAGTACGGCGGGTACGAAAAGATACCGGAAAAAGAGTGATATGCAAAGGAACACGCCCTCTCGTTGGGAGAGGGCGTGTTCCTTTTTCTGACCAACTCAGCACGCATTGAGCGGAATGATATCCGGCTCGCGGTCGTAATTGGGCTTTTTGCCTGCATGCACATCGTACACGGCGATAGCAGTTTCACGCACGGCGTTGGTAATTTCGGTATGCGGCATCTGGCAGATGTCCACAAAGCCGATGTTGTAGTTCTCCTGATAATTGCTGCACAGGATGGGCTGATCGCTGAAGACGAAGTAAACCGAGCCCACGAAATAATCAGTGGATGCGCCTCGCTCGATGTAATAGCGGTAGGCCACGCCGCGCTCCTCCTGGGTGCGCACGCCGCGGATGCCGGTCACGGGCAGGCCGCGGTCCAGAGAGCCGTGGTGGAATTCGCTGACCATCACGGGCATGTCCACCAGGGAGCCAATCCAGTTGATGTAATCCTTGGGGTCATAGCGGTAGTCGTTGATGTCGAAAACATCCAGATACTGATGGCCCGCCGTCTGGTTGGCATAGGCGATGTAGGGATAGCGCATGCCGAAGTTGAGGTGGTTGGGGTCGACTTCCTTGCACTTGAGTGCAGGCACCTTGATGTACTGCTCGATCATGATGTAGGAGAAGTCGTTGAGATCCCTGCGGGCCGCTTCAGACAGCCTGCGCGCATCGGCAATGGGCCTGAGCAGATCTTCGAAGGCTTCCAGCTTCAGATTCCACGCCTGATTGAACGCTTCGATGGAATCATAGCGTCCCTTGATGAAATCGATGAACACATCCTTGGTGACCAGATGCTCCGGATGCGCCAGAAGCATTTCGGAAATCTCCAGATCCTCAATGAACGCCCACTCCGGCTCGTTGGTCATGAAGTAGCCGACGATGAAGGGAATGTCGCGGATGGGTTCAAGGTTGGCCGCGTAGGCTGCCGACGCCTCTTCGTATTCCTTGGAGAACACGTCGGGGAAGTCGCGGAAGACGGTCACTTTGGTGCTGGGATAAAGTCCGACAAAGTGGAAGCAGGGGTACTGACGGTACTTGCCCAGAGGCGAGGTCATCAGCCTGCCCTTGGGAGAGCCGGATACGCCCACATTGTTGATGCCCCATGCATCCAGACGGGAAATGGTCAATTCTGCCCACTTGCGCTCCCACTCGTCGCCATAGGCGCGGATGAGGTTGATTTTGGCGAAATCGACGTCCTCGGAATAGGCCACACGGCGGGCACGGTTGGGATCGCCATGCATTTCGCTCCATGCCGCAGCAAACTCGCCGTCCTTCTCGGGCAGCCAGGTATAGGTGTCACGCCATTCGTTTACCACGCCGCTGCTGCCGGGCGCAACCATTTCAAGACCCATCACAAAGTAGGCATAGCCCTCCGGGTCCACAATCCACCATTTGCCGTGTTCGTCCTTGTGAGTGGCATAGAAACCGGTACCCTCGGTGAGCTTGAGATCCAGATTGCCGCCCCAGCGGTTGCGGCGGTCGATGGGCGGAAGCGCGGGAATGGTCAATTCCTTCTGAAGCGTTTCGACCATTTCCTCCACGCTGTGCATCTTGCCCGGCCAGTCCTTCTGCATCCACTGACCCATTTCGTCCACCATCTTGACGTCGGGCATGGGATAATCGGGTTCCTCGTCGCTGAGGAAAAGATTGCTCAGTTCAATGACCTGCGGCACATGGCAGGCGCGCGCGCCGATATACAGCGCGGAAATCTCGTCCGGCGTAATGGGCAGGCCGGCGCAGACGGTTTTGAGCTTGCCGGGTGTGCGCGGCAGGAAGCCGTTGCGGCAGGCCAGTTCGTCAAATCCGAGGGAAATGCGGGTCAGATAGTCCGGGAACGTGCCGGTGAGCATGCCGAAGTACGGCGCTTCCTTCGCGGGCTCCTGATCGTAGCGGTATACGCCGACGCACAGGCACAGCGCAAACTGCTCCGGCTGCGGAAAGTTGACATCCATTGCCAGCCAGTTGGCGGCGTTCCACACTGCACCGCCCACCTTTCCGCGAAGCCCCGTCAGCAGCACGCCGCCGCCGCATTCCGGCACGCGGATGGTCAGCTTGTCAGCCGTTTTTTCAAGGATCTCCGCACCCACGGGGATGGCGTTGCCCAGCGGAACCGTCTGTTCCCTCAGCTTGGTGCCAAAGGGAACAAAGCCTTCAAACGAGATGCTTTGTCTGTTCATGTTCGCTCCTCCTCTTGGTTGAATGGTCCAGAAACGTTCTCAACGGCTTTTCCATTTGACTGTGTTTGGGCACGGTACGCGGAAGGCGTGACGCCGAGCACCTTGCGGAACACTTTTTTCATGTACGAGTCACTGGTAAAGCCGCATAGCTGCGCAATTTTGCTGTTGGTCAAAGCGGTGGTCCGCAGATATTCACACGCGTGCTGCACGCGGATTTCGGTCAGATAGTTGGTGAAGGTCTTGCCCGTTTCTTCGCGGAAGAGGCTGCTTAAATAGCTGTTGTCGATATGGAAGCGGCTGGCCATGCTCTGCAGGGAAAGCGGCTGCGCATAGTCCTTCTGGAGGATGGATTTCACCTTGAAGACAACGGCACGGCTGGAGGAGGCGGAGTCGTCGCCATCCGCGCCGGGAGCCAGCATGCGGTGCAGATCGGAGAGCAGGTAATCCGCGCTCTTGTACTGCGATTTGATCTCCTTCCAGGAACTGTAGCGCACCGGCTGACCCTGCGCACGTGTGCGCGAACGGGCCAGAAGCGTGTTGTAGATGGCTTCGACGCTTCGCACATTGAGACGGTGCTCCAGCAGATAGGCCGGCAGCGTGCTGAGCATTCCGCTGATTTCGGCGCTGTTCTGTCCCTTCTTTTCCAGCTGCTGCAGGAAGAACTTGATCGACTGCTCCTCATTTTCCGTGCTCCACAGATAGATACCATGTCTGAACCATGTGGTTTCCAGCGCGGTGATGGCCTCGTCGGCAGCCCGCGCGAGCTGACGAAGCTCCTCAAACGGCCGGCAGAGTCCGGCGTCTCCGTCAAACTGAAACCGGCTGGTCACGAACGCCCGGCAGTCATCCGGGATTTCGTCCAGATGAATGACCGCAATCATGGTGTCCCCGTCGTAGCGGAACATCACAATTTCTTCTCCGGCGTTTTCAAGCAGACTGCACGAACCATGAAAGGCAGCAATCCAGTAATAACGGTGACTTCCTGAAAGAGCGAGACGGCTGAGCAGCACCGAATCCGGCATTTTGTCGGCGTTCATATGAAGGAAATGGAACATGAGGCTGGCGTTTCGGCGGCCCTGAACGGTGGTGATGTCCAGACGCTGCTTGGCCTTGAGCACCGCATCCTGCAAAAGAGAGGAGGAGACCGGTTTGAGCAAATAGTCAATCACGCCATAGCGCAGCGCCTCCTGCGCATAGGCAAAGTCGCTGAAGCCGCTGATGACAATGGAGGGCGCAGAGGAGATGTTGCGGATGGCATGCAGCGCCTCCAGGCCGGTCATATGCGGCATCTGAATATCCAGAATCAGCAGATCCGGATCTTTGGCAAGCACCTCGTCCAGCAGCATTTTGCCGTTGGTGCATTCGCCGACAATCTCAAATCCCAGCGCGTTCCAGTCGATCTTGCGCCTCAAACCGGCCAGGATCAACGGTTCGTCGTCTGCAAGGATGACTTTATACATTCTGCTGCTCCTCATGCGCCGGGCTGTCCGCAGCGGGCAGCAGCGCTGTAATGGTTGTACCTTTTCCGTACTCGCTTTCCACATGCAGACCGAACGCCTCGCCGTAGTAGAGGCGTATGCGGCGCTGGATGTTCATCAGGCCGATGCTGTCGGTGGACAGCTCGTGATTTTCCAGCCGTTCCTGCAGCGCCTGAAGCGTTTCAGGCAGGATGCCGGTGCCGTTGTCCGCAATCACAACCCTGAGCTTTCCATCAGTTTCGCTCACCCGAATGCGGATGACGCAGGGCGGCGTGCATTCCTGGAAGCCGTGCTGGATGCTGTTTTCCACAATGGGCTGCAAAAGGAACTTGAGCATCCGCCTCTCCCTCAGCCCCTCCGGGATGTCGTAGCACACGGAAAAGCGGTCAGGGAAACGGATTTGCTGAATGTTGAGGTAGTACTGCAGGGTGTCCAGCTCATCCTGCAGGCGAACGATGTTTTCGCCTTTGATGGCATAGCGGAAAATGAACGCAAGCGCGGTGGACATTTCCTCTACCTCGCGGCTGCCGCACACAGCTCCGGCGCTGTTGATGCATTCCAGCGTGTTGTAGAGGAAGTGCGGATTGATCTGGCTTTGCAGCGCCAGAAGCTGCGACTGCTTGTTTTCGATATCCTGCAGAAGGATTTTTTCGTGGTACTCCAGATTGTGCGCGTTGAGCGCCTCGAGCTTGCGCATCATGCGGTTGAAGGCCTCGGCCATCTGATGGAACTCCGCCGAATCGCGCAGCTTGAGCGGCTGCACCTGCTGTCCGCCGGCAATGGCGTTGATGTGCGCAATGAAGCGTTTGAACGCGCGGCTGATGGACAATTCCTGCATCAGATAGACGATGGACACCACCAGAAGCATGGAAATGAGCAGGAGATAGGAGGTGTATTTGATCACGCTGAGTTCGCTGAATACCGTGCTCTTGGGCGTGAGGCACATCACCGTCCAGCCCAGCGCCGGGATACTCTCCAGAACCACGATGTGCGCGCTGCCGGTGAGCTGCTGGGTGGTGCCGTCGTATCCATTCAGATAGGATGCATAGGCCTCCGGCAATTCTGCGCCCACGTCAGCGTCGCCGTTGTGCGCAATCACCCGCAGGTCGCTGTCGATTACAAACAGCTCGCGGCTGGCGGCGTCCTGCGCCTTCAGCCCGCTCATCAGGCTGTCGGCCAGGATGACAAACATGCAGCTGCCCACCTTTTTGCGGATGCCGCCGGACTGGTACACATCCTGCTTCATGGCGATGAAGGCCTTGCTGCCGTTGACGATGAGCACGGACTGCGCGCCGGATTCCAGTTTGGCAAAGGCAGGCGCGGTATTGGATATATTGATCTCGCTGATGCCGCTGGGGTCGCTGAAAATGCTTCCGTCCTTTTTCTTAAGCACGATGCTGTGCAGACCCGGGCGCATCTTCTTGTATGCCTGCTGCAGGCTTTCATACAGCGGAATCAGGGTGAGCTTTTCATATTCGCTGTCGGTGGACAGAAAGCGGTTCACCGTTGTATTGACCGAAAAGGACTCCTGTGCATCTCTGATGGAGTCGATCTGGGTGGTGATGCCGTCGGCCAGCTGATAGGTGACGTCCGAATTGATTTTGAGCAGCTTGGAAGAATACATGCTCTCAAAATACGCATACATAATCCAGCCGAATATACCCATGATCAGGATCATCATCAGAAGAACCATGACCATTTGAAAACGCAACGATCTCTTGTTGATAGGGATTCCCCCTCCCGTTACTTGTAGTATGCACATTTTCTTTTTTTGCGTCAACCGATTTTGGGCCTCAAAACGCAACATCCCAAAAACAGACCCCCATTTTGACCAAAAATGTACCTTTTATTACAAGCCCGTGATTGGTATGATAAAGTCACAGAAACGTTCATGAGTGAAAAAGCCACACAACCGCATCATTCCGAGGAGGGAACCGTCATGGATTTGAGAACCAAAGCGCCGGCAGCCATTCAGATCAAACGAAAGTCATTGGCCAAAAGAATCTATGAGTTTCGCTACCTCTATCTGCTGCTGAGCTTCACGCTGATCTACTTCATCATCTTCAAGTATGCTCCCATGTACGGCGTGCAGCTGGCCTTCAAGAAGTTTACCTACCGCCGCGGCATCACCGGCAGCGAATGGATCGGCTGGAAAAACTTCCAGGATCTCTTCCGCAGCCAGCAGTTCACCCGCACCATCGGCAACACCGTTGCCATCAGTCTGGGCAGGCTGTTCTTCACCTTCTTCATTCCCATCATCGTGGCTGTGCTGCTCAACGAGATCCGCTGTTCGGCCTTCAAGCGCGTGGTGCAGACCTTCATGTACCTGCCGCACTTCCTCAGCTGGGTTATCATCTCCGGCATTGCCTACAGCCTGCTTTCCGTCAACGGCGGCTTCATCAACAAGCTTCTGCTTGCCGCAGGCGGACAATCCGTCAACTTCCTGCTGGAACCCGAATGCTTCCGCCCGATCCTCTACATATCAAGCGTGTGGAAGGAAGTGGGCTGGGAATCCATCATCTATCTGGCGGCGCTGGCGGGCATCAACCCCGAGCTATACGAGGCTGCAACCGTGGACGGCGCAAACCGCTTCAAGCAGATGATCCACGTTACCTGGCCCGGCATCCGCTCCACCGTGGTCATCATGCTGATCCTCACCGTGAGCCGCATCATGAGCGCGGGCTTTGACCAGATCTACAACCTGTATTCTTCGCCCGTGTTTGCAGTGGCGGATATCATTGATACCTATACCTACCGCGAACTGTTCCTCAAGAGCAAGTTCGGCCAGGCGACCGCCGCGGGCCTGTTCCAGGCAGTCATCAACATCGTGATGGTGGTTGTCACCAACCAGATTGCCAAAATGATCAACGACGGAGAGGGGTTGTATTGAGATGGCAGCAGCCGGAAGCAGAAAAAAGATTTCCCTGTTCTCGATCTTCAATTATTCCTTCTTTGTCATCGTTGCATTGCTGATGGTATTTCCGCTGTGGAACGTCATCGTGATTTCCCTGACCGACTATCAGGACTACGTGGCCAACCCGCTGATGATCTTCCCCAAAGAAATCACCATGGAAGCGTATGACTACATCTTTGCCAACGACGACCTGCTCACGTCTCTCAAAGTGACGGTTACGGTAACGCTCACCGGTACTTTGGGAAGCATGCTGTGCAGCGTGGCCGGCGCCTACGCCCTGAGCAAGAAAAAGATGCCCGGCCGCAACCTCTTCCTCACGCTGATCCTGATCACCATGTTCTTCAACGGCGGCATCGTGCCCAACTTCCTGCTCATCAAGGACATCGGTCTGTACGACACCATCGGCGCGATGGTCTTCCCCACGATGATCAACACCTGGTATCTGATTATCATGAAGAACTACTTCACGGGTCTGCCGGAGGCGCTGGAGGAATCCGCCCGCATCGACGGCGCCAATGACATTACGATCCTGCTGCGCATTATCCTGCCGATTTCCATGCCCATCATCGCCACCTTCACCCTCTTCTACGGCGTGGACCGCTGGAACGAGTGGTGGAACGCCATGATGTACATCAACGACACGCGCAAGTATCCGCTGCAGCTGCTGTTGCGCAACCTGATCGTCAAGAACTTCTCCTCCGCTTCCATGGCCACCGCCTACGCGCAGGACAGCGCGCAGTTCGTCGCCAAGGAAAACATCAAGATGGCCACTGCCGTGGTTGCCATTGTTCCCATCACCGTGGTGTATCCCTTCCTGTAGAAGTACTTCGCCAAGGGCGTCATGGTGGGCGCCATCAAGAGCTGAACCATACCGCTGGTGCGGTTAAATATCCGTGTACTGCGGAGAAACAGTACAGATCAAAAGGAGGTATCCCAAATGAAACGCATCCTGAGCCTCGTCCTGGTACTCATGATGGTTCTTCCGCTCGGCCTGAGCGCCGCCATGGCGGAAGCAACTGGCCTGTCCGAGTTCGCGGGCATGGATCCCATCGATGTGACCATCTCCTACTGGCAGTACGTTGACGCCAACGGCGAATACGAAGGCGAAAAGTTCGCCAAGAAGGTTCGCGACGAGTTCGGCATCAACCTCATCAGCGTTCCGGTGACCTGGGCTGATTCCATCGAGAAGATCAGCACCTTCGCCGCCACCGACAGCCTGCCCGACATGTTCGTGCATCTGGGCTGGGACAGCAAGTATGAGTTCAAGGAGTTTGTGGATCAGGAGATGGTCCGCGACATCCCCGAGGAGCTCTACAGCAAGTATGAAAACGTCAACCGCGTCATGACCACCTACGCCTACGAGGCCATGCCCGACGGCAAGATGTACCATCTGCCTCGCGAAGACCGCGCGTGGGAGGGCAGCAACGGCAACCCCATCGCTCTGTTCTACCGTCTGGACTACGCTCAGAAGCTGGGCTACACCGAAGAGCAGCTCAACACCCCGATGAGCATCGAAGAGCTCACCACTTTCCTTGAGAAGATGACCTTCGAAGATCCCGACGGCGACGGCGTCAACGACACCTACGGCCTGGGCAACGCTCTGGACACCGGCACGGGTCTGGGCTACCTGAGCCAGCTGATCTACCCCATGTTCGGCTATCGTCCCTGGATGTACAACGAGGAGACCGGCTGGGAGTACGGCTACATCAGCGAGGCCGCCAAGGAGTGCACCAAGTGGCTGAATGATCTCTACAAGCGCGGCATCCTCGATCCCGAGTTCGCCATCCTCAAGGACAGCCAGATGGAAGAGAAGCTCTCCACCGGCACCATCGGCGTGATGCCCTACAACATGAACGCCACCAACGCCTACAGCTTCCGCAAGCAGTACTGGGAGAAGATCAATCCCGATCTGGACGTGGCTACGTACGTCAGCGGCATGCCCCTGCCCACCATGGCCGACGGCACCCGCAACAGCCGCCCCAAGGCCTACTGGAGCTCCACTCTGATCTCCTACAAGGTTGACGACGCGAAGCTCGACCGCATCCTTGCCTTCATGGACTGGATGTACGGCGTGGACGGCTACGTGTTCTCCACCTGGGGCGAAGAAGGCGTGGACTACGAAATGAAGGACGGCCAGTTCGTCTCCCTGCTCAAGAATGCCGACGGCGAGCCCAAGACCTTCTACTCCAACACCTCCCTCATGCTCATGCAGAGCCTTGCCGGCTGGCATCTGGACAAGGTGCCCGGCGTTGCCGACAGCACCCTCATCGACTGGGATAACAAGATGGACCTGATCCTGCGCAACGAGTACTGGCCCTACAACTACCCCACCAACTTCGTTACCTACCTGTTCAGCGACAACCTCATGTCCTTCGACATTGAAACCTACGTTGAGAATCAGCTCGTGCTGATCATCATGCAGTCCACCGACTTCGAAGCCGACTGGAATGCCTTCGTACAGGATCTCTATGACAACTACAACCTCGCGGCCGTGACCGAAGAAGTCAACGCTGCCGCCGCCGAAAAGGGCATCGTCTGGGAGCCCTACAAGAAGTAATACCATCCTTTGCCGGGGAGGACGGGAGGCTTCCCGCCTCCCCGGTTTTCTCTGAAGTTCGTCAAAAGCGTGCAGCTGCTGCGCTGCCGTTCCATATAAAAACAAAGCATCCATCCAGCGAAAGGGAGTGAACCTATGGCACAGCCAGTAACCATCCGGGTCGAAACCATGTCGATTCCGACCTATCCGATTATGGAAAGCGAAAAGATGCCCATGTTCAACGAGAATCGTATGCATCAGGGCACGAAGGGCAATCCCTATCCGGTCAAGCCGGTGCTTTCCGTTGTGCGTGAAAACTGCCAGCCGCGCGACTACGAAGTGGTGCGCATGGAAAACGACTACATCCGTCTGATCCTGATTCCGGAGCTGGGCGGACGCGTGTTTGAAGCGTACGACAAGGTCAATCAGTATGACTTCCTCTACCGTCAGCACTGCATCAAGCCGGCCCTGATCGGCGCCTACGGCCTGTGGATCAGCGGCGGTCTGGAATTCAACTGGCCGTTCCACCATCGTCCCTCCACCTATATGCCGGTCAACTTCTGCACCGAAATCGAGCCCGACGGCACCGCCATCACCTGGCTTTCGGAATGCGACCCCACCGACCGTACCCGTTCCACCATCGGAATCGTGCTGCATCCCGACTCCGCGTTCTTTGAGACGCGCATTCAGGTGACCAACCGCACCGAGCTCCGTCACAGCTTCCTGATGTGGCAGAACGCCGCCGTTGCGGTCAACGACGACTATCAGTTCATCTTCCCGCCGGATGTGAACTACGCCAACAACCACTATTCCATGACCAAGCCCTCGGTGAACTATCCCATCGCGCACGGCTCGTATTCCAGCGCCTTCTACGATGAGCCCACCGACATCAGCTGGTACAAGAACTGCTTCCACGCCACTTCTCATTTTGCCGCGCCCAGCAAGTTCGACTTCTTCGGCGGCTATGACCACGGCAAGAAGGCCGGCGTGATCCACGTGGCCAATCACCACGTCTCTCCCGGCAAGAAGATGTTCACCTGGGGCTGCGGCGAGCTGGCCGGTCACTGGGAAAAGGCTCTGACCGACACCGACGGCCGCTACTGCGAGCTGATGGCCGGTTCCTACAGCAACAACCAGCCCGACTTCACCTGGCTCAACCCCTATGAGACCAAGGAGTTCTCCCAGTTCTGGTACCCCATCGGCGAAATCGGCAAGGTCAGCTTTGCCACGCTGGAAGCCGCGGTGCGCGTGGACATGGACGGCGGCAAGCTGATCGTGCAGACCACCAAGGCCCGCAAGAACGTGCGCGTGGTTCTCAAGACCAAGGACGGCGTATTGTTTGACGGCTGCTGTGACACTGAGCCCTGCAAGCCCGTTTCCCTCAGCTTTGAGCCTGCCCAGGGCATGTACAGCATCGCTCTGTACGCCCAGTGCGGCCGCGAGCTGCTCAGCTACTCTCAGGAGAAGCTGGACGAGATGCACTATCCCGAACCCGTATCCCTCGACCCGCATCCTGCCAAGCTCAAGACCGTACAGGAGCTGTATCTGCAGGGCGTTCACAAGGATCAGTACCGCAACCCGCAGATCGAGCCGGACGTATATTACGAAGAGGCCCTGCGCCGCGATCCCGATCACATTCCGTCCCTGATCGCTCTGGGCGAATACAAGTATCGCCGCGGCTGGTATGCAGAAGCAAAGAAGCTGCTGGAGAAGGCCGTCCGCAACGAACATATTTATAATCTGCGCTATCAGGACGGCGAAGCGGAGTATCTGCTGGGCCTCGTGCTGGACGCCATGGGCGAGACTGACAAGGCCTATGATACCATCTACGCCGCCGCATGGAGCGGCTACACCGTGCCCAAGGCCATGAGCAAGCTGGCAGCCATTGACGGCCGCCGCAAGGATTACCGCAACATGCTCGCTCACGCTACCACGGCGCTGGAAGCTGCCGCGCGCCATCCTCTCGCCTCCGCCTATGCGGCGCTGGCACAGTGGAAGCTGGGCAACGCAGACGAAGCCATGCGTCTGATCGACAAGGCGCTGCGCTACGACCCGCTCAATGATCTGGCCGCCTACGTCAAGCTGATCCTCGAAGGCAAGTGCGCCTGCGAGCTTGAACCCACCCGCCGCAGCGACTTTGGTCAGACCGCGCTGGACATCTCCTACGATCTGGCCGACGGCGGCTTTGCCCAGGAAGCCATCGACCTGCTCCTCTCCATGAAGGCGCCCACTACACCCATGGTCGGCTACACCGCTGCCTATCTCACCGAGCAGCTCGGCGGCGACGGCAAGGCGCTTCGTGAAGCGGCTGCCAAGTGCCCCATCAAGACGTCCTATCCCTACCGTCTGGCTGAAATCCGCGTTCTCAAGGACGCCGTCAAGGACGAGAAGGACGCCGCCGCCCGCAATCTGCTGGCCTGTGTGCTCTACGACAAGGGTCACTTTGCCTGTGCGATGAAGCTGTGGGAGGAGGCGCATGCGCTGGAGCCCGCAAATGCTGTCTACGCCCGCAACCTCGCCGTGTGCTTCTTCTCTCACATGAAGCGCAAGGAAGAGGCGCTGAAGCTGCTCGTGGAGGCCATGGAGCTCGATCCTCAGAACGATCAGATCAAGCTCGAATACCTGTATGCCGCAACCAAGCTGGGCATCCCCGGCGAAGTGCGTCTGCAGGTGATCAAGGATCATCCGCTGACCGGAAAGCCTTCGGACGACTATGTGCTTGAACATGCCAAGGCCTACTGCGTCGCCGGCCGTTACGAGGAAGCCCGTCAGGTCATGCTGTCTCACAACTTCGTGCCCGCAGAAGGCGGCGAGATGGCCATCACCGACCTGTACTTCACCATTATGATGCACATGGGCCGCGAAAAGCTCAGAGACGGTCAGCCCGAGGCAGCACTCGCCATCTTCGAAGACGCCCCGAATCTGCCCGAAAACCTGCACGCCGGTCTCTGGTACGAGGCTTCGCAGATCCCGCTGTTCTACTATCAGGCCATTGCGCTTGAAAAGATGGGACGCACCGAGGAATGCAAGGCCGCTTACGCCAAGTGCCTGCATCACGTGCTGCTGTCCAAGCCCGACATGCCCTTCTATTACGCCAGCGCCCTGCGCAAGCTCGGCCGTGCCGTGGACGCCCGCGTGCTGCTCAGCCGCATCACCGCCATGCAGGAGGAGCGCAGCGAGCTGCCTTCCATCGGCTGGGAGGACATGATCGCCGCGTTCAATCCCTTCGTCAACGATCCTCAGGAGCAGCGCGAAGGCATGATAGCCTACCAGATGGCCGCCATCCGCAAGTACGAAGGCGACTTCGAAGGCGCGCATGCACTGTACGAAAAGAGCCTCAAGCTGTGGCCTGAAAACATGAATACCTGGATGGAACTGGACTTCTGATTCCGTTCATAGATATGAACCCGCCGTCTGCTGCAAAAAGGCAGACGGCGGGTTTTTCTGTGGGTGGGATGGAGTGTATATAGAAAGAACCGACCTGCGGTTGCAAGTCGGTTTTGTGGGGTTGATAACCACCCTCACTCCCGTTCCAGTATCCTCTTAAGCACCGGCAGAATCTTCTCCGCCATGCGATGAAATCCATAGTCGTTGGGGTGGGTAAAATCCATCAGGCACAGGTCGCTTTCCTCAGGGTCGAAGAACGTGCGTCCGTCCAGCAGCGTCACGTGCCGGTCGCCGCGTTGCAGCGCGGCCTCGTAGGTCTGGCGGATCACGTTGAAGCGTGCCGCCGTATCCTCAACCGGTCTGTGACCGGACTCAAAACGGCTGATGATGAGGATTTCCAGCTCAGGGTTGCCGGCACGTACCACATCGAAGAACGGCTTGTGCGTTTCAAGCAGGAATTCCGGCGTAGGCGCGTTCCAGTCGTAGTCCAGAACGAATACCGACATGTCAAGACCCGCGATGTACGCGGCGATTTCCGAGTCCCCCAGCGCATTGCCGGCAAAGCCCAGATTGATGAAATCCGCATCCAGTGCAGCGCAGACCCGGGCCGGATACGTCAGCGACGGCCGTCCGGCGCAGGCACCATGGGTGATGGACGAGCCGTAGAAAACGATGGGCTTTTCAACGGCATATGCCCGCGCAGGCTGAAGCGCCGCTGTTTCGGGCAGACCGATGAGCACCTCTTCGACTGCGGCAAAGATGGGCAGATAGAGCGTGTACGTCTCCATTGTTCCGCTCAGGGCGATGGTGTGCTCGGACGTGCGGCAGATGCCGTAGCCATCCAGTTTTTCAAAGGGTACGGTGCCCGCGCCTTCGGCCAGCGGCCTGAGAAGCGCCACGCGCCGCATCTGAGCGCCCGTTCCTGCGTACAATTCCGCACCGGCCATATTCAGAGGCGTCATGTGCGTTTTGATCACCGTGTCGTTCAGCGTGATGCGGATGACCATCTCGTTCGCATCGGTGGCAAAACGGATGCGTCCGCCGCTGGTCCGCTGTGCCAGCCGTTTGAGCTGCGGGCGGATGGAATCCAGCATGCTTTCGGGCAGACGGCGGTAGCCCGGCTCCTGAACCAGGCCATGCAGGGAAAACGGAGGCTGATGGGCGTCGTGGAATTTCATGGACAGGTCATCCTTTCAGTTCGGTTTCCAGACAGAGCACGTTGTGATCGGTCATGAACTCGCCTTCCCAGTACACGGTTACAGTGTAGCGGTGCACGTCGAACTTGCCGGGATTGATAAAGAAGTAGTCAATCGGACCGAAATAGGGCGGCTCAAACTCGCCGAAGCCGTTGAAGGTGCCAAGCATCGTGGTGTCTTCGGTCTGATACTTTGCATCGAGGTAGCCGCGCTCCATCACTGCCTGATAGATCACGGAATTTTCGCGGGAGTTGAAGTCGCCGGTGATGACCACAGGCAACCCCTGCGCGCGCAGCCGGTCGGCCAGATCCAGCACCATCACGATTTCCTTTTCGCGGAAGGGCTCGTTGAAGGCGTCCAGATGCGTGTTGATGTGCGCGTACATCTTGCCGTCGTCCAGCTTTTCAAAGATGGCCCATGTGGCGGAGATGAAGTACTTGGAGCCGAAGCCTCTGGACGGCACATCGGGCGTTTCGGAAAGCCAGATCACGCCGTGATTGATCACCTTGAGCTGGGAAGGATTGTAGTAGATATAGTTTTTGGTCATCATCTGCGGCTGCACGCGCTTGTAGCCGGTGAGTACCTCATCCAGCCGTTCGCGCCAGAAGGGCTCCGTTTCCTGGAAGCCGATGGAGGCGGGCTGCTGCTGGAGGATAAAGGCCGCAACGCGCGGTTCACGCTCTTTTTGCTGGTTGTGGTCAGGATTGTGGGCATACCTGAGGTTGAAGGACATGATTTTCATGGATGATTCCTCCTGCGGTTTATCCCTTGAGAGAACCGATCATGACGCCCTTGATGAAGTAGCGCTGCAGGAACGGATAGATGCACAGAATCGGCGCGGTGGAAACCACAATCAGCGAATACTTGAGCAGATCCGCCATGCCCTGCATGGCCTCCTGCATCTGGGTATCCATCACCATTTCCGTGTCTACGGAGTTCATGATCAGGATCTCGCGCAGGAAGATCTGCAGCGGGTAGAGGTTGCGGTTGTTCAGGTAGAGGAAGGCGCTGAAGTAGGCGTTCCAGTGAGACACCGCGTAGTACAGCGTGATAACCGCCATAACCGCCTTGGACAGAGGCAGAATGAACAGAAAGAAGAACTGCGTGTCATTGCAGCCGTCGATCTGGGCGGCTTCGAGCAATTCCTCGGGAATGCTGTTTTGAATGAACGTTCTGGTAACAATCAGATTATACGCCGAAATGGCGCCGGGAAGCAACATGCACCACGCGGTATTGATGATTTTGAGTTCCTTCATCAGGATATAGTTGGGGATCATGCCGCCGGAGAACATCATGGTGAAGGTGAACAGGAAGGTGAAAAATCCCTTGCCGGGCAGGCTGCGGCGCGCCAGAGGATAGGCGGCTATCATCGTCAGCGCGATGTTGAGGGCTGTGCCGACCACGGTGTAGAAGATGGTATTGCGATATCCCGTGTACACCGCCTGATAGTCAAACACAGCCTTGTAGCCGCGCAGGCTGAAGTTCACAGGAAAGAGCACCACCTTGCCTGCGGCAACTGCAGAGGGAGATGAGAACGAGGAAGAAAGAATGTAAACGAGCGGGTAGAGCACGATCAGCCCCAGGATGCCGACAACCAGATTGACCACGGTATAGAAAATCCGGTCGCTGCGGGAAAGGCGGCTGGCTCTGTGGTTTTTAAGCTGCAGGGTCTGTGCCATATGTGCCGTCCTCCTTTACCACAGTGAAGTTTCGCTGATTTTGCTGGAGAAGAAGTTCACCAGACTAATCATGGTGAGATTGATCACAGAATTAAACAGGCCAATGGCCGTTGAATACGAAAAATCAGGAATACTGGCCTTGAGGCTGACCTTGTAAACGTAGGTCGAAATGACCTCGCTGGCCTTGAGGTTGAGGTCATTCTGCAGCAGGAACACCTTTTCGAAGCCGATGGTCATCAGGCTTCCCATGCGCAGGATCAGCATGATGGTGGCCGTGGGCAGAATGGCGGGGAAGTCCACATGGAGCACGCGCTGGAAGCGGCTGGCGCCGTCGATCTGCGCGGCCTCGTGAAGCTCGGGAGACACGGCCGCCAGCGCGGCCACGTAGACGATGGAGTTCCAGCCGAACATCTTCCACACGCCGGACCACACGTAGATGTGCGGGAAGGCGGCGGAGGAGCCGATGAGGTCGGGAGCCATCGTGCCGGTCAGGGCCGAGTAGGCCTTGCCGTAGATACCCATCACGGGGTTGAGAACCTGCAGGATAATGCCGACCATAACCACCATGGAGATGAAGTAGGGCATGTAGGTGATGGTCTGGATGGTCTTCTTGTACCGCTGGGACTGCACCGAGTTGAGCATAAGCGCAAACACGATGGGCAGCGGGAACTCCGCCAGGATGCTGTAGAAGGACAGCTTGATGGTATTGCCCACCACGCGGGTGAACTGCGTGGAGTTAAAGAACTTGATAAAATACTTGAAGCCCACCCACGGACTGCCCCAGATGCCCAGTCTGGCGGAATACTTCTTGAAGGCGATCTGCACGCCAAGCATGGGATAGTAGTGGAAAACCAGCAGGTAAGCAACCGGCAGCAGCAAAAACAGATACAATTGCCAGTGGCGTGCAATCCTGCGGGCAAGAGCGGTTTTATGCACGTCTTTTCCTCCTCAGCAAGAATAAGCAAGGGAGGGAGAGAATTCTCTCCCTCCCGGATGGAAACAGGAAATCAGTTGTTGCGGTCGTAAGCGGCCTGCATCACTTCGAGCACGGCTTCCAGCTCGTTGTTGTACAGTTCGGCAATGTAGGAATCCCAATCCTTCTCGATATCGAGGTCGCCGGTGATGAACTGCGCGCGGGCTTCGCCGGTGTAGCTCTTCAGGGTAGCCATGGGCTCGGCGATGATTTCGTTTTCTTCCTCGGTATAGATCAGGGTGGAGATATACTCAGCGGGGCCCTTGCCGAGGTAGTCGGGCATGGCAGTAGCGATGATGTATTCGCCGTCCAGCGGGTTGCCGTTCCAGACCATGCCGGCGGGGATTTCATAGCCGCGGACATAGGGACCATTCTGGTTCCAGGCCTGGTTCTGGGGAGAACCCCACACGATGTTGCCGGTTTCCTTGAGGTAGGGAGCATAGCCCAGAGAAGCGTACATGGCCTGGGCGCCTTCCTCGGGCACAACCCAGTCAACGTCCTTCTGGCCCCAGCGGTTCCATACGGTGTACTTTTCAGAGCACAGCAGGTCGCCCAGACGGAAAGCGGCTTCGGGGTTCTTGCAGTTGGCGGTGATCACGAAGTGAGCAGAGGGCGTGGTGGGGGTGTAGGGAGTCAGCACGGTGCCGTCAGCCATGGCCAGAGGAGCCACATGGGTATACTCGGCGCGGCGCGGAGAGGTGGCGTCGATGGAGGAGGCCAGAGAAGGCTTCACGCTCATGCCGACCACAACGTCTTCCTGAGCCAGAATGGCCTTGAACTGGGCTTCGTCCTGGGTGAAGGTGAGCGGGCTGAGCAGGCCTTCGGAGACCAGCTTGTTGATGTAGCGCAGGCCTTCGCGGTATTCGTCGGTGGCGTAGCTGGCAATGAGCTTACCGTCCTTCACGGCAATCCAGTCAGAGGTGTTGCCGACGTCGCAGAACATGCTCATCAGAGAGCGCAGCAGCGGAGCGGAACCGGCGGCATAAGGCATCATGGGAATTTCGTCGGGCTGGCCGTTGCCGTTGGGATCCTGCTCCTTGAACGCCTTAAGGACGTTGTAGAGGCTCTCGGCGTCGGTGGGTTTTTCCAGACCCAGCTTGTCAAGCCAGGGCTGATAGATCCAGTTCTTGTGCTGGTACTCGTTGCCGATGGAGCGGGCATAGCCGGGCAGATGGTAGATTTCGCCGTCGGGCATGGTGATCATGGGGAACAGATTGGTGCCGGACTTCTTCATGGACTCGTTGAAGTTCGGAGACTTGGTTTCATCCTTGAGGTACTCGGTCATGGGCAGGATGGCGCCGTTCATGGCCCAGGAATAGATGGCGCTGTTGCTGGGACGGCCGGAGGTGGAGCAGAACAGCAAGACGTCAGGCAGGTCGTCGCCGCCGGCCTGAATCATGACGTTGACCTTTTCCAGCATTTCCTTGGCGGTGAAGGTGACAAACTCCAGATCGAAGTTTCCTTCTTCTTCCAGAGCCAGGGTCATGGCGTTGGTTTCATAGTCGATAACGCTGGCAAGAGACGCAAGACCCACGGTGATCTTGTCGGGGCCTTCGGCCATGGCGGCAGGAGCGAGCGAGACGCACAGCATCACGCACAGGATCAGGGACAGCAGTTTCTTCATGAATGGGTTCCTTCCTTTCTCCTTGGGATTTTGTGAACAGCGCCTGGTCGTCTCCGGCGTCTGTTCTGTTGGTTTTACCTTAGCAAAGCCGCTGTTTCCGCGCAATTCGAAAATAGGAAAAACAGATTGTTCTGTTGAAAAAACGGCGTTTGAAAATGAAAAATCCAAAGAATTGTGGTATTTACCATTGCAGAATCGTTTGGCAAAGCCCTATAATGTTTTTGATATTTTAGCCTGTTCTGGGAGTGGTATAGTGAAAAGACGCACCACTTTTTATTTTTTGAGTGGATATCTGGCATTCTTGTGCGGACTGCTGCTGATTCTGATCCCGCTGTACTACAGCACCCTGTCTCTGTTTGAGCAAAGGCAGCTGTCGCTTACGCAGCAGCGGCTCTCCAGCGGACTGGATCAGCTCGAACAGCAGATGGAATCTCTCCACGGCATCGCCTTTTCCATTGGCCGCGATGCGGAGTACCGCATCTACGCCCGCAAGGATGCGAACAACCCGGCCCCGGCGGATTACTACCATCTGGGAAAGCTGCACGAGGAGTTTTCCCGGCTTTGTCTGGCGCAGCCCTTTGTGGAGGACTACGGACTTCTGATGCGCAACGACGTGCTCTTCACGCGCGACCGCATCCATCTGCCCAAGGACGATTATTACGGCAGCTTCATCCGCTTCGGAGCAATGTCCAAAGAAGAATTCTTCGCCGCATTCGGACATCCCTCGAGCCTTTCACTTTTTATGAGCGAAATGGAAATCATCCGCAAAAATGTGCCCTACCAGGGCATGGTGTGGCTGTGCTCCATGAGCGAAACCTTTACGCGGAATCCCTCCGGCGTGTTCTTCGCCACCTTCCGTGAGGACAGAATCAAATCCCTGCTCATGCCTGATCTGGACGATCTGCAGGCGGGCTTCCAGCTTTCGAACAACGACGGCGAGGTGCTGATGCACTACGGCCTGAGCGGCGATACGGAAAAGGTGCACAAGCTCGCTGCCTCCGGCGGCGGACTGAATGCGGAGCTGATCCTGTCCGAAACGCTGTTTACCAGCATGATGGAGCCGATGCGCAACATGCTGCTGATCTTCTTTGGACTGCTGATTCTGGCGGGCGTTGTGCTTTCGGTTTTGCTCGCACTTAGATCCGGCAGGCCGGTGCGCAAGCTGGAGGCCATTGCCCGTCAGGTAACGGAAGAAGCGGATGCGCCGCTGAACGGCTTTGAGTTCATCGGCAACACGCTCACCAGCCTTGCCACAAGCGTGGACGAGTACCGGCAGGCGCTCACTGCCCAGCAGATTTCCATGCGCGATCAGGTGTTTTCCAGTATGCTGCGCGTGACGCCTGTGAAGGAGAGCCTTGTCTCGCAGCAGCGGCTGAAGCTGTTTGACCAGTGTTTTCCCAGATTTCCCGCAAAATACAGGCTGGCTGTAATTGGCCTGCAGGACGACGACGCCAGCGCCGAAAATCTGGCGCAGCGTCAGCTGGCGCTGCTGGGCCTGATTGAGTCCCAGCTTTCGCCCGCGCCCTACGTGTACACCGTCAGCGAGCGCGCCGTGCTTCTGCTGGACTGCGACAGCCGCTATGTGTGGACGCAAGAGCTTGCCATCCTGCGCAAAGCCGCGCGTGAGCATTTCCAGATGCCGCTGCTCATTGCCCTGAGCGACGAAAGCACCACCTGCGAGGATCTGCACACCCTCCATCAGCAGGCGAAAGCGATTCTGTCGCTGGCTTCGCAGGAGGCCAACAACGAGCTGCTCGATGTGTGGCAGAGCGGAAACTTTCCCGATCAGCCGGACAATCTGCCGCTGGACTATTCCGAAATGTCGCAGCTGCATTCGCTTCTGCTGCACGGTGAAAAGGCCGGCGCGCTGTCGCTTCTGTGCAGCATCGGCAGCCGCATGAAAAAGCTCACCTTCCTTGACGACGTGGTCAACCGTCAGCTTTTCTACAACATCCGCAGCGTGCTTTTGCGCGTGAAGCTGGAGCGGCTGGAAGCGCTCAGTTCGCTGGACATTCCGGACTATCATCTCGAACGGAGCACCGATGTGCTGCTTGCCCAATTATCCGCCTGCTGCGAGGAAATCTGCGACCTGATCACTCCCTTCTGCCAGAGCCATCAGGCGGCCTTTGCCTCCTCGGTGTGCCGCTTCATCAACGAACACCTCAGCGACAGCTCGCTGAGCGTTGGATTTGTGGCCGATCACTTCGCGGTGTCCGCACCCACGCTGCAGAAGGCCATCCGTCAGGAAACCGGCGAATCGTTCTTCGACTACGTTGAGCAGCTCCGCTTTGACAAAGCGCTCCTGCTCCTGCGCACCACCAGCCTGCCCATCGCCCAGATTGCTGTGGAATGCGGCTTCAACTCCAACAATTCCTTTTATAAAGCCTTCAAACGCAAAAGCTCGCTCACACCCGCCGTTGTCAGGCAGCAGGCGCGCAGCCAGCAGACAGATCATGAAGAAGCCCGCTGAAAACTCAGCGGGCTTTTTGTCATATTCAGATTCGGGTGATGGCCACGCGCTCCGCCTTTACGCAGATCTTCGTGACAACGCCGTCATGCGTGATTTCGACCTCACGGTCATCCGCCGTGGGATTCCACAGCGCTGCGGCCATGGTGCCGTCCTTGGCCACATAGCCCTTGACGATCACAGCAGGATCGTTCCAGGCGAAACCATCGGTATCCACGAAGCGGCCGCGCAGGATATAGTCCGCGTACTCGCTGTACAGGACTGTGATCTCCTTGAGATAGGCCGCGTAGTTGGGAATATCGCTGAGGCTTCCGCAGCAGCGGAAAATGGTCATGTCAAAGCGCAGACCCAGCACGAACGAATAGCCGATGTTGGCCAGATAGTGGTTTTCGTCCTCGCCGCACTCGCGGTTGGTGAGCACAAGCTCCGGGAATGTGTAGCGGTAGACCTCCAGCATCTTGAAGTCATCCTTCGCGCCTTCCCAGTTGGCCGCAGAGGCGGGCTTGACCAGGCGCGGATCAGGCGTGGTGTTGGAGGACTGAACCACGTCCATGGATTGGCCGAAGATGTCCACATTATGCTCCATCAGGATGATCTTATCCTCGCCGTAGGTCTTGACGAAGCGGCGCAGGTCAGCAAAGCGATCGGCCTTGCAGACATAGGCGTCGGTGGGCTTATCGTGACCATGCTCCCTGGAATAGCAGAAGAACGGAGGCTTGCCGCCCAGATCATAGAGCACGCCATCGGCACCGGCTTCCAGGCACACGCGTGCGGCGTCCTTCATCTTTTCATGCCACAGATCGCTGGACGGACATGCGTGATACATCGGCATGGGAGGAGCGCCGATCTTGCGGTAGGTACCCTCGCCGCAGTAGGTTTCCGGGAAGGGAACGTCCTGCTGCCAGAAGGATTTGACCGTGCATTTATCGCCGCCCTGTTCGCGGTAGAACTTCGACTGATAGTCGATGAGCAGATAGCTGAGGAACATGAGCACCCTGCCGCCCTTCCGATGGACGTAATCGATGCCTTCCTTCAGTTTTGCGCTGCCGCCCAGACTGCCCTCATCAATTTCAAAGTCGGGCCACATGCGGGCAAAGCCGCCCGTCTCCCAGCCCAGCAGGTACAGCGTGTTCAGACCCGCCGCTTCACACTCGTCGTACAGGCGCGGGATGTCGTCGAACGTCCAGTTGCACTCACAGTGGTGCTGCTTGAGAATCACGCGCAGCCAGCCCGGGAAGTCCTGCGCCCAATCGGAGATCTTCGGCGCGATGAACTGCTTTTCGTCGTCCATCCACTTGCGATAGATCCTCGCGCCGGCGTGCCAGTCGCCTTTGTGAGGCAGATACACGCTGGGTGCGGTTACGAAGCGCTCGCCGGATTTGATCATCGGATAATAGATGAAGCCGAAGCGCAGCACATTCAGTTTCGTATCGCGCTCCACATGCAGGCACAGCGCGCTGCGGCTCTTGTCCTGCGAACCCACATAGATACCGCACTGGTCGTTGTACCAGTCATACCACTGCATGCAGGCGCGCTGATCCTGATACAGCGCGTCCATGTCGGTATGGAACTGGTCATGGCGCTCATACTTACGGAAGCCCGCGTAGGTGGACAGATCGTTATATGCCGGATTGCGCACCTTTCGGCCCATGTTATTGGGCCAGGTGATAAAATCGTTTTCCGGATCGCCGCTGAGGCTGCGCATGCCGGACAGCGGTGTGAGCTGCACTTCCATGATCTCCACAGCCGGGTCCTGATTGACAACCTCCGCCCATGCCTTGAGACCATCCTCCTCCATCATGAGGTGAATGGTCAGCTGCGCGCTGATCATCCTTCCCTTATCGGCATTCAGACGGTCATAGTGCAGCGTGATTTCGTTTTCAGCACAGGTGATTTCAGGCGTCTGTTCATCCGCCCACACGGCTGCCTCCACGCGCTCGGTGCCGGGCACAGCGTAGATGACCTTCCAGATCGCTCCGGGCGTTTCGATGGTTTCATAACCATTAAGCGTATTGACTACGCTCCTGCAGCGGCCGGCATCGTCGATTTCATAATGCAGTTTTTTTCCTTGAAGACGATACATCGCGGAATCCCTCCTTGAATCATGCTGGCTATATTATAGGAAGAGACCCGCGCGTCCACAAGAGGAAAAACAGAAACCGAAGGATGGAAGATGAAAAACGGAGGGAAATAAGCACGCTTCAGAGGTTAGCGTTGTCGACATCCATGCGCTTTACTGCGGATGGAGGCTGAGGGACTCAAACGCATAAGAAAAACGCTCAATCCGTTGTGGATCAAGCGTTTTTCTGATGGAGCTGATGACCGGATTTGAACCGGTGACCTCATCCTTACCAAGGATGCGCTCTACCTGCTGAGCTACATCAGCGCATTGCCTTTGTACGGGCAACAATCATATTATACACATCCTCTGGTATGTTGGCAAGTGTTTTTTGCATTTTTTCGAAAATATTTTTCTTCTGCCCTCTCCAAAGCCCGGAAGCTATTGATTATTGGTCCCTTTCCAGCGTATAATAAGATTGGTTGAATCTGCAAGCATCGCTATGCAAACATTCATGAAACGGGTGAAAATCATGTCCGTACCCCATATTCGTGATTATCAGGGCAAGCATATCCATATGATCGGCATCGGCGGCAGCAGCATGAGCGGCCTGGCGCAGATGCTTCAGGAAAAGGGCTATGTCATCACCGGCTCGGACGGGCTGGAGACCTATGCCACACGTCATCTCAGGAATGATCTGCACATTCCCGTCACCATCGGCCATTTCCCGGAAAACGTGCACGGTGCGGATCTGGTGGTGTATACCGTGGCTATCCTGCCGGACAACCCGGAGAGACTCGAGATTGAAAAGCTGGGGCTTCCCAACATCGAGCGTGCCACGCTGCTGGGCCAGCTGATGGAAGGCTTTGACACCGCCATCGGTGTGTGCGGCGCGCACGGCAAGACCACCACCACGTCCATGCTTTCGCAGGTGCTTATGGAGTGTGAGATGGACCCCTCCATCCACATCGGCGGCAACCTCGATTTCATCGGCGGCAGCACGCGCATCGGAAAGAGCGGCATGTTTCTGGCCGAGGCCTGTGAGTTCAACGCCAGCTTCCTGCACATGCGTCCCACGGTTGCGGTGGTTCTGAACATCGATGCGGACCATCTGGATTTCTACCGCGATATCGATCACATTCAGGAAACGTTCGGCAAGTTCCTCGCGCTGCTGCCTGCGCATGGCATCGCCATCGGCAATGGCGACGACCACCGCATCATGGAGCTGTTTGAGGACCTCAGCTGCACGACCCTCAGCTTCGGCCTGAATGAGAAATGTGACTATCAGCCTGCAAACCTCGTCTACGATGAATACGGCCACGGCGCGTTTGATCTCGTGTTCCGGGGTGAAACCCTCGGCCATGTGGCGCTGAAAGTGCCGGGCGAGTTCCAGGTGATGAACGCGCTGGCCGCGCTTAGCTGCGCGCATGCGCTCAAGGGCGATATGGACGCTGCCTGCAAGGCGCTCTGCGATTTCAAGGGCGCGCACCGCAGGTTCGAACTCACCAGCGAAATCGAGGGCGTGAAGCTCTACCATGACTACGGCCACAACCCCACCGAGATGCGCAACGCCATTTCCGTGGCGGTCCGTCAGCCGCACAACCGCGTGTGGGCGGTCATGCAGCCGCATACCTTCAGCCGCGTCAAGCGCCTGTTTGACGATTACCTCACCTGCACCGAGGCGGCGGATATCACGCTGGTCACCGATATCTATGCCGCGCGCGAAAAGGATCCCGGCGACATCAAGGCGGAGATGGTGGTCGAGGGCATGAAGGCTCACGGCGTCAACGCCATCCATACGCCCACCTTCAACGATACCGAAAAGTATCTGCGCGAACACTGGCAGCCCGGCGACCTCGTGCTCACCATGGGCTGCGGCAACATCAACCAGCTCAACGACCAGATCTACGCAAATCAGCAAGCCAAAGAAAAGGAGTAAACCATGCTTCAGCTTAACGACATCAGCCTTCAGTTTGCCGGCGACCTGCTCTACAAGCACGTCGATCTCATCTTCCAGCCCGACCATTGCTATGGCATCATCGGCGCCAACGGCGCGGGCAAGTCGACCCTGCTTCGCATCATCTCGGGCGAGCTTCAGCCCACCACCGGCACCGTGACCATGAAAAAGGAAGACCGCATGAGCGTGCTGGAGCAGAACCACTTCAAGTACGACGAGTATTCCGTGATGGACACCGTGATCATGGGCAACAAGCGTCTGTACGACATCATGAAGGAAAAGGACGCTCTCTATGCCAAGGAGGATTTCTCCGACGCGGACGGCGAGCGCGCCGCCGAGCTGGAAGGCGAATTTGCCGAGCTGGGCGGATGGGACGCTGAGACCGAAGCGGCGCAGCTGCTCAACGGCATCGGCATTCCCACCGAAATGCACTATAACCAGATGGAATCCCTCGACGGCCGTCAGAAGCTGAAGGTGCTTCTGGCGCAGGCGCTGTTCGGCCATCCCTCCATCATCCTGCTGGACGAGCCCACCAACGGTCTGGACGTGGAATCCACCGTGTGGCTGGAGGACTTCCTGGTGGACTGCGACGCCATCGTCATCGTGGTCAGCCATGACCGTCACTTCCTCAACGCCGTGTGCACCAACATTGTGGACGTGGACCATCAGGCCTGCCGCATGTATGCCGGCAACTACGATTTCTGGTACGAGACCTCTGCCATGATGCAGCAGCTGATGCGCAACCAGAACAAAAAGCGCGAAGAAAAGATCCGCGACCTGCAGGAGTTCATCCGCCGCTTTGCTGCCAACAAATCCAAGTCCCGTCAGGCCACCAGCCGCAAAAAGGTGCTGGACAGCCTGCAGCTGGAGCAGATTCCCGCCTCCTCCCGCAAGTATCCCTTCGTCGGCTTTGAGCCTGAGCGCGAGGCCGGAAAGGACATCCTGACCGTGGAAGGCCTCAGCAAGACCATCGACGGCGTGAAGGTACTGGATAACGTCAGCTTTACCGTCAAGAAGGGCGACAAGATCGCTTTCGTGGGCGATAACGAAAATGGCGTGACTGCGCTGATGCGCATCCTCGTGGGCGAAATGAACCCTGATGAGG
>JAGBBE010000029.1 GCA_017938645.1 Clostridia bacterium
CATGGGTGAAGCTCAAATTCACTGCGCTTAATCTGAAAAAGCTCGCCATCCACAAGTGGATGCGCTTGCTTGTTTCTTCGATTTTTCACATGATTGAAGCCACTTTGCTACACGGCAAAGTGGCTTCTTTGACAGTCTGAAAAGCCGCCGGTTTCTGACCGACGGCTTTTGTATATCGCATTTTAATCAGCATCCGCTGATAGACAGTTCGCCTGCATCCGCATCAGCACTGCCGATTCCGCCCAGCGGGAAGAGCAGTTCTGAACTGAACTCGCGGATATTGGCAAGAAGTTCATAGAAATTGCCGGCAACCGTAATCTGTTCCACAGTCTTATCACGCTTTCCGCCGCAGAATGTATATCCCTTGGAGAGAAGAGAGAAATCTCCGCTGACAGGATTGGCGCCTGCGTGAAGACCGCTCACTTCAGTGATGACAACGCCTTCTCCAATAGACGCGAGCATCTCATCCATTACTCTGGTACCCGGCTTATAATAGAGATTTGAGGGAGCAACATGCACCGCCGATGCATATCCAGCTTTGCTGGCATTGCCTGTGGTTTCAACGCCATCCTTGTGCGCAGTTTTCAGATTGTGAAGGAAGGTTTTAAAAACGCCGTTTTCAATAACGGTATGTGCTTTGGACGGTACACCCTCTGCGTCAAAGGGACGTGCCTCCAGTCCATCCAGCAGGAGGGGATCATCAATCAGCGTTACGCATTCAGAAGCAACCTTTTCACCAATACGGCCTTTAAGAAGAGACAGTCCCTTCTGCGCACTCTCTGCAGAGATGATTCCGCAGAAGGTTTCCAAAAGGTCCGCCATGGCCTCGCGAGCAAACACAACACGGTACTGGCCGGAAGGAATCTGTACAGCATTCAGCCCGGACACAGCGCGCCTCGCCACTTCGGAGCCGATCTTTTCAGCATCAATCCTGTCAAAACTTCTGCCGCCGTCCCCATAAAATCCAGTCGCAACAGATTCGCCATCCTTCGCCATGGCCATACCGTACATAATGCACATGTCCTCGGTGAACGAACGATCCATACCGTAGGAATTAACGATGCGGATGGTATGACGTCCTGTCTGAATGGCGTTGCGTGCCGCCTTGGCAATGCGCTCGTCATAACCCTTGATTTTTGTTTCCAGCGCCTTCACACACTCAATCTTGGTTTCGGGTGTGATATTTCCAAGCTCTTCGCTGCAAAGGTTAAGCTCCGGAACGGGCTCATTTCCGGTATAGAAAAAAACGGGATCTGTGTCTTCGCTCAATTCAGCGCTTTCGACCACACCGGATACAAGTTGATGGACTGCTTCGTCATCAAAGGCTTCTGTGCTGGAATAACCCATTTTACCATTCTTCAAACCGCGGAAGCCAAGACCTCGCGTAGCATTGCTCTTGTATTCCGTTACTTCGCCTTCGTTTACCATCGCGCTGAAACTGTCACGCTCTACGATATACGCCTCGCATGCTTCAATTCCGGCGTTTTGGGCGGCGGTCATCAATTTTTTCAAGAAAAGTTCCATATTTCTTTCCTCCTTAAGCGCGTCCGCCGACAGTGATGCTTGACACACGGATCATGGGCTGACCGACATTGGTCGGCACGCTTCCGCTCATGCTTCCGCACATGCCCTGATCCATGCGCATGTCCTTGCCAACACGGTCGATCTTCATCAGCACGTCTGCGCCCTTGCCAATCAGGCTTGCGCCGCGAACTGGCGTGGTGATCTTGCCGTCCTTGACCAGATAACCTTCCTGAACCGCAAAATTGAATTCGCCGGTAGCAGGATTCACAGAACCGCCGCCCATTTTGGCTGCATAAAGGCCATCGCCCATGGAAGAGATGATCTCTGCGTCGTCATCCGTGCCGGGAGCAATGTATGTATTGCGCATGCGGGAAGTGGGTGCAAAAGCGTAACTCTGTCTGCGGGCGCTGCCGGTAGGAGCCATGCCCATACGTCTGCCATTGAGACGGTCAATCATATAGTTCTTCAGAATGCCGTTTTCAATCAGCACAAGCTTGTTGGTCGGCGTTCCTTCATCGTCTACATTTTCACTGCCCCATTCATTGGGCATGGTGCCATCATCAATGGCCGTTACGCAGGAAGCGGCAATCTGCTGTCCCAGTTTTCCACTGAATTCACTCATGCCAAATGCAACGCTGGTTGCCTCAAGGCTGTGGCCGCAAGCCTCATGGAAGATAACGCCGCCAAAGCCGTTGTCGATTGCAACAGGCATCACTCCGGAAGGACACTGCGGCGCATGCAGCATACGCACAGCAGTTTCAGCAGCTTTTCGTGCAGCCACGGAGGGATTGACGCGATCCTCAAACAGCTCATACCCCATCATCGCGCCAGGGCCTGCCGTGGCTGTCTGGTTTTCCATTCCGCTGGAGGCAACAATCTGGCAGTACAGACGCGTATAGGTTCTTCGGTCAGTGGTATAGAGACCCTCGCTGTTGCAGATGAGCACGTCCTGTTCGCTGTCTTTATAGGTACAGATCGCCTGCGTAATCTCGGGGCTGAAATCACGCGCAGCCGCGTTGGCCGAACGCAGAATCTCCGCCTTTTTCCTTGCGGCAGTCTGCGAAGGCGTCATGCGAACGGGATGAATATTCGTACGAGCTGGTACAACAAAAGGTTTTGCAGTTACGATTCCCTTTTGATCCTTAACAGCTGAAGCGGCCTGTCTGGCACAGCGCAGAAGTCCTTCGCAATCCGTATCATTGGTGTAGGTATAAATGGCATTCAGGCCCACATAGACGCGAATACCCGCTCCGTGAATTCGTCCGGAATTAATGGTTTCCATCCGATTATCCTGCAGGACAAGTACATTATCCCTGCGATCCTCCAGAAAAATTTCTGCAAAATCGCCTCCGGTAGAAAGCGCAGTATTCAGCACTTCCTGTGCAGTGGCTTGATTGAGCATATCAGATCCTCCATTTCTGGTTTTCGATAGGGTTATTATACCACGATGGTGCAAAAAGGCACAACCGTAGTTGTGTTTGCACATGGAAATGTATCTTTGAAGCACAAAATAATGTTTCAACCGAAAGAAAGTGATATGATCTGTTTGTCAAATAAGACAATCAGACAAGGCTGTGTTGTCTCTTGACAAGCAAAAGGTAATGTGAAATGATATTAATGCCTTTTCTATTTCATTCATTTCAAAAGGAGAGTCAAAATGCCCCGCGACAACAGGAAACGTTCCTTCAGTGAAATCTCTGGACATATTTTGTTTGTTACCCTGATTATTTCTGCTATATATTCTCTGGTCCGTGTAATTCTTCCACAGCCATTTATGCAAAATGGCAGCGAGTTTGCCCACGAGCGCGGCGACTATGTGCTGATGTTCATCCAGTGCGTACTGGGACTTGTTGTTTTTTCGCTTCCGTCGATTGTAAGCCGTAAATGGCGATTCAACATTCCAAACTTCATTTACGTAATGTATTACATCTTTCTGTACTGCGCAATTTTTCTTGGAGAAGTACTGCAATTTTATTATCTCGTTCCTCACTGGGATACCATTCTGCACTTCTTCTCGGGCGCAATGCTTGGAGCGCTTGGTTTTATCCTTGTAAGCTGGCTCAATGACAGCGAAAAGATCCGCGTATCGCTCTCACCTGCCTTTGTCGCGCTGTTTGCTTTCTGCTTTGCCTTAAGCTGCGGAGCAGTCTGGGAGATCTATGAATATGTGTTCGATGGCCTGCTTGGACTCAACATGCAGAAGTTCATGACAGCGGACGGCGTTACCCTTGCAGGTCATGATGCACTCCGTGACACCATGAAGGATATTATTGTTGATGCGCTCGCCGCTCTTCTGATTGCTGTAATGGGTTATGGACGTCTGAAGGCCGATCATACGCAAAATGTCAAATAATGTTCTGCCCGTGCTCTTCCGGTGCGGGCAGCTTGCTTTTTATCTCAAGACATGCTAAAATCAAATGGTCAAAGAAGGTCTATTCATTCTGACTAAAAAGGAGGACTTTCATGCGGCTGAGCGATGCCATTGAACAATTTATCAAAACCATGCTTACGCAGGACGAGCATGAGGTTGAGCTGAAACGCAATGAACTGGCTGAATATTTTGGCTGCGCGCCTTCTCAGATCAATTATGTCCTCGCAACGCGTTTTACACCAGACCATGGGTATATTATTGAAAGCAGACGCGGCGGAGGTGGATACATCCGCATTTTTCGCATGCAGCAGGATACCCGCGAGCAGCTTTTGTATATGCTCAATGAGAGGATCGGCGATTCCATTGACGTTCTCTCTGCCTCTCACCTGATTCAGCAGCTGCTGGAGAGAGAACTGATCACCCCAAGTGAAAGCGCGCTGATGAATTCGGCGATATCCACGCAGGCTCTAAGCTTGCCGATTACTACTGAGATGAAAAATGCGCTGCGTGCAAAGATTCTTAGAAGCATGCTTCTGGAAGTTGCACAGAAATGAAAGTAAGGAGGGCTAGGGATGCTGTGTGAAGAATGTGGAAAAAACGAGGCTACTGTCTCCATCACGCTGAAAACAGGCAAAGGCAGCAATACACGCATGCTTTGCAGGGAATGTGTCAAAAAAATGGAATCCAGCCTGTCCAAGGGCGATATTCAGGGCTTCCTGAGTTCCATTCTTTCGGTTCTTAATACATCCGAACCCAAAAAGGAAACCGCGCCGTCTCCTGCATGTTCTGGCTGCGGACTGACATACGCAGAATTTGAGCATAGCGGCAGGCTGGGCTGCGCACAATGTTACCGTGATTTTTCAGAACAGCTGCGCCCTCTTTTGCAGCGAGTTCACGGTCGAGCGCAGCATGCCGGCAGAAAGCCCGCGGCTTTTACGCCCGATCCCAAGGCGCTCCTTGACGCGCAGATCATGGAATTGCGGCAGAAGATGGACGAAGCTGTTGCCGTTGAGAATTTTGAGGATGCAGCAAAGTATCGTGACGAGCTTCGCGCGCTTACAGAAAGCAAGGAGGCAGCAAACGGATGAGCGAACATACCGGAACGGTCGTAGTATCCGGCCGTGTGCGCCTTGCACGCAACTATTACGATCTGCCTTTTTCAACGCTGAAATCTCCTGACAATGCACAGCTGTGTATCTCTCGTGCCTGTGAGGCGATGGAGCGTGAAGAGGATGATTACACCCTCTACCGTATGGAGGAAATGCCGCAGGTTGAGCGTCTGAAACTGGTAGAACGCCATCTGATCAGCCGCGATCTGCTCAAGCACACCGAAGTCGGTGCGGCGCTCATCCGCAGCGACCGCCGCGTGAGCATTATGATCAACGAGGAAGACCATCTTCGCATTCAGTCTATTGTGAATGGTTTTGATCTCTCCTCTGCTGCTCAGGATGCTTTTCGCGCAGAAGAAGCACTGGAGTCCGGCTGTACTTTCAGCTTTGACTCTCAGCTTGGTTACCTTACTTCTTGTCCGACCAATACAGGCACCGGTATGCGTGCTTCGCTGATGATGCATCTGCCGCTGCTGACCCGCTGCAAGCAGATGGGAAATGTTCACCAGAATGTCGCAAAGCTCGGCCTGACCATTCGCGGCATCTATGGCGAAGGCAGCGAGGCGCTGGGAGATCTGTATCAGGTGAGCAATCAGGTCACCCTCGGACGTACCGAAGAAGAAATCATCGAAGCGGTTACAGGTGTGGGACGCCAGCTCATTGGTATGGAAGAAGCACTACGCGACCGTACCATGAAGGAAAAACCCTCTGAATGGAAGGATGCTATGTGGCGCAGCTATGCGCTTTTGCGCTATGCTGTCAGAATGGATGAAAAAGAATTTATGCAGCATTGGAGCCATCTGAGACTCGGTGCATCGCTTGGGATTTTCCAGACACCGCTTACTTTGACTGATGAACTTCTCACAGTAGCTCAGAATGCACATGTGCAGCGCTACTCCAGTCAGATGGACGGAAATCCTTCCATCGAGGAAGCACGATGTGACCTGATCCATCGAACCCTTGAAAGCAACTAGGAGGACATAAATGGCAATATTCGGACGTTTTACACAACGGGCACAGCGTGCAATTAACTATGCGCATCAGGCCGCTACAAAGCTTCATCAGCCGTATGTAGGTACTGAGCATATCCTTCTTGGACTTCTGAAGGAACCAAGCCCTGTTATTTCGGGCGTATTGCCGGACAGCATCACATATGATGCTGTTTTCGAGCAGGTACGCCGCGTGCTTGGTGAAGGAAATGCTCAGCCCAAACCCACGCTGGAACTCACGCCCAGAAGCAAAAAAATTCTGGAGGGTAGCATTCTGGAAAGCCGAAGGCTCAATCACAGCTTCGTAAGCACAGAGCATTTCTGGCTTGCGCTGCTCAAAGAGGGCGAAGGCGTCGCAGTCAATCTTTTGCGGACCATGGGCGCAGATCCGCAGGAAATGCAGCAGAAGATTCTTGAGAATCTGGCAAACAATCAGCCTGAAGGCGGAGAGCAGCCGTCTGCTTCGGGTGAAAATCAAAACACCAGCGAAGGCAATGTGCTGGATAAATACAGCCGTGATCTAACCAAAGCTGCGCAGGATGGAGAACTCGATCCGGTGATCGGCCGCACCACAGAAATCGAACGAATCATGCAGATCATGAGCCGCCGAACCAAGAACAATCCCGTTCTGATCGGCGAACCCGGCGTTGGCAAAAGTGCTGTGGTGGAGGGACTGGCTCAGCTGATCGTGTCCGGAAAGGTCCCCGAAACACTGACAGGAAAGCGGATTCTCTCGCTTGATCTGGGCAGCATGATTGCGGGAAGCAAGTATCGCGGCGAATTTGAAGAACGTTTGAAGGATACAGTCAAAGAAGTTCAGAAGCAGGGAAATGTAATCCTGTTTATCGATGAATTTCATACGCTGGTTGGCGCGGGAAAAGCAGAAGGCAGCATGGATGCAGCCAATATTCTCAAGCCTGCTCTTGCCCGCGGAGAACTGCAGTGTATCGGTGCAACTACGCTGGACGAGTATCGCAAAAACATCGAAAAAGATGCTGCTCTCGAGCGCCGTTTTCAGCCCGTCAAGGTTGGCGAGCCGACTGCTGAAGAAGCACTTGCCATCCTTAAAGGACTTCGTGACCGTTATGAAGCTCATCATAAAGTAAAGATTACGGACGAAGCACTTGAGGCTGCCGTTTCTCTTGCAGACCGCTACATCAGTGATCGTTTCCTGCCTGACAAAGCCATCGATCTGATGGATGAGGCGTCCTCCCGCGTTCGTCTCAACAGCTTTACCGCACCGCCTGATGTAAAAGAACAGGAAGAGCGTCTCAAAGCACTTCAGAATGAGAAAAAAGAAGCCATCGCTCATCAGGATTTCGAGAAAGCAGCCGGACTACGCGATGAGGAACGTGCGCTTCGGGATGCGATTTCTCAGAAGCGTTCCGAATGGGAAGAGCGCAAAAACACCGCTCACGAAGTTGTAACGGATGAAGACATTGCACAAATCGTTGCGAGCTGGACTGGTATCCCGGTCAAAAAAATGACAGAAGACGAAAGCGAGCGTCTTCTGCACATGGAAGAACTCCTGCACAAGCGTGTTGTGGGTCAGGAAGAAGCCATCAGCGCTGTCAGCCGTGCTCTTCGCCGCGCCAGAGCCGGTTTGCAGGACCCCAAGCGTCCTATTGGCTCATTTATCTTCCTCGGCCCCACCGGCGTTGGCAAAACGGAACTGTGCCGTGCACTCGGCGAAGTGATGTTTGACGACGAAAACGCGGTCATTCGCATCGACATGAGCGAATACATGGAAAAGCACAGCGTAAGCAGATTGGTTGGCAGCCCTCCCGGATATGTTGGCTATGAAGAAGGAGGACAGCTGACCCAGAAGGTGCGCAACAAGCCCTACAGCGTCATTTTGTTTGACGAGATCGAAAAAGCACATCCCGATGTATTCAACATCCTGCTTCAGATTCTGGACGACGGCCGTCTTACCGACAGCAACGGGCGTGTTGTCAATTTCAAAAACACCATCGTTGTCATGACGTCCAATGCAGGCGCCAGCAGCATTACCTCCAAACGCTCCCTCGGTTTTGGCGGCAGTGTTGAAACAACCCGTGATTACGAAGCCATGAAAGAGCGCGTAATGACGGAGGTCAAGGACATCTTCCGTCCGGAATTCATCAACCGCATTGATGATCTGATCGTTTTCCACGCGCTTGAGCCTGCTGATATCCGTCAGATCGCCGCTTTGATGCTTGGCAGTGTTGCCAAACGACTGCGTGAAAGAAACATGCATCTGACATACAATCAGGATGTCGTTGCCCTGCTGGCTGACGAAGGCTACGACGCCAACTACGGTGCGCGTCCCCTTCGCAGAACTATCCAGCGAAGCGTAGAAGACGCTCTGAGCGAAGAAATCATTGCAGGAAAGATTGCACTTGGAGATAAGGTTGAGCTTTTCGTCAATGAACAGCATAAAATCGGCTTCCGGAAAATCACCGAAATAGCCGTGCGCGAAGCTGCTCAGTCGTTAGAAATTTAACAGCAAAACGGGGTATGGCAAACCGTCATATCCCGTTTTGCTATATTGCATTTTTGCATGATCATGATATAATAAACTGAATGTTTGTGTACGCATAGATGCCATGTCTGACAAGGCAATGACGCTGTGTGCAGAAAACGAAGGAGGATTCCCACGATGAACAAAAAGTCTATTCGGGACCTGTTGCCCCTGGTTGCAATTTGTTTGATTGCAGCTATGCTTCTGGCGGTCTTTAATCTGATCACCGAAGGCCCGATCGCAGAAAATTCTGCCCGTCTTGCCGCTGAGACGCGCACCCGTCTGCTTTCTTCCGCCGCCACCTTCGAGCCTGTAGAGCTTGAAGAAGGCAGCGCTATGGACAGCTGCTATGAAGGCTTTGACGCCGAAGGCAGCTCTGTTGGTTATGTTGTAGAAACCACTGTCGGCGGTTACGGCGGAGAGATCGTCGTAACGGTCGGCATGGACGCTGACAATGTCATCACCGGCATCAATGTCGGCGGCGAGAACTTCAGCGAAACCGCCGGTCTTGGCGCGCTTGCCAAGGAGGCTGCTTTTACTGACCAGTTCATCGGCAAGTCTGTGCCTCTGAAGCTCGTCAAGGGCAATGCTCCCAAGGGCGACGACACCATCGACGCGATTTCTGGTGCCACCATCACGTCTACTGCTGTTAACGGCGGCGTAAACCTGGCTGGTAAGTTCGTCATGGATATGGGCGGCGGTGCTGCCTCTCCCAACACTGGCAGCGTGCAGGGCTTTGCCGGTCCTGTGGCCGTTACCATGCAGCTGGATGATGCTGGTGCCATCACCGAGCTCACCATCGGCGATGCCTTCTTCAACGAGACCGAAGGTTTTGGCGCCAAGGCTCTGGAGCCCGATTTCCAGGCTCAGTTTATTGGCAAGGTTCCCCCGCTGACTCTGGCTGATATCGATGCCATTGCCGGCGCTACCATCACCTCTCAGGCGGTTGTGGATGCTGTCAATCTGGTTCATGCTCAGCTGAACGGCGAGGCCCCCGTGGCTGCTGCTCCCGAAGCTGTCGAACCCGTTGCCGCTGCTTCCGATGCGGCTCTCAAGGGTTCCTCTCAGGGCTTTGCCGGTCCTGTGGCTGTTGCTGTTGATCTGGATGATCAGGGCGCGATCACTGCTATCACCATCGGTGATGACTCCTTTGCTGAGACCGTTGGCTTCGGTGCCAAGGCTCTGGACGATGCTTTCAAGGCTCAGTTCATCGGCAAGGTCGCTCCTCTGACTCTGGAGGATGTGGATGCTATTGCTGGCGCTACTATCACTTCCAAGGCCGTTATCGAAGCTCTGAATCAGGCCTGTGGCGTAACCGTACCCGAGGCTGAAGAAGAACCTGAAGCTGTGCCGGTTTCCGCTCCTGCTTCTGAAAACGCTCTGACCGCCTCCGTGCAGGGCTTCGCTGGTCCCGTGGCCGTTTCTATTGAGCTGGATGCCAATGGCGCGATCTCTGCTATCACCATCGGCGACGAAAGCTTTGCTGAGACTCCCGGCTTCGGTGCCAAGGCTCTCGAAGACGAGTTCAAGGTTCAGTTCATCGGCAAGGTTCCCCCGCTGGCTTTGGCTGATATTGATGCTATCTCCGGTGCGACTGTGACCTCTCAGGCTGTGGTTGATGCCATCAACGCTGCTGTTCCTGCCAAGGAAGAAGTTGAGGTTGAAGAAACTTCTGCTGCTCTGACTGCCTCCGTGCAGGGCTTCGCTGGCCCCGTGGCCGTTTCTGTTGAGCTGGATGCCAATGGCGCGATCTCTGCTATCACTATCGGCGACGATAGCTTTGCTGAGACTCCTGGTTTCGGCGCCAAGGCTCTCGAAGACGATTTCAAGACTCAGTTCATCGGCAAGGTTCCCCCGCTGGCTCTGGCTGATATTGACGCTATCGCTGGTGCTACCGTGACTTCTCAGGCTGTGGTTGATGCCATCAACGCTGCTGTTCCTGCCAAGGAAGAAGCTGCTGCTGAGGAAACCGAGGCTCTGACCGCCTCTGTGCAGGGCTTTGCTGGCCCTGTGGCTGTTTCCGTCGAGTTGGATGCAAATGGCGCGATCTCTGCTATCACCATCGGTGACGATAGCTTTGCCGAGACCCCTGGTTTCGGCGCCAAGGCTCTCGAAGACGAGTTCAAGGCTCAGTTCATCGGCAAGGTTCCCCCGCTGGCTCTGACTGATATCGACGCTATTGCTGGTGCGACTGTGACTTCTCAGGCTGTGGTTGATGCCATCAACGCCGCCGTTCCCGCCAAGGAAGAAGCTGCTGCTGAGGAAACCGCTGCCGAGGAAACCACCGCTCTGACTGGCTCTGTACAAGGCTTCGCTGGCCCCGTGACTGTTTCTGTCGAGCTGGATGCCAATGGCGCGATCTCCGCTATCACCATTGGCGACGAAAGCTTCGCTGAGACTCCCGGTTTCGGTGCCAAGGCTCTCGAAGATGATTTCAAGGCTCAGTTCATCGGCAAGGTTCCCCCGCTGACTCTGATCGATATCGATGCCATCGCTGGTGCTACCGTGACTTCTCAGGCTGTGGTAGATGCCATCAATGCTGCTGTTCCTGCCAAGGAAGAAGCCGCTGTTGAGGAAGCTGCTGCCGAGGAAACTGCTGCTCTGACCGCCTCTGTGAAGGGCTTTGCTGGCCCCGTGGCTGTTTCTGTTGAGCTGGATGCCAATGGCGCGATCTCTGCTATCACCATCGGCGACGATAGCTTTGCTGAGACTCCCGGCTTCGGCGCCAAGGCTCTCGAAGACGAGTTCAAGGCTCAGTTTATCGGCAAGGTTCCCCCGCTGGCTCTGGCTGATATCGACGCCATCGCTGGTGCGACTGTGACTTCTCAGGCTGTGGTTGATGCCCTCAACGCCGCCGTTCCTGCCAAGGAAGAAGCTACTGCCGAGGAAACTGCTGCTCTGACCGCCTCCGTGCAGGGCTTTGCTGGCCCCGTGGCCGTTTCTGTTGAGCTGGATGCCAATGGCGCGATCTCTGCTATCACCATCGGCGACGATAGCTTTGCTGAGACTCCTGGTTTCGG
>JAGBBE010000030.1 GCA_017938645.1 Clostridia bacterium
AGGTGGCAGCATGAATCTTCGCACGTTGCTCAATGAACGCAATATGTCCATGTACCGTCTGGCGCAGATCAGCGGCATCCCCAAGACCACCGTTATTGATATTTGTTCCGGCAAAAGCTCCATCGAGTGCTGCAATGCCAAAACGGTCTATCAGCTTGCCAGGGCGCTGGAATGTACCATGGAATACCTGATGCAGCTAGATCAAGCAGGGTATGATAGAATTTCCGGCCTGCCCATAAATGAAACCTATCTCGAAAAGGGGCTTCCGCAGTATCTGGAGAGTTCCCTCGCTGCTATGAAAAAGTCCTGGCAGATCGAGGACAGCGGCAGGCGCGATCCCCATTGGGACTGCTATTGGTGCGAGCTGAATGCGGATATCAATGCAGCGGAAACTGAAAGAAGCATTTCCCGCGAACAGGCAGGTTATCTCAGAAGGATATACCTGCGCATGGAGGAAAATGAATGATTGATTTTACGAATATGCCTACACGCAAAAAGACTTACGCGGGTGCAAACGGCGGCAAGATCGCCGTCATATACGAAGGCGAACAATATATGCTGAAGTTTCCTGCGCCGCCCAAGCGGAACTTGGAAATCAGCTATACCAACGGCTGCGTTTCTGAATATCTCGGTTCACAGATTTTTGGAATTGTCGGTATTCCCGTACAGGAAACGCTGCTGGGAACCTACACGAAGAACGGCAGAGAAAAGGTGGTTGTTGCCTGCAAGGACTTTACCACCCACGAAACCGTCATACAGGATTTTGCATCCCTGAAGAACACCCTGATTGATTCCGGTCACAACGGTTATGGTACGGAGCTTTCAGAGATCCTGGAAGCGATTGATGAGCAGCAGGCGATTGACCCGCGCGAACTGAAGGAACGGTTTTGGGATATGTTCATCGTGGATGCATTGATTGGCAATTGGGATCGTCACAACGGCAACTGGGGTTTCCTGTACAACAGCAGAACGGATGAAATGACCATTGCGCCGGTATACGATTGCGGCAGCTGTCTATACCCGCAGGCGGACGAAACCATCATGCGAAAGACGCTGGAAGACCCTGCGGAGCGAGATTTCCGCATCTTTGAAATTCCCCTTTCGGGCATCCGTTTGGATGGACAGAAGATACGATATTTCGATTTCATTTCGTCTCTCAAGAACAGGGATTGCAACGCGGCACTCAAGCGCATTGTTCCCCGAATCGACATGAAGAAGATCATGAAGTTGGTGGACGAAACGCCGTACATTGACGATCTCCAGAAGGAGTTCTACAAGACCATGCTTGCGGAGCGAAAGGAAAAGATTCTGGACAAATCCTTGCAGAAGCTGCGCAGACGTGAACGGGCAAAGGCACAGGAAACGGAACGGTAATCGTACAATATACAACTGAATAACGGTACAGGATTGAGGACGGTCTGTGATTGAACAGGCCGTCCTTTTCGTATGCAAGCAAAAATCTATCAGGACAGAATAGGGAGCGATGCAAATGGAAGATAGAATCAAACTGGAACAGGCAAGACACCGGCTGGAAGAAGCGCAGGCGCGTGATCGACAGAAGGAACGCAAGGCCAGAACCCATCGGCTGATCCGCGAAGGCGCGGCGCTGGAACGGGTGCTGCCGCAGATCAAGAGTATCGATCTGGACGAACTGGAACTCTTTCTCCAAACCAATTTGCGGGAATAATCCAGCGGCAGGCGGGGTGCTTCGGGATCAACCGGAGCGCCTCGTTTTCTTCTTTCCCTGTGAAGGGCGCACTTACTCACCACCTGAAGGTGGTGGTATGGCCTTCGGCCAACGTGCGCTCTCCGAGGGGGCTTGCGGCTCCTGCGGGAGCCTCGACGGGTGGGAAATGAAACCGCCTTGCCCGCGCGCTTTCATTTCCCACCCGTATGGTTTCAGATGTTCACCGTCTGAAACCATGGGCTACGGGGGCTGGGCTGCGGAGCGACGTGGTTAAGAAAGCTACGATAAGAACCAATAGAAACGACAAGGAGGAATGCCCATAGCAATTTACCATTTTGAAGCCAAGGTTATCACGAGAACTACGGGAAGAACGGCGGTGGGCGCTGCTGCATACATGAGCTGTTCGGAAATGACCAGCGAGTACGACGGCATCCATCACAACTACACGCGCAAACAGGGGCTTGTTTTTGAGAAGGTTTTTCTGCCGGAGAATGCACCGGCTGAATGGGCGGACAGGGAGGAATTATGGAACGCCGTTGAAGCTGCGGAGACGGCGAAGGACAGCAGATTGGCACGGCAGATCATCCTCGCCCTGCCGATAGAGCTAAACCACGAACAGCAGATAAAGCTGCTCTCCGATTATGTTCAGAGATTTTTCGTTTCAGACGGTATGTGCGCGGATGTCGCTATTCATGACACGGGCGATGATAATCCGCATGCCCACATCATGCTGACACTACGCCCTCTGGACGAAAACGGCAAATGGCAGAGCAAGACGGAGAAGGAGTATCTGTGTATCAAAGACGGAAAGGAACGCGGTTTCACTGCCGCGGAGTTCAAGGCGGCGCAGGCAGAAGGCTGGGAGAAGCAGTATCAATACAAAGTCGGCAAAAAGAAGGCTTACATGGTTCCCACCGAAGCAGAAGTACAGGGCTATGAACGGGCTTCCAAATATCCCAAATGCACCCGCTACGGCAGGCAGAATCCAACTTACGAAAGATGGAACGACGTGATCATGCTGGACAGCTGGCGTACCTGCTGGGCAGGAGCTGTGAACAGGGCATTGGAGGCAATCGGTAGCAGAGAGCGCGTTGACCACCGAAGTCATGCTTTGCGAGGTTTGGATGAACAGCCCACGATCCACGAAGGCGTAACTGCACGCGCATTGGAGAAAAAAGGTATCATCTCTGAACGCTGCGAAACCAATCGCCAGATTCGTAAGGACAACGCCCTGCTGCGTCGTCTGAAGGAAATGGTGACGGAGATGATCCGGAAGATTCGCGGCAGCGTAACCAACATCGCTGAGAATCTGGAAGCAAACTGGATGTACATGGTGGAGGCCCAATATCACCTGACACAGATTCTCAATGAGAAGCAGGATATACTCAACCAACTAGAACCGATTCTGGATGATTATGAGCAGTACGTCCGGATTCAGGATCAGATCAGGAAACTAATCGCGCAACGCGACAAGCTGATCGCCCAGCGCAAGGCCACGCTCATCCTGCAAATCAGGAAGCGAAACGAACTGGCGGAACAGATTGATTCGCTTACCCGCCAGCTTGAAGGCCGAAGGAAAGCGAAGGAAAACCTTCTGAAAGCCAGACGGTATCCCAGCGAGAAGGAGATGCAGGAGGTTGGCAAGCGTCTTTATGCAGGAGAAGAAAAAGTAACCAGACTCGAAAAAGAGGAAAGCACATACAGCCATGCGCTACAGCGCAGGCAGGAGGATTACAGCAGATGGATTCAGAACGCTCAAAATATGGACAGAGTATCGCTGAGCAAAGCCCGTACTACCTTCCGCAGCGAAAACATCAATCACCTTGCAAGCAAACTCAAAGCCCAATACGGCGCGGATTTCCAGAGCTACATCCTGCAAGGTGCAGTTTACGATACTGATCGCTGGTGCGCAGGCAGGGAAAATCCTGAACACAATCCCAATGAGCGTAAATCCGTCCATGTTTTTCTGGAAAGAGAATTGCTATCGCAAACGCAGAAGGAAAAACCACATAGAAAGAGCAGTACATATGTCGAGCGATGAAAACAGATTTGTGCTCAGTGCTGACCAGATATCCTTTTCTTCAAAAAGTGGATACAGGCATGCTGTCTGTATCCACTTTCGTAAGGTTAGTACTTAAGTATTCTCATTTTTCCAACCAGCGGCAGAGGCTTTGTCTTTCCGCCTGCGGCATTGACGATGCCAATGATCATCAGCACAAAGAAGAATATACTGACGACGCCCAGAATCGTAAGCACGAAATACAGTCTCCAGGAGATGGCCAGCAGCACCGAGGAGAGTATGCCGTATACTACGCTGTAGATGATTGCGGCGATGCACAGCGCCAGCCCCTGATTGGTATGGTAACGGGCATATCTGGAATGCTTGGCTGCGAACAGGGGAATCAATACCAGAATTCCGAAATAGGCGAGAACCGCCATGGCCTTATTCTGCTGTATATCCTCCTGTGTA
>JAGBBE010000031.1 GCA_017938645.1 Clostridia bacterium
GATGCCTCCGACATCATCGCCCATCGTGCCCTCGAAGAAAATCACATCGCCGGGTTTCGCTTCGTGTGGAGCAACGGGATCGCTGTACCCATAAAGAGTTGTCGCGCCCATATGCCCGATGTTGTTGATGCCGGTGCTGGTGAACAGCCATGAAATGAAACCTGAACAGTCGAAGGAAGTTTCAGGATCATAACCGCCCCATACATAGGGATAGCCCAGCCGCTTGTTGGCTTCCTCCACCAGCAGCGCAAACTTGGGATCAGCCTCCAGCAGCTCCTGCGGCACATCATATTCCAATGGGTCTTTGAGCGTGGAAGCATGCGCGCCGGTGAACAGCCCAGGCATGTTGCCCAGCGTGGACATGTACATGGCGTACAGACCCACCTTTTCACGGGACATGATGTAGACGGGTGCATGGGACAAGTTTTTGTTTTCCATCGAAACGGTGCAGATAGAGTAGGTGTACGGAATTTGTTCCTCGCCATCCTGCCTGTAACGTGTTTGTGTAGTGACGCTTTCTTCCACAACGTACTGCCATTCAAACAACATCTCAATCGTGGGATAGGCGCTGTCTATCGTCCACTCTTCACCGCCATGGCAGGCAGAAATCAGGGCAATGAGCGCATACGGATCATGCCAGATGTCATCCGCGTCCACGATGTATTCATCATAGCCGGGATGATAGCGCTCATAGTCCTCCATTTCCCGTTCCAGTTGTTTTTCCATGTCGCGGTAAGCACGCTCAGCTGCTTTCACATCCGCTTCCTCTGCCGGATAGGTTCCCATCACGATGGCCTGCAAGGCGGCTTCCACCAGCGGCGTGCAGGAAGACATGAGATTCATCACCACCATCAGCAAAGCAACCAAACCAGCAAGCAGCCATGTTCCCTTTTTGCGAATGATGGTGCCAAGCGTTTTCTCGCCATTTTGCACCGCCCTTTTCGCCGAACGGGACGCTGCCGTTCTGCCGGTGGGTTTTCCAGCTTTGGCCATCCTGTATTCCTTTTGAATAGCTCGTTTTTGCCGTGCGCGGGAGATGGGATTGCTGCCGGTTTGGGGATGCTGGATTTCCTGCTGCTTTTGCAGGAAACGGATGTTGGCACGGTCTACCTTTTCTTCGGCCCGAACCGCCTGCTTGAGCCGACGAGTGGTTTGCACGTCACGAATCTGCGATCCGGTATGCACAGCCGTTTCGCCGGATCGTTCCAGCGTATGTGCAGCCTGCAGGCCGGTGTTATCTGCTTCGTCCTGCTCGATCTGCTTGTGAAGCTCATTGCGGAGAGTTTTTCCTGCTGCACCGCTTTTCAGGCGGGGTTTGGGGGCTTCCAGCTCAGATACAGAATGAAGCCTGCTCTGGATAGAATCCGGCACAGCAGACTTCAACACAGAACCTTTCTCAGTCGGTTCGGTATTCAGCCTCTTGACGAACTCTGTGCTTTGCTGGCGCTGAATACGTTTGACAGTTACTGCCTGATCTGCCGCAGTGTTTGCATCGGCGGTTTCGGCATGATGCAAGTGAGATGGGCTCTCTGCCGTGCCATCTACTGTCTGATGCAGCTGCTTTCGGACTTTATCAGCATGATGTTGCGCCTTCTGCACTTGCTCAATCGGCTTTTGCAGTTCAGGATTTTTCAGTTCGCTCTCTGAAAAATTCAGGCGTACACTCTTTCGCTTTTCTTTCTTCATGTGATCTCCTCAACAGGCAGCTGCTGTGTTTCCTCCGGATGCTCGCGAAGCCATTTGTCAAACGCAATCAACATTTGCTGATCCGCGATAGCTGAAGCACGGCACAGACCAAAGAGCAGGATTGCAGTAAGAACACAGATCATAATCAAAACCAACTTCATTACTTCTGCCTCCTAATGCAAGCGGTATTTCATATGCTGATGGACTCTGAACATCGCAGCACATACCGACAGGATGAAAGAAATCAGGGCAGCACACAGGACTATCAGAATAGCAGTAATCATCCGTCATCCCCTTCCTTCACTTGAGTCTCGCCCGGTTTTGTCGTCATCAGGCGGTAGAGCATGGTATCCTTCGGGTAACGGTCACGGAACGGAATCACCTTGTCGCCAAAGAACATGATACCTTCGCCGGGCGGAACGTTTTTGACGTATTCCAGCTGGCTGTCCGAAAGCCCCAGCTTCTGTGCGAGGATTGCGCGGTCGCCGTCCGACTGGCTGAGCATGTACACGAAGTCGCTGTTTTCAAGGATGTTTTCAATCTCGCGCGAGGCCAGCAAATCCTTGGCGTTCTGCGTCATACCAGTGGGGATGCCGCCCCATTTGCGGAAGCGTTTCCAGTTCTCCACCATGTAGGAGGCTGTCTGCGGCTCCTTGAGCAGCAGGTGCATTTCGTCGATGTAGTACCAGGTGGAGCGCCCGGTGTTTCGATTGGCGGAAAGGCGGCTCCACACCTGATCCTGAACGATCAGCATGCTCACCTTTTTGAGCTGCCTGCCGAGTTCCTTGGTGTCATAACAGATCAGGCGATTGTTCAGATTCACATTCGTGCGGTGGTTGAAGCAGTTCAGCACGCCCGACACATACAGGTCCAGCGCGGCTGCAATGCGCTGTGCTTCCGATGCAGGATTTTTCAGAATCTCTGCATGCAGGTCGCTGAGAATCGGCATGTTTTCAGGACGGGGATCACGGAAGAACCGTTCATAGATGTTCTGTACGCTCTTGCCGATGATGGATTTTTCAATCGGCTGCAACCCGTCCTTGCTTTCCAGCAGCAGCTCACACAGGGAGAGAATGAAGTCTGCCTTCACAGCGATCACATTTTCTTCCGCGTCATAGTCCAGCGGAATATCCATGGGGTTGATATGATCCGGCGACGTAGGAGAAAGCCGGATGACCTGTCCCTTCAGACGTTCCACCAGTGCGCGGTACTCGCCTTCGGGATCACATATCACGATGCCGTCTTTCGTCAGCAGGAATACAATGATCATTTCTCTTTTGGACGCAAAGGACTTGCCGCTTCCCGGTTTGCCAAAGATCACGCCGTTGGGATTGTTGGTGCTGGTTCTGTCACCGATAACAAGGTTGTTGGACAGCGTGTTGACGCCGTAGTAGATGGCCCGGCCGCCCGTCTGGAACAGTTCCTGCACGACGAAGGGAACGAATCCGGCCACACATTCTGTCGTCATGGACTGCTGAACAGGCATTCGGTTCACCCCCAGAGGCAGGGAAGAAACCAGCGCATCCTCCTGCTGAAAGTCCAGCCGGATCAGCTGGCTGTGCCTCTCCTGCGTGATGCCTTTGAGCTGGGAGTGGATGTTGGCAAGCTGGCGCTTGCTGTCCGCTGCATACATCACCAGCGCCGTCACCAGATACATGCGCTCATTCTGCTTTTGCAGGCTGTTGAGCCACTTTTCCAGCCCTTCCACATTGCTGGTCAGGGTCTTGGGCAGGATGTCCATATCATAGCCGCTGCGGATAGCCTTCTTCTGCTCGTCAATCTTCGCCTGATCGACCGTCGTAATGAGTTTACGAACCATTTTCAGCGCTTCGGTCTGATCCACAGGTTTCAGATGAAATGTGACAATGGAACAGGCGTCGAGGCTCAGAAGCTTGGCAAGGAAGTCATCAAAGAGCTGGGAACCGGACACATAGAGCCAGTTGACGGTGGTCAGCTTGCTGCCCATGGTGAATCGGCTGCTTTCCTGAAACGAGAAGGAGCTGGGCGCAATGAAATCCTTGGTGGAAAGGCCGCTGGCAGGAAGCCAGTCCCATTCAAACTGAAACTGCCTTTCGGGCTCGTCCATGTGGAAGACGCCATGCAGCAGTTCCAGCCGTTCCTTTCCGTCCAGTGGATGCGCGGATACGCCCATCTGCTTGAAATGCACCAGCAGGTCGGATTCGATCTGATTCAGACGGGACTTTGCAGCACGGTAATCATGTGCCTCCAAGCCGAAGGTGAGGAATTTGGACTTTACATATCCGTTGTTGCCTTTCTCCATCTGATCCTGAAGCACATGGGTCAATTCCTCGCAGATTTCCCGATGATCTTCCTCCTGCGGATGGATAACCATGGTCTTTTCCAGCACTTCACGGTTTCCCATCATGCTGAGGAAGGAAAGCTGACAGGTGACGGAAGGCGGAAAGTAGTTGAGCAGTCCGCACCACTGATTGAGGATAGCGTCCTTCTCCTCACGGGCAGCCAGACGGTAGTTGATGTCCTGAAAACGAATGGTTTTGGAGAAGTACCGATCCGTCACCATGCAGATGCCATCCCGGTACATCCGCTGATAAGGGATGGTCTGCTGGGCCGACTGCGGCCTGTCCTTAGGTCGGTTCCGGGCAATGATGGCGTTAATCTGCTTTCTTTCCGCGCGCGTGAGCTTTCTTGCGGGCGGCGCTTTGGTTTTTCGTGCCTTGGACAATGCAACGAACCTCCTTTTCTACCTGAATCTGTTTGGCAATCAGGGCATAAGCGTTTTCGGTCTGATACGGACGGGTTTTGGGGAGCAGATAACGGCTCTGGATGAAATGGCGCAGCACCTTTTCCAGCGGCTCGCCGTTCTTTTCGTACAGAGCAAAGAGAAAGAACGGAACCATAGCACCGATCATGAACAAGGCCGCGATATTGCTGGGCAGGAACGTTTTGACCAGCAGATACAGCGGCACACCGACAAGCGCTCCGCTTCCAAAACAAATGACCTGACGCTTGGTCAGGCCGAACAGGAATTTGACTTTGATGCGCGTGATGTCCAGAGGGACATCGACATAATCCATATGAATCCTCCTTTTTAATGAGCGCTAAAGATGCTCTTGCTGAGCGAACTGGTCTTAAACAGCGTAAAGCACAGCAGCACCGTATACCCGATGCACGTCCAGATGGCCTTGATCACATCCTCATCAATGGCAATGGTCTGCACCAGCACAGCATAGACTGCGACGCAGATGATAATGAGAAACGCCTGAAAACCAAGCGCAAACAGGCTTCGCAGATAGTTCTGACCCATCTGTCCCCATTCGCGGTTTGCCATCGTCGCCATGGGAATGGGCGCGATGGATGTAACCAGATAGATTTCGATCATACGGCCATAGACAATCACAAAGATGCTGATGGTCAGTCCCCATGAGATCATGCCGACCAGCATCGACTGGAACCACAGGCCAAACAGGGAGCCGATTTCCATGTCCATGAGGCGTGCTTCCATGTTGGTCACAACACTGGACAGGTCGAGCGACGTATCGGAAATGATGATGCCGGCTGCGTTGTTGACCACATTCTGTGCCACATCAAATACAGCCATGACGATGTTCCAGGTGTTGGTGACGATGGTCACGGACACAAACGTCTTGAAAATCCACTTGTAGATCATGAAGGTATCGAAGTCGTGCATGTTGTTGCGGTCAATCAGCATCTGGATCAGTTCCATCGTCACCACGATGGCGAGGATGATGCCAGCGATGGGAACGACCACGTTTTCCGAAAGATTCTGAATCATTGAGAACACGCCGCCGTTCCAACCCTGCGGGGTCTGACCGACTGTGCCTGCGATTTCTGACACCTGTTCATTCACTGAATCAAAGAGGCCGGTCAGATTATCCATGATGCCTCCGACCAGCATTTCCTTGAGCCATTCCGTCAATTTGTTCCAGAGAAAATCCAAGCTTCTTCACCTCCTTTGCCGGAGGCTCCCCGCTGGAACAAACGGGGAACCTCCGGCAATAGTCATCCGAACAAGTTGGACAGCAAGGGAATCAGCGTCATGCCAATGGCTGCGACGCCGCCGCCAGCCATGAGCTGCTTAATGCCCTGGGATTTCGCGCCGGGGTTGTCGTTACCGTAACCTTCCAGAAGATTGATCAGCCCCCATACACCGAGGCCACCGCCAAGAGCGATGACAAGAGTCTGCAGAATCGAAATTGCTGCTACGAAAAATTCCATATGTGTACCTCCAAATGTTTTGGTTAAAATAGAAAAAGGCCGATATCTCATATCTTCTCAGATAAGGAATATCGGCCTTTGGGATGATTCACTTGTGCTTCAAAGGCGGGCCTCTGCTTTGGAAGTTGCTGCAAACCATGCTACGCTCACTCCAATTCTTCTATGATGGTTGTGATGCGTTTCTGTGCTTCCGCTTCTGAAATGGAGTGTTCCCGAAACATGTAGGCAACTTCCAGACACCGTCCGAGTTGAATAAGAACCTCGCACAGTCGAGCGCAATACGCCATATCGATTTGAACCACCTCGTCGCTTGTGTTCTGCTTCTGGGGGATTTCCTGTGCTTCAGGTTCGTCATGCCGAGTCATGTTTTTATTCATTCTGCTTCTTCCTCACTTTCATTTGGCATATCTACCTCATAGACGCTGTACGCCTCATCCGGTCGCAGCTTCAGATGAGTGGAAAGGTGTTTCTCGATGTTAAAAGCATACTTGGGATTGGCATCGGATGTGTACTTGTAGTTGGGGTGACGGGTGATGTCGTACTTGCTGGACAGGAAAGGCCGCACGCCGCGAAGCTGCAGGATGCACTTGCCGCCATCCATCACGGCAAGCTCATCCATGGACATAAGCGACTTGCCGAGCTTCTGATAATTCAGACTGTGCGATACCTCGCGTCCGCGGCTCTCACCTGTGTTGAAAGTGTCGATGGTCTCCTTCCCCAGTGTTTCCTCGAGCTCTTTCAGCGTTGTTTTCTCCTTTCCGCCGAGGAAAATCATACTGTCGCAGTTGCCGATGATGGTGTCTGCGTTGTCCTTGTAGATGGCTTTCAACTGCGATTGCGCCTGCAAGACAAGGCATGCAGAGATCTCGCGGCTTCGGATGGTTGCCATGAGTTTTTCCAAGCGGGGAATCTGTCCGATGTTGGCGCACTCGTCGATCAGGCAGCGCACATGCACAGGGAGCCTGCCGCCGTACTGATCATCCGCCTTTTCACACAGTAGATTGAACAGCTGCGTGTAGCACAGGGAGATCAGGAAATTGAAACTGTCGTCTGTATCACTCATGATAAGAAACAGCGCTGTTTTGCGATCTCCCAGCGTGTCCAGTTCCATTTCGTCATAGGCAGTGATCTCACGGAGTTCTGCAATGTCGAATACAGCGAGACGCGCTGCACAGGAAACCAGAATGCTTTTTGCCGTTTTGCCTGCGGCCAGTTTGAATTTTCGATACTGTCTTACAGCAAAATGCTCCGGTTCTTTTTGTGCCAGTACATCGAACATCTGATCTACAGGGTTCTGGAAATCTTCGTCATCTTCGCGGGTTTCCATGGCGTTGATACAATCCAGCAAAGCGGAAAAGTTTTGTTCCTCCTCTGGTGCAACGTAGTGCAGATAGCCAATCAGCGCGGTGTATAGCAAAGTCTCAGCTTTCACCCAAAAGTCATCCCCGGCCTTTCCTTCGCCCTTGGTATTCGCAATCAGGGCTGTAACCAGCTTGAGGATGTCTTTTTCGCTGTGAATATACGCGAATGGGTTGTAGTGCATGGACTTTTTGAAGTTGATGGTGTTGAGAACCTTGATCTTGTACCCACCACGCAGCAAAAGCTTTCCACACTCGATTAGCACTGTCCCCTTCGGGTCTGTGACAACATAGCTTGAGTGCATCTGCATCAGGTTAGGCTTAATAAAAAACCTTGTCTTGCCGCTGCCAGAGCCGCCGATGACCAGCACGTTTTTGTTGCGGGCATGCGCAGGATTTTTCGGGCGATTGCCCATCATGAGGCGTTCCGTCTGCGTCAGGATGACGTTGTTTTCAAACACCGGGTCCATATAAGGCCGGATGTCCTCGGCAGTTCCCCAACGTGCAGAGCCATACTCCATGTTTTTGCGGTACTTTTTGGCGTTCTTGCCCTTCATGTACACAGCAAGCCTCAGCAGCGCACCCAGCAGCAAACCGATGCACAGATCAGCCGGATGGAAGCTGGGCAGCGGCGACTGAAACGCCAATCCAAATCCGCTGGTGATGTTCATGAGCTTTGCCGACAGATCTGCACCCTCTGTTAGCCTCCATGCCTGACCGATTTTGCTGGCATAGAGGCCGATGAAGAAATACGGAATCAGTGGGATCAGGCGCTTTTTGAGATTCATCTGCTCAGCTCCTTGTTTTTCACAGGCGCTTCACGATTGGTCATTTTCGCCTTCAGCTGATTCAGAAGTTTCAGCACGGATGGACGATCCTGTTTATGGAGTCTTTTGTCCGTGTACTCGGTGAAGGCGGCGGTCAAGGCGTCTGCATCCCTGCCTTTGAAAAACACAAGGTATTTGTTCTTTTCTCCCTTGACCTTCTTCACCGCGAAGTCCACGCCGTACTTGCGAGCGATCTTCTCAAACTCCTTGATAGACGGATCGTTGATCTCGATGTTGCTCACGCCCTGATCCTGACCGATCAGTTGCTTGACGGTCTGCTTACCGTGATGAACCACCTGTTTACTGGACTGGTTTTTCATGTGATGCAGCAGCTTGGTGATGGCGTTTTTCAGTGTCCTGCCAGTGAATTTTGTGCTGTTGACCATGAGAGTGACTGTTCTGTTCTCGATATCTTCCTGCAAAGGTCATGCCTCCTTTCCCAAAAGGAAAAGCGCCCTTTTGCAAGAGCGCTTGGATAGAGATTATTTGCGTTTGGGTTTTCGACTGTTTTTTCTGCCAAACAGAATCAGTCCGACAGCCAAAGCAACGAGTACAACACCTGCCCACGCAATCGGCGTCATTTCCAGATCAACGCCCGTCTCAATGGAAGGATAGTTGACGAAACGCTGGAGCTTTTCAGGAACAACATAGTTTTCATCGATCACCAGCTCAATCACTTCATCCGAACGGGTGAAGCCTTCGACAGTTTCCAGTTCCCGAATGATGTAGCTGCCTGCCAGCAGATCGGTGATATGAACAACGCCGTCCTCGTCAGAAACCACTTCCTGCAGAATGTTACCTCGCATATCCTCCACACCAAAAGTTATGCCGGGAAGCGCGTTCTTCTGGTGGTCAGACTTGAAAAACCAGAAATGATTCGGAATATTCACCAGCGTGATCGTTTCCGGCTCCGTCCAGTTTTCATCCACATGCAGCAGCACATCCTTCATAGGCACAAAGCCCTCTGGCACTTTGGTTTCCCGGATGATCCAGTCGCCATAATCAAACTGCGTGAAGATGAACTCACCGTTTGCGTTGCTGGTGACGGTTTCAACGGCTTCCAGTGTGACAGCGTTGATGAGGCTGAATTCCACGCCTGCAAGCGGTTTGCTGCTGGTATCCACCTTTCGGTACTGCACGCGCTTCTGCTGGTTCACAACGGTTGCAATGGGCTGCTCGCTGTTCTGATGGTTTTCATCAATCGTCAGGCTGATTTCTTCCTTGCTGGGCAGATAACCGTCAGGAGCTTCCATTTCGCGGATGGTGTATCGTCCGAAAGGAATCTTGCGGAAGCTGACCCTGCCACTGTCATCCGAAGTGGAGAGCTTGATACACTCGCCAAATTCGTTGTACAGACCGAAGGTGGCTCCGGACAACGGCTGACGATCCTGATCGACCTTATGAAGCAGCACTTCATTCATGCGGTTCACCACCGTTGCAAGAGGTTCCGTAGGATTGATGAAGGTACCGTCTACGGTTACATCTACATTCAGGTCACTGCGAACATATCCGGCCAAAGGTTTGGTTTCAACCACGCGGAAAGTGCCATATGGTACTTTTTCAAAGGTGGCAAGTCCGTTTTCATCCGTCAGGGTACGCATGATGATCGTTCCAACTTCGTCCATCAGGCCAAACTCCACGCCCTCCATTGGCAGACCGTATTCGTCGTGTTTAAGGATGCTGAAACGGGTGTAATCGTCCCGAACGACGGTATCGCCAGTAACATGACCATTCTCGTCCACGGTAAAGGAGAACTCTGCCTCGCTGAGTTCATATCCTTCGGGGGCGTATACCTCGCGGAAGATATAGGAACCGGGCGTAACAGGAATGTCTGCGACTTCGCCGTCTTCATCTGTAACATCGCGGAAGATGACATTACCATCTGCATCCTGCACTTCGATGGTAGCACCGGGCAGGGTGTTTGCGCCTGTGAGATCGGTTTTGGTCAGGGTGACGTAGCTGTAAACAAGCTCATTAAGAATAGCTTCCGAAAGCTCCACTCGGATGATTTCAGCATTAGCTACTTCGCCTTCAGGAGTGATGGAAACGGGACAGCGCTCGGCGGAGATCTTCCATCCATCCGGCGCATACAGTTCGCGGATGTAATAATCGCCGTGCGGATAGCAGCCGGAAAAGGTTAGCAGACCGTTTTCGTCCGTAGCGCCGGTGGCGATCAGTGTATCCGCCATGACTGTTCCATCGTTGTAGTGAATGTCGGAATCACAGTACAGGCCGAACGCAAAACCTTCACCCGGGACAACCGATACAGAGCGTGTGATGGCTCCATCTGCATGACTGTTCGTCTCGATGATCTGCTTTTCTTTCCGCAGGGTGATTTCAGCCGGAAGGTAGGCGTTGCTGATCGTAACAGCAGCCTCTACAATAGCGGTCTGATCATCCGCATACAGCAACTCCACCGCATGCGGTTCAGTGTTGAACACATATCCATCAGGCGCAGAAAGTTCAAACAGATGGTATTTGCCCAAAGGCAAGTCAGAGAATGCGTTCTCCCCATCTGTACTTGTCGTAAGTGAGTCAATCACTTCTCCGGCTGGATACCACACTGTTCCATCGCCGCCTACAATGTCCTCTGCTGCACGAAGTTCAAACACAGCGCCAGCCAAGGACTTTTCTTCAAAGATAGGTGTGTGAACCTCATAGCCATAGTCATCCGTTTGTGATTCAAAGCCGACAAGCTGACTGCCTGTTTTGTTCAGGACAATCCTGCCTTTGACGGGATCGTTGGGAATGACAACTTCCAATTCGTAGATGCTGCCGGGCGTATCGCCAGAGTTTCCAACGAAGATTTCAATATCCTCATCGCTTAGCAGGTAGCCATCTGGTGCGGTCACTTCTTCGATAGAGTACAATCCCCAGCCTACGGTTTCAGGAAGCGTTACGCTGCCGGTAGCGTCCGTCGTGAAAGTATCCAGTTCCATTTCACGCGGATAGTACACCGTCTGGGTGACATACTGCCCGTCAGCATCCTTCAGTTTGAAAGCAGCATTGGACAGCGTAATGGGATTGCCGGTTTCGCTATCCACCTTGACAAATCGCAGTCTGTACAGGATGGGCTTGTCGTTCAATGCCAGCGGCGGCGGGTTGATCAGGCTTTCCGTGCCGTTGATCTCAAACACAATCGGGCCTTTGATCTCATAGCCTTCCTCACCTGCGGTTTGCTGGAGAACGTACACGCCATACGGCAGCGCCTTGGTCATAGCGTAGCCGCGTTCGTCC
>JAGBBE010000032.1 GCA_017938645.1 Clostridia bacterium
CCATGATGCCCTGGTCGCCTGCGCCGAGGCTTTGCTTCTTATCAACTGCAGCTGCGATATCGGGCGACTGCTTATGGATACAGATCTCCAGTTTCAGTTCGCCCTTGGGATCATCTGTGAGATCGCGCATGCTGTAGCCGATGCGGTTGATGGTTTCTGCAACGATCTTGCCGCAATCCACATCGGCATTGGAGGTGATCTCTCCGCCGATGATCATCTTGCCTTCGGTAGCAAACACCTCAACGGCAACGCGGGCTGCGGGATCATGGGCAAGATGTGCATCCAGAATGGCGTCTGCGATCTGATCGCAGAACTTGTCGGGATGACCGGCGCGGACGGATTCCGCCGTGACCAGTCGGATGGTTTTCTCGTTCATCGTGATTCTCCTCGTTTCAATCGTAGTGGACGACCTGCGTCCTGGGTCGGCGCAGCTTTTCCTTCTCTTCCTGCTTTGGCTTTTTCATCACATTGAGAAGGGCAAAGTACGCCGTGGGGTCGGAGTAGCCCTCAGAATTCCGGTAACGCAGCGGTTCGTCATCCCGCATAAGCGGGCATTCTAAGCGGTGCTCTTTGTCGAACTGCAGCCTGCAATCATTGGTCTTGACGCATTCCTTACAGAAAGCGAGCTTATCCTTTCCTCTGATCCGTTTACGGCTCATGCACCTGCCACCGCCTTTCGGGTCAGCTGACGCCAGCCAATCAGGAGTCGGGCGAGGAGATAGTTCGCGCCGAGCTTGACGCGCTGCCAGAAGTAGACCGGCTCATAGCCGACCGCTTCTTCAGCAGTAAAAACATCAGTGATGTACCAGACGCCCTGGCTCTTGCGAAGGAGCAGATACACACCGTCTACATAGCGCACTTCCTGGCATTCGGTGTCCAGCTGCACGCCTGCGGCTTCATGTTCTGCAAGGTAGGCGGCCAGTTCATACCGAAGGATGAAAGCCCGGATGAACCTCGCGCCCAGGCTGCGGTTGAGGCGTGCAAACTGCCTCCAGCCGTTTCGGGTGAATTCTACCTGTACATGGCGCTTGCGCTCATTGCTCGAACTGCATTTCTCATTGCTCGAAATCATAAAAGTGACCTCCCACTCAATCCTGAAACGGCAACGGAAGCGCAGCTTCTTCATGGGCAGACTGCGGGTACAGCAATCCCCGATACCGGGGCCTGTTACCTGAACCGTGTGTTACCGTGTTTCTGATTTTGTGGGTGGCCACCTCACGTGTATTATGATAGCGGATAAAAAGACAAAAGAACAGGAAGGATTTCTTCCGGCTCCAATCCGCATTTTTCGGCGGCACCAGCAGCCTTACGAGGCCTTTCATGCCGCTTTTTGCTTCCTTTCCCTGCAAAACATCTGTTTTTTCGAACATATGAAGCCACGTACTATCGGTAAAACCGGAAGAATTTCTTCCGGTTGCCACTGAAAAAAAATAATCCGTCAGAAGAATTCCATCCGATTCCACATATGCAAACAGCCAAAAACAAAGAAAGCCGACCACCTGCGTACAGGTAATCGGCTATCCCTCTTCTATGATGTTGTCAGATACTCAAGATATCCATCTTCTTTGCAGTCAGGTATTTATTTGCGTTCTCGACGCCTTCGCTCCACAGCACCTTCAGAATATATTGCAGAGCCAGATGTCGGCGATTGGTTTCGCTAAAATGAATATAAGCTCTATCCAGCAGAAGTGCGCTGATCCAGTCTGGCAAACGCCAGAGCAGCGCAATCGTCACCACAAAATCCGCATTGATCCTGCGATCAGGGTCTTTCAGCCATTCATACAGGGTTCTGGAAGTCGTATTGAGTTTTTCTGCCATCGTTTCTCTGGTATCACCATTCCGCTTCATCAGCATATCAAATGCTTCAAGAAACGTCTCCGGAAAATTGTGCTTGTATTGCAGCTCCGCTTCTATCTCATCCATTTCTCTTCCGTTGATGAAATCCTCCAAATAAAACATTGTCTGCCTTACATAGTCAGGGTCGTAGTTCATCCGACCATAGATATATTTGCCGACATTTTCCTGCTCGTATATTCTGGTAAAACGCAGGCAGCATTGATCCACCCGCTGGATCGCCCACGGGGTCAGCATATGCCCAAAGGACGTCTGCTCTACAAAGCGTGACTCGTTGCGGACGATATGGCCATCGGCATAGATAAACTTACCGCTGTCCAGTACCTTCCTGAAATCGGTATTCTTTTCATATAGCCAGCCGGCCGTAAGCCTGTCGATATTGAAGGTGTATTCATCCCTGCTCAGAGACTCTTCCTCAAAACTGTAAGGCTGAATTCTGTTCCTGTCTACGTAGTTCAGGCAGCCCTTTGCATGAATATGTCCCATCTGAACCATGCGTGCGCGCACCCGGAAGTGCGGAAGACAAAGTTCCTCTGCGATTGCCAGTCCAATCTGCTCGTATTTTTCGCCTTCGTGGGCATAGGGTTTGAGTGTTCGGCACTTTTCTGCCATGAGAGTGCGCATGAAGCCGATGGGCATCATCAGGCCGTAAGCGCCGCGATTCGCCTGCTTCTCCATCCAGTACAGGGGATTACTGATCTTTTCACTCTCGTCAGTAACTTCAATCTCCTGCGTTTCCATCCGCAGAATATCATTGTGGTGCATCTCCTGCAGGCGGAAAAACAGGTAGTGCTCGTAGTAATGGATACATTCATGGAGGATATTGAAATCCGAATATTCCTTCTTGACGATATTCGTGTTAATCACAATGGTGTTGGCAGGGACGCTTTCTTTCCTGGGTGGCTTGCCGTTTTCAGAAATCTGTACATCGTCATCAATCAGGAAAAGGATGCTGTTAACGCCCTCGTGCCTGTGAAGCGGCAGATGCTGAATGGAAAGCCCCATTGCTTCTGCCAGCCTTTTTGCCTTGCGCAATTCAGGATCATCCAGCGCACCGGGAACGTGAATAGCCCACATATCCTCCGCTTCCGCATCCATTTTCGCTGAAGTAAAGTACGGAATGAGGTGCGGACTCAGCAGCATCATGCCGCCTCGATCCGGAGCTTCCTCCTCCGACAGCATCTCTTCTATCGTACCGAGCAGAGGCCCGGGATGCTCAGCGGAAAACCAGAGACACAGATATCCGCGCCATTCCCGAACGCCATCTGCCGTGTTCAGCATCAGGGAAACGCTGACGTCCGCCCAGAAGTTGAGTCGATCAATCCTCCAGTAGTTTACACCACGAAAGGTACAGACCTCCCGGTTGATCGTCCTGTTTGTAAAAGAGAAGCCGACGGTTCTCTTCAGCCGTCCGCTGCGCAGGCTGTTATTGAGATAAGAATACATGTTCAGCCGGTAATGATCAAAGAGAAACTTGGTCATGGAAATAACGACGGGGATCGTCATCTTCTGTTTTCCATCTGCCGTTGTATTTGGCTGCGGCGCTATGCCGTTTGAACAGTTTTCGGCATAAGGCTGCGCATCCTCATATGCATATTGTTTTGGGTCAATGGATACCGAGCTTTTGACAAGATCAGCATATCTGCGTTCACTCGAATGCATTCTCATCCACCTCCTGGGCTGCGTTGCTATCATGTTTTGCAACGGTTGCTGTATATAATTCTACAGAGGTTTTGTGAATGTGTCAAGGTGAAATCACATCATTTCTGATATTTCATTCTTGCTATTCACAAAATGTTGTGTTATAATGTGCGTGATAAACGATAAAACTTAGCCGTTTTCTTTTCGTATCAGGAGGTAATGAACATGACTATCAGTAAATTCCCGAAGAATCAGGATAAACCGGCTGATCAGAAAGTCATACATGTCTTTGGGGAGGTCATCCGCAAATACCGCACCCTTTCAAAATACAATCAGAAAGACCTTGCAAAGCTGATGGGAGTGAATCAGAACACCATCTGCAATTGGGAAACGGACAAGAATCAGCCTGACGCACAGGCGCTTCGGCGGCTTAGCATGCTTCTTGATATCCCGCTGTATGAGTTTTTTGGCATTGAGGACAAACACAGCAGAATATCTGAGCGCGAACAGAAAATCCTGTCTTTCTATCGTTCTCTGGACGTTCACGGCAAAGAAGATCTGGAAACCTTCGCCGAAGCCATGAGCGGTAATGTTCACAAACGCAGGCTCCGCATGGCGTTGGAGCGAATGAACAGCGTAGTCGATCATGGGCGTGCTGCTGCGGCGGGAGACGGCGCTGATTGGGAAGATCATCCAGAGAGTGAACAGTGCATTCTCTTTGATAGCCGTGCAGTTTCAGATGCTGACGAGATCATCACAGTCTGTGGGCAGAGCATGGAGCCGAAGTTCTATGACGGAGACCGGGTGCTGGTGCAGTACTGTACAGATCTGAGCTTCGGTGACATCGGCATCTTCTACGTTCCAGGCATGGGCGGTGTGATCAAGCAGGTCGCTCATGATCGCCTGCATTCCCTGAACCCGGACTTTGACGATATTTTCCCCTATGAAGATGGCGCAAAAATAATCGGACGTGTATTGGGTAAGATCACAGCGGACATGATTCCTGATGCAGATGAGCAGGCACTTTTCCTTGAGGCGCGGGAAAACTGCTGATTTCAACGGGGAGGTGTGCGCGTGAAAGGACAAAAATCGCTGAAAGGGCCACGGCCTCCGCATATGGAACGTGTCTACGTAAAAGTCAACTCAGATTTTGATGCCACAGGATATATGCAGCCTCGCTCTATTACCTGGGCGGATGGCAGGACCTTCAAGATCGATGCTGTCAAGGATTATCGCCCGGCATCATGTTACCGTCAGGGCGCAGAAGGTTCCTGCTACACGATTATGATCAAGGGTGAAGAACGCCGGCTGTTCTTTGAATGGACGAATTCGGCTTTTGCCAGCAGGGTTGCCCGCTGGTATGTTGAAACAGTGGTACCGGATACACACTGATTGCTGAAAAAGAAGGAGGTCAGCGTGCATGTCTGAAAAGATTCGCCAATATGTCGCCATCGATGCAAAGAGCTTTTATGCCAGCGTAGAATGCGTAGAACGCCATCTCAATCCGCTGACCACCAACCTGGTTGTTGCCGATGAAAGCCGCACAGAAAAGACCATCTGTCTGGCGGTATCGCCCTCACTGAAAGCCCACAAGGTTTCCGGACGTGCACGTTTGTTTGAAGTCATTCAGCGTATGCGAGAAGTCAACCGTGAAAGGCTGAATGCCGGAATCCGCTCTGGCGTTATCAGACGTGATCCAGAAACCAGAAAATACCAGTTTTCATCATCTTCTTTCGACGCGGAAGCCATAGAAAAAGACCCGACTCTGGAAATATCTTACATTATCGCACCGCCTCGGATGCGCCTGTATGAAGAGTATAGCAGTAGGATCTACGCCACTTATCTGAAATACGTTTCTCCTGATGACATCATTGTGTATTCCATCGATGAAGTATTTATTGATCTGACGGATTACCTGCACACTTACGGCATGACCGCACATGAACTGACAATGACAATGGTGCGCGACGTTTTATACAATACAGGCATTACAGCAACAGCGGGGATTGGCACAAATCTTTTCCTTGCCAAGATCGCTATGGATATAGAGGCCAAAAAAGCGAAGCCCGACAAAGATGGAGTTCGCATTGCCTCACTTGATGAGATGTCATACCGGGAAAAGCTCTGGATGCATCGCCCATTGACAGACTTCTGGCGCATCGGCAGCGGCATCTCCAGAAAACTCGAAGCAATGCAGCTATACACTATGGGCGATGTTGCACGGGCCTCGCTAGACCCATTCAGAGAAAACATGCTCTATAAGACGTTCGGCATAAACGCTGAACTGATCATAGATCATGCATGGGGATGGGAACCGGTGACGGTAGATGTTATCAAGAAATACCGTCCCTCCACGAATAGTATTTCTTCCGGGCAGGTCCTTCATTGCCCCTATGACTTTGGCAAAGGGCGGCTGATCGTCCGTGAAATGACAGAGCTGCTCGTTTTGGATCTTGTCAGAAAGAACGTAGTCACAAAACAGATCGTACTGGATATTGGATATGATCGTGAAAGCCTCGAAGGTGAACGCGGCAAAAAATATAGCGGCCCTGTTGCCGTTGATCACTACGGACGGAGGGTGCCCAGGCATGCCCATGGCACAGGGAATATTGATCATTACACCAGTTCAACGCAGGCAATCATGGAAGCTGTTCTTTCCGTATATGATCGTGTAGTCGATAAGAATCTGCTCATCCGGCGCGTGAACATAGCGGCCTGCAACCTGATCCCCGAAACGGAAATCCCGGAGGATAAGCCTGAACAGCTTGACATGTTTACGGATTATGCGGCACTTGAGCAGGAAAAGAAGGCCCGGCAGATTGCAGAGGAAAAGGAACGCAGGCTGCAGCGCGTTACCCTCGCAATACAGGACAGGTTTGGGAAAAACGCTATGCTCAAAGGCATGAACCTTATGGAGGGCGGAACAACCATAGAGCGAAACGGTCAGATCGGCGGCCATAAGGCAGGTGACGAGTGATGTTAGAACAGCAGAATCCATATGCGGATATCATTTCGCTGCCGCATCATAAGGCAGCTGATCGTCCGCACATGAGCCTGTACGACCGCGCAGCGCAGTTCTCACCCTTTGCTGCGCTTACCGGTTTCGAAGGCGTCATTGCGGAAACAGGCAGGATGACCGAGAGGAAGATCGAAGTTTCCGAAAACGAAAAAATCCTGCTTGATCAGAAACTGACGCTGATCGATGATGTGATTCAGGACGGTCATTACCCGGTAATAACGCTTGTATTTTTCGTGCCGGATGCGCGGAAAGAGGGCGGCGAATATCAGGCTTTCACCGGTCAGGTGCGACAGATCGACGTCATTGACCGCAAGGTTGTATTTTTCGCAGGAAATGGCCGGTCTGCAGGCAAGACTGTGTTCATTGATGACATAATGGAGATTCACGGTGAACTGGTAGACTATATGGATGAATTATAATAACATAGCAAGTAAAATGCAAAGCCGCCATCCAGCGCTAACTGGTGGCGGCTTACTTCTCAACCAAAGGGATAGCCCCGCTAAAGGCATTATTATATTATCACGCAACGTGCGCTGATGTCAACCGAAAGGGGCGCCATTTAACGATCTCCTTCCGAAAAATCAGACCATTCAACGCGACTGAAAAAGCATGTCCTGCATCTTCTATGCGCCTGCCATCGCAACGCTTCTCAAAGGGGAAGAAGCAGCATAACCAGGTCTGATCATTCTTGAAGAGCCAGCTTCCGAGAGCGTCTTCATTTCTTCATCGCTCTGCAAGAAGCATTCCGGATGAGATTCCGGCGTGACTATGAGGTGGTATATTGAAGGATGCCCGCCGCGGCGTTCCATATGCAATAGTCCACGTTCGTAAAGATTTGCCATATGAAAACCTATCGTGGAAGGGCTGGTATTCGATCTCTCCGCAAGGAGCGCAATCGTAAAGTCATTCTCTCCAAAATAGCGAAGGATATTGGTCAGATGGGAAATCTGAATCTCAGTAAGGCCTTCGGTATTTATTGCTGGCTTTGGCGTCGGGCATATGCGATATTCGTAATGGCATGTTCCTTCCATGCGTTGTGGGCTGCGTTCAATCAATCCCAGGTTTGCTGCATATCGCAGATCACCTGTTACAACGCTTTTGCTCAATGGAATATTCTCCATGAACTCATCCCGATAAAAGACCATCTGGTTTTCATTCACTTTTTTGAGCAGGAACCGGGCAATTCGCTTATCACGGTCTGTCGCACATTCTCCGCTCATCTCATCCAGTCGCATCATCAATTCATCACACTTCTCGGGACGAACCTCTTGCGGCATCTGCACGACTTTTTCTTTTTCGGAATCTGTGTCCACCGACGACAAACCCGTGTAACGGTAATGCATCGGGCGCAGCGTGCGGATGATTTCGACGCAGCCCTTCTGTATTAGCATCCTGCATATGTCATATGCTTGCTTAGAAGTGATATCCAGCTCTTCTTTCAGCATGACGCTTGTAAAGCAATCTGATCCATGTTCATGGAGTCTCTCAATATATGCCATCGCCCTTGGAAGCAGTGGAATCCGTCTGTCTGCGTCATTGTCAGAGTCTGGCGAGTGTGTGTTTTCACCAATCTCATCCTCTTCATCCCAATATGCCAGCGTATACCTGAACATTCCGTTCACAGTATCCCTCGTGACCAAGCCCTTGCGAAGAAAGTCAAGGCATGCCTTATAAGGTACCCGACCTTCTGTCCCAGTCTCATTTTTATAATCTATCGCTGTAAATTGCCTGATGCCTCTTTCCATGAAACTGAGCAATACCCGCATTCGCTGCGCAACTCCTCCTCGCTTGCAAGTATCGGCAAAACTTTGAACTTTCTGAATATATTCTTCCTTGCTGCAAAGGGGCGGGCTTTCTGTTGGCAGTACTTCTGTGGCAGCTTCTTCGGGTTCTTCACCAAATGCGGTATCATCATTATTACTTTCTTCCGCATCGTCAGGACGTGCCGTTGCCAGAGGTATCAACGCGTGTTTCTTCTCCTGCTCGAGCATTTCATCATGTGCGGCTAATTGCTGCTCCTTCTTTTCCTGTTCACGCCTGCGTTCGCGTTCCTTTTTTGCTTCTAAGGCACGAACCAGAAGCTCCAAATAATATTCTACGAAGTAGGTAAGATCTCCGCCGTTCTCGCTGCGCAGAATCTCGCACATACTTTTATAATATCGGTAGTTTTCCCTTGCGATAATGCCTGAGATTGAAATATCCCGAAAGAATCCATAACCGCTGCGCAGCAATACTGCGGAGGAAACCATCCGGGCAAGCCGCTCGTTTCCTTCGGGGAAAGGGCGCGTCACCAGAATGAATGCCTGCCCGACTGAGGCCTTGATCAGCGGATGAACGCTGGCACTGCAAAGGAAATCGTAGAATTCCTGCATCCGGTCAGGCAGGCAATGAGCGGGCGGAACGGTATAGGGTTCGCTATTCATGGCGGCAATGGGATGGACGTCGTTCTGGCGATAATCCTGGGCGGCGTTGTCCATCTCCTCTGTCAGCGTCCATGCCAGCGACTTGATGAACTGTTCGTCCATGGGGCGGTAGAGCATACCCATCATCCCTGACCATGCGTTTCTGTTATTCCAGATCATCTGCTCCTGGATGGTCTCCGGCTCGGTTCCTCTCTGTAGAAAATCCATCGCTTCCTGAAGTGGAATCTGCGCGCCCTCCACAAAGCTGGTAAAGAACATTTCTTCTGTCATTGCGCTGGTCATCGGTACGCGATACGGGTCAAAATCATCTGCCTGCGTCATGGCTTCCTCACACAGCTTTTCGCTGGCACGAACCATGCGATCAGTCTGCACATACCAAAACGGCATGCCGGAAGCATCATTCAGGGGAAGCAGCGTGGCTGCTGCCTTTCGCTGTTTCAGCAATTCCGGCCAGAACGAGTCGATGGATATGTTCAGGGGGAGCTTATAGAGAACCTCCTGTCGGGAGATGTAGTGCTCCTTAAAATACGCCAGCAGTTTTTCCTTCTCCATTGCCATTTAGTTCAACCTCCTCAGCTCGGTCTGCCGCTTCCGCCATCCTGCGGCATCTGGAGCATGGCGGGCTGGGCGCTGTTCAAATCAAATACAATCGCATTGTGCGAAGCAATGTAGGTTCCGTAAACCATCCAGGGGCGCTCGTCCATCCAGCTGACCAGCCTGCGGATGCGCC
>JAGBBE010000033.1 GCA_017938645.1 Clostridia bacterium
CCCTACATTCATTCTCATTGGACCGTAAATACAGGAACCGAAAACGCCGCTGTTAACACTCAGTGGCTTTCAGCAGCTGAAGGAACCATTTCCTTTACCCCTTCGTTTGGAAAGAGTGTGTATTGTTTCTTCAGTGTTAAGGACTCCGACGGACGGGAAAAGTCTCTGAGCAGTTCAACCGCTACAATCACTTCAACTCAGATCACTCCTACGCCTACGCTGACGCCTGAGCCGACGCCGACACCCACGCCGACACCTACGCCGACGCCAACACCTACGCCCACGCCGACACCGACACCTGCGCCAACGCCGACACCGACGCCTGCGCCAACGCCGACACCGACGCCTGCGCCAACGCCGACACCGACGCCTGCGCTAATGCCGACACCGACACCTGCGCCAACGCAGACACCGACGCCTGATCCGTCAAAGAGAGGCGTCATCGTAGGTGAAAATGAGTTCAGAAACCTGCCGCCGGTGAAGGTGCCAACGCTTGTTTTCCCCAATGGAACGGTCATACCGGATGATCTGACGCTCAGATTCAACGGCCCCGATGTCATCGAGGAGCAGAAAATCAAGTATGACGTCTGGCTTGCCAACGGTCAGGGAGGGAAGGTCGATCTGCCTGTCGAGAGCATCCTTTGCTTCCCGTATCCTGAAGGGCTGGACGAGACCGGCATGCGCCGATACAGCATCACGATTCATCAATACGATGAGAATGGTGTGAAAACGTTCAGCACGCAGGACGGTACGCTTGAACTGACGAAGCAGGGCTTGTGCATCCGGGTTTCCTCGCTGAGTCCGTTTGTCATTGAATGGGAAGAATTGCCCGAAGTCGATTTGCCTAAGACCGGTGACAACAGCCAAATTGCTCTGTGGCTTGCGATGCTTACGCTGGCAGGCGTGACGCTGATGGGCCTCAAGCGCAAAAAAGCATAAGAATCGCCCTGCCTCCGGAAACGGAAGCAGGGCTTCTTTCTTCTTGTCAGCGCAGCTGCTCAATCATCCCGCGCCCGGATAAGGCATAGTAAAGAAGCTGTTGACAAATCCGCGCGCATTGGGTATGATGAACACATCAACCGACTGACGGAAGTGGAATCGACCACGTGGAGGTTGAGTGAGATATGCCGACCGTCTGGGCGAACAAGTCCGGGCGGTTTTTGTATTGCCCGTCAAGGAGGATATGCGATGAAAACCCTCAAGCTCTTTCTCAGTGCACTGCTCGCCGGGATGGCCATCGGCATCGGCGGCACAGTCTTCCTCTCCGTACAAAACAGCGTCGTCGGCGCGGTGCTGTTTGCTGTCGGGCTGTACGCCATCTGCGCGCATGGGCTGCATCTGTTCACCGGCAAGGTGGGCTATGTGATCGACGAGGGGCCGGGCTACATCGCCCCGCTGGCCGTCATCTGGGCGGGCAACTATGCCGGTACGGCGCTGACCGCGCTGGCCGTGCGTGCCAGCCGGATCGCGGCGATTGCGGAACGGGCATCTTCGATGTGCGCGGTCAAACTCGGCGACAGCCTGTTCAGCCTGCTGGTGCTGGCGGTCTTCTGCGGGCTGCTGATGTTCATCGCGGTGGATGGCTACAAGCGCACGAAGCACCCGCTGATTCTGCTGATGTGCGTGAGCGCGTTCATCCTCTGCGGCTTTGAGCACTGCATCGCTGACATGTTTTATCTCTCGCTTGCCGGGGTGTTCACGCCCGGCGCGCTGCTGCGTCTGGCAGTGATCACACTGGGCAACGGCATCGGCGGCGTGCTGATTCCGCTGTTGAGAAGGCTGCCGGACTGACATGGCCCTCAGCAGGACGATTGATCAGCGCGAAAAGGGGAAGGAGTCTGGGATGCGTCCCCAGGCGGGGGATGAATTCCCTAACGCTCCTATGGCTCCGCACGCTGGGGCACGCATGATGGTTGCTTCTCGGATGCCGACAAGCGCAATGCGTTCGACATCGCAAAGTATCTGAGCGGCGGCTGTGAAGTGAAGGAGAATGAGCCTGCGCGGACGTTTGTGGTGGACGGGGCGGAGGACGTTTGAATAATCCGCAGGCACATCGCACGGAGGATGATACGCTTTCAGGCACACCATCATCACAGATGTCTATGAAGAAACCTATGATGCAAATATCGCGGCAGCGGTGGCAGGACACAGTAAAACCACCATCACCATGAACCGCTATACCCACGCGCGGCGGGATTCTGCCGTCAAAGGTATCAAAGCGCTTGATGAAGCCTACAATTTGTGATACGATTTTTGATATGCATTTTTCAGCAGCATATTATTGTAGGAGAACCAACTCGCAAATCCGAACCGCATTTTCCTCCAATAGCGCACGATTGCACAGGATTTGCCCGACAGAGCGTGACAATTCATGGATTTCCAATCTGCATGGCGCACATAGTGCAGGGAAACGAAATGAACAGCAGGTGCTGTCAACTGAACAAAATTAGCAGAAATCGTAGCGGCTCCGGGCTTCATTAGCAAGGGATGGACTTCGATGAGCTGCACACCCCAAAACCGCAAAGCAAGGAAAAGCACCCGTCTTTGGGTGTTTTTTCTTGCTTTGGAATATTGATTGATGGTTTCGCCAAGACGATCCATGATATGCTCAGGCGAATTGAACACCTCGTTTCTGAATCCAATAGGAATAGGATCAATATGTTAAGAATAGGATAAACGGATATGAAACTTGACTCTATATATCAGAGAGGGGTATAATTCAAAATAGTAATCTTATAACATGATAGGATATATAAACTGCTGTACGAACGGGCTGCGCCGGAATTTTCGGGGGAAGATAAATTGGATTTGAGAGGGGAAAAACAGGTGAAGAAATTTGTTTGTGTGTTGCTGCTGCTGGTGATGACAGCGCTGCTGCTGACTGGCTGCGGCAGTCAGAAAGGCAAGGATGGAAATACGACGATGACTGCCGCGCGGCAGGCTGCCGAGTCAAAGGCGGAGACGAAGGAAAAGGTTGTCGTCGCATGCTGGGGCAATCAGATGCTGGACAGCTATACCCAGTACCTGTGCGAGCTGTTCCCGCAGGTGGAGTTTCAGTTTGTTCTGGTGACCAACTCCACGGATTACTACCGCTTCCGTCAGGAGCACGATGATATGCCCGATATTCTGACGGTGCGCCGCTTTGCGCTGAAGGATGCGGTGCTGCTGAAGGACTATCTGTATGACCTGAGCAACACCGAGCTGGCGACGACCTATTTCGGGTCGTATCTGGACAGCTATACCTATGACGACGGCTCGGTGAACTGGCTGCCCACCTGCGCGGAGGTGGACGGCATCATCATAAACAAAACCCTGTTTGACGAATACAATGTGCCTGTGCCCACGGACTACGCCAGCTTTATCGCTGCCTGCGAGGCCTTTGAAGCGGCGGGCATCCGCAGCTTTGTGTCGGATTTTTCTGCCGATTACACCTGCATGGAGGTGCTCCAGGGCGCCTCGATTCCCATACTCGCGAGCATCGAGGGGCGCAAGTGGCGTCAGCAGTATGAGAGCGGCGCGACCCACGAGCTTTCCGAGGAGGTCTGGCTGCCCGTCTTTGAGAACTTCTTTGATTTCATGGAGAAGGTCGGCCTGAGCGAGGAGGACGCGACCTATCCCAACCGGACGCCGAAGGACATGTTCAGCGAGGGCCAGGCCGCGATGTTCCGCGGCACCGGCGCGGACGTCATCACCTATCCCGGCCGCGGGCAGGACGAGGTGCTGTTGGTGCCGTACTTTGGCCAGACGGAGAAGGACAACTGGTATCTGTCCTATCCGACCTTCCAGGTCGCGGCCGCCCAAAAGGGCATGGATGATCCCAAGCGCGAAAAGCTGATTCTTGACATCATGACCGCCATGGTTAATCAGCAGGGACAGGATCACATCTCTTACGGCAAGAACATGGTGCCCTACAAGAAGGACGTCACGCTGGAGCTGATGCCGGAGATGGACAACCTGAAGCCCTATGTGGAGCAGAACAAGCTTTACATCCGTCTGGCTTCCAATGAGATGTTCCGCATCTCCAGGGACGTCGTGCAGATGATCCTAAGGGGCGAGGTCACTACTGCAAAAGAAGCGCTGGACGCTTTCAACGGCGAGCTGGCAGGCGAGGAACCAGGCACCGAGATCGTCACCCATATCGATACCGCGTACTCCAACGAGTTTAGCCCGGAGTATGGCAATCAGGCGGCCTCGGCTGTTGCCAACACCATGCGGTCGATCTACGGCGTGGATCTGGTGTTCATGCAGGCGTGCTACGTCGCCAGCGACATTTACAGCGGCGACTACTCCCTCAAGGATCTGGGTTACCTGGCCAAGAATGACGGCGGCTGGCCCGGACTGATGGAACTGACCGGCGATCAGATCTATACCCTTGTGGAGACGACCCTTTCGATGACGAACAACCGCGGCGCGGTCTGCAACGACAGCACGCTGTATGTGTCCAGCGGCTTTGAGATGGACATCGCCAGAACGGAAAACGGCTACAGGCTGAACGCCCTGACCATGGAGGGCAAGGCGCTTGATCGCAGCAGGACCTATTCCTTCCTGATCTACGGCGACCGCGACTGGTATATGACCAAGGTCATGGAGGAGATGGGCGTTTCTCAGGTGGATACGTCCGGACTCAAGGCCGAGCCGTGCTTGGTCAAGTGCCTGGTGGAGGATGGCGGACAGCTTGAAGCGCCCACGGATTACATCACCGTGAGGTAATACGAGGCTGCGTTTCACAAGCGCGGCAGGCAGAAGAAAGATGAGGTGGATGCCAATGAGTGAAAAGAGACGCTCATCGAAATTTCTTTTGCCTGTCGTGTTTGCGCTGATTCTGGTTTTGTCTCTGGCGTGGGGCGTACGCTACATGCGCACAGCCCTGATGAAACTGACGATCGACGAGCGCTCCTGTCAGATGGAGGAGATGGTCAAGCAGATCCGCGCCAACCTGAAAAACGGCCTTCAGACCCATTGGAATCTGGTGTCGGGACTGAACAACGCGCTGCAGGGGAGCTATTACGAAAACGGCGACGATGTGAGCGACAATATCGCGCATCTGGAAAATGACTTCTGTACGGATTTGTATGGTTGCCGGGTGATGCTGCTGGACGAGCAGGGCACGGCGTATCTGAGCGACGGACCTGCGGGCATCTGGTATGATGTCAGTCATCTGGTTGATGGGAAAAGGCGGCATACCTTTGTCTCCGAGACCGACAGCATTGACGGAAGCTTCCTGGTATTCTCCCAGGAGCTGGACACCCTCATTACCATGGGAGAGAATCAGGTTCGCCTTACCCACGTTGTGTTGCTCAAGGACATACAGACCGTCAAGCAGTATTATACGACCACAACCTACGGCGGAAGTGCCGCTACCTACATCATCAGGGATAACGGCACGCTGACCTATTACGACGCGGACGCAGACGATATCATCGGTGCACGGAATGTTTACAAGGCGCTCAGGGAAGTGGAGTATATTCAGGGGCAGAACTTCGATTCGGTCAGAGCACATCTGGATCAGAATGGTATTGCTGTTGCCAACATCCTGCTGAACCGAAGCGAGTATTACTACTGCCTCACATCGCTTGAGGACTATGATATGACGCTGATGCTGCTGATTCCCGCGGAAGCTGTGGCGGTCAGCACCATGAGCATGATGGAGTCCACCATCAAGACGCTGACCATTTTCATGTCGGTTGTGGTTCTTTTGCTCCTGCTGGCGGCGATCAGCTTCGTCAGCGTCCAGCGAAGTGCCGTCAAGGTGAGAATGGAGCAGGAGAGCAACAAGGAGCTGAACCGCCTTCGCATGGAGGCGGAGTCGGCCAATGCTGCAAAGAGCACCTTCCTGAACAACATGTCCCATGACATCCGTACCCCAATGAACGCCATCATCGGCTTTACGAATATTGCGCTGAAGCACAATCCCAAGCCCGAGGTCAAATCCTGTCTGGAGAAGATCAGCGACAGTTCGGAGCATCTGCTGACACTGATTAACGACGTGCTGGACATCAGCCGCATTGAAAGCGGCAGGATTCAGTATACGCCTGTTCCTGTCGATATTGTCGCGGTGGCAAACACGGTTGTCAATGTCACCACCGGCTTCCTGTCCAACAGGAATCTCACCTTTCACCTCCATCTGGAGGAGCCGGAGGCGCGCTATGTGCTGGCTGATGCTGTGCGCATTCGGGAAGTGCTGGTGAACATCCTCGGCAACGCGGTGAAGTTCACCCCGGACGGCGGGACGATCACCTTTGAGGCCAGCTACCGGCCGGTCGAGGACGGGCAGCATATCCTTGCGCGCTACCGTATTGCCGATACGGGCGTTGGCATGAGCGAGGACTTCATTGGACATATCTTCGATGAGTTTTCGCAGGAGGAAAACAGCGCCCGCACCCAGTACAAGGGCACCGGCTTGGGGATGACCATCACCAAGCGGTATATTGATCTGATGGGCGGCAAAATCAGCGTTGAGAGCAGGAAGGGCAAGGGCTCCACGTTCATCGTGGAGATTCCCATGGAGCGAACAGACGGCAGCAGGATCCGGAAACGGGATTCCTCCGCTGTCAGCAATGACCTCGCGGGCGTAAAGATTCTACTGGCGGAGGACAATGACCTGAACGCGGAGATTGCCACGATTCAGCTGGAGAGGCTGGGCACTCACGTGACCAGGACGGCGGACGGAAGGCAGGCAGTTCACGCCTTTGCGGAGAATCCTCCGGGAACCTTTGATGTCATCCTGATGGACATCATGATGCCGGAGATGGACGGCTATGAGGCCACTGCGGCGATCCGCGGACTCGTAAATCGCCCCGATGCCCTGCAGATTCCGATTATTGCGATGACAGCGAATGCCTTTGCAGAGGATGTGCAGGCTTCTCTGGATGCCGGCATGAACGGGCATCTGTCCAAGCCCATTGTGATGGGTGAGGTCGTTAAGATGATTGCCAGAAATCTGGGTATTTAGCCTCGGGGATGGCGCTGAACGGGGGCTGTCATTCTGATTTCTCATCAAAACCGGCATGATGCCGGTTACATCACCGACCAAGTGATGTAAAGGGCGGCAGGAGCATACCAACACCGCCGCGCCGATTGCCAGCGCATACGGCCTTGAAAACTGACGAAAAAACTGACAAAACGCTGTTTTGATGCAACGAGGTCAAGAGAAAAGACAAACAAAGCGGGCTGTCCCCGCACAGAAGCAGCCCTCAAAAAACCAACAATACAATAAAAAAATCACCCTCGCCGTCTATAAGCGAAGGTGATTTCAATGGAGCTGATAGCCAGATTCGAACTGGCGACCTCATCCTTACCAATGCCATGGTGGGATTGCTGTACAGCCCTCTATGCGCATAGAAGCAGGTTAATTCACCATGTTTCCCAGAAAAAAGGGATTTATCTGCACTGTGGATCAACGTTATTCCGATGATGTCGTATACGCCTGATTAGCAGAGGTGTAGCAGAGAACGCTGCACAAGCGTGTGACAATTAGCCAAGGATATACTTTGAGTCAAATGAATAGCGTTCCTGAAGGCGTTCAGAAATGGGCGCCTTTTTTCTATACTCTTGTAATTGCCTTGACAGAAGATATGATCTGCTGGCAGCACGGAAGATCACAGGATCAATAACACAGTGCTCATGGAGAATACTACGAATGTAGCGCCAATGGCTCAGTGCTTTCGACATTTTTTCATAATGACCATTTCATGAAACGGAGGATTCACCGTGGCTGTTTTTCGCGTAGAGAAGAATCTTGCTAATGTTTGTCAAGGACTTTTTTCTGAGAGTTGCACCGAAAAAAGGGCACACTAAATTAACCCACCAGATTGCGGGCTTTGAAAAAATGATGTAGAATCAAATCGGTTTACTTGTAGAGCTCCATCGCTCTGGCATAGTAGATCCGGAGGAACTTGTTCACGCCAGCC
>JAGBBE010000034.1 GCA_017938645.1 Clostridia bacterium
CCGGTGACAATGGCGAAAGGGTCCCACCTGTTCCCATACCGAACACAGAAGTTAAGCCTTTCAGCGCCGATGGTACTTGGCTGGAGACGGCCCGGGAGAGTAGGTCGTTGCCGGATCCCAAATGAAACACCCCAACAAAAGAAGGGGCTCCAAAGGGATTTTATTCCCTTGAAAAAATCGGCATAGTCGGTAGCAATATCGGCTATGCCGTTTTTTCATGTCTTGCTGGTATTTCTACAATACCTACACAGTTATAGATGATTTCAATGCACTGCTGTCGATGACCATTAACCGTTTCGGCTTTGTGGACAATGATTCGATCTACAAACTCCCTGACGATCTCTGCATCCAGTTCCCGGATATCCGTGTACTTTCGTACCAAGGACAGGAAATATTCAGCATTGAGCGTCTTTTCTTTCGCTTCGGCTATGAATGCCTCCAGTTCATCAATCCGAGCTTCCAACTGCTTTTGCTCTGCCTCGTAGGTAGATGCCATCCGCATGAACCGCTCGTCGCTAATCTTCCCCTCGACATTGTCCTCGTAAAGCCTCTGCATAATAGTGTCAAGCTTGGCAATTCGGGTCTTGGCCAGATCGTATTCTCTACGGCTTTCCCGCAGGCTACGGTCTATTTCTTTTGCCTTGCTTTTTGTGACCACATCTATGAATTCAGCTTCACGCTCACGGGCAAATGCGGTAACGCTCCGAAGGTCTGCAAGCAGCAGCTGCTCTATGACTACGTTGCGAATCTGATGCGAAGGGCATATGTCCCGACCTTTCTTGCGATAGGTGGCACACACCATGTGCTCCTGTTCATGCGTCCAGCCGTTGGCACGGACTTGGTAGAGTTTGCTGCCGCAGTCGGCGCAATATACCATCCCGGAGAGAACGGGCATTTCGCCCATAGGCGTAATGCGGCGTCTCCCGTCGCGGATACGCTGTACAATGTCAAAGGTCTCTTGGTCGATGATGGCTTCGTGTGTATGCTCGAAAACCTGCCATTCGGAACGGTCGTTTTTGATCTGCTTCTTCAGCTTATAGGACTTGCGATGCGTTTTGAAGTTCACGGTGTGCCCAAGGTACTCCTGCCGTTCCAAAATGTGAACCACGGTGGAAGTCGTCCAGCGGCAGGGATCATCGTTCTCGCGAGTGCCCGCAGAGGGTACGTTCACGCCGCTTTTCTTGCCGTATTCTGCAGGAACCTCGATGCGGCGCTTGCGCAGCTCCTTGGCAATCTGCGTCGGGCCGTAGCCCGAAATGCACAGGTGGAAAATCTCCCTTACAACAGCGGCAGCTCCTTCGTCAATAATCCAATGATTTTTATCATTGGGGTCTTTAACGTAACCATAAGGCGGCGTGGTAGAAAGCGGCTTGCCGTTTTCACCCTTTGCCCGGAACACGGCCCGAATCTTCTTGGAAGTATCCTTGGCGTAAAACTCGTTGATGATGTTGAGGAATGGCGTGAAGTCGCTTTCCTGCTGATTGATACTGTCCACGCCATTGTTGATGGCAATGAAACGAATGTCCATGCCGGGAAAGAGCACCTCGGTGTAGTAACCAACCTTAAGGTAGTCGCGCCCAAGGCGGCTCATATCCTTCACGATGATAACGCCAATCTGTCCATCCTCAACCTTTGCAATCAGACGCTGCCAATCCGGGCGGTCGAAGTTAGTGCCGCTGTAACCGTCGTCCACGAAAAATTCGGTGTTGCGGAAACCTTGGTCATTAGCAAACTTCTGTAGGATGCTTTTCTGATTCTTGATTGAATTGCTGTCCCCTTGGAGCTCATCGTCGCGGCTCAATCTACAGTAGAGAGCGGTGATTTTGGTCTCCGTGGATGCAATGCGCGGCTGCCTGTTCATGCAAACTCCTTTCCGACAGCCTTCAAAACGTGCGGTATACCCCTGCTCGGGGCAGTCGTATGTTACCTCACAATTTGGAGAAAGTCGAGTCAATTTTCAGATAAATCTCAATTCCGTGTGCGAGAATCAGGCACGCGCCGCATTGTTCAAAATGAGACGTTTGACCTTGTTGCATGCCGTTTCTGCTGCGGTTGGACTTTGCACGGATTCTACAATATACATTGTGTTACCGATATGCGAGTGCGTAATGCGCTTACGCTGCACATCAGCCTTTTCAGAGACTTCTGGTACTGTTGTCTGCACAGTTTCATCAACGGTTTTCTTGCTCTCAGCCATGCCTGCGGAACACCTCCGGCGTAGTAATTTACGCTTTCCTGTTCGGACAGCATCGGCGGTAATGTGGACATCCCAAAACGAAAAAGGCCACCCGCACCGTCGAAAAACAGTGCAGGTGGCAAAAATGCGTTTTTATTCGGTTGTAGCAACCAGCTGGCTATACTTGCCGGACACCCAGCCAATCTGTGCGTTGATCACGATAGCGTGCCATCCGTTCTCAGCAGTAGCGATCCATTCATATACCGCGCCGTTCTTCACGGAAGTGATGCGCCCGTATTTGGTATCGTTGCCTACGCGGATGTTGACAGAGCCACTGCCGCACACGATGCGCACCTGCTTATCGGCAGGCTTTACATCCTCGGGCGTATCCGTATCGGGTTCAGCATCAGCCTTGCCTTCGTCATCGTCGGCAACAGCATCCATCAACGCCTGATGGGATTCGCTGCCGTAGATGCCGTCCTGCTTGATGCCTGCCTTCTTCTGGAACTTCTTGAGGGCTGCTTCCGTTTCGGAACCGAACTCACCGTCAGCGCCGTACTTGGGCAGGCTGTATTCCAGCTGCAGAAGGAATTCCTGCATAGCTTTTACATCAGTACCCTTGCTGCCATCCTTCAGTGTACGGGTTCCGAGCGTGTACTCGGTCGCTGTTGTATCGGGCTTTACATAGGAACCGCCAGTAAATGTGGCATTCCCATAATCCACGAAGGGAAGCTGGAACCAGTGCGTCCATTTGCGGGAGGACACCTTGGTTTTCACACAGCCATACGAAAAACCGCGTTCCTCGACTGCATAGCCGTTGCCGACATATACGCCGACATGACCGTCGGAACGGAGCGCGACGCCCGGAATCTCCGGCAGCGTGTCAATCGTACCCCAGACACAGCCCTTGCTCTTGGCGTAGGTGAACATGCCGTTGGCGGACTTGTCGGGACAGCCGTTGCCGCCGTACTTGCTTGAGAAGGTTTTATCGGTGCCGATGGATTCAACTACACCGACACCGCCACTCGTCCAGTTATAGCCTTTGATGAGGCCCACGCAGTCGGCACAGACCTTCTTTTTGGCAATGTCATCCTTGTAGCGGGACGTGCGGCTAGAGCCGTAGTGGGACGGATACTGTTCTGCCTTTCGGGAGCGCAGGGACTCGGTGCACTTATAGACCACTGTGCCATACCAATAGGGCTGGCCCAGCATGGACAGGCAGAAGGCAACGAAGTGTTCATTGGTAAAGGGAGTATTGATTCGTTCGGACATAATGATACCTCCAAAGAAAGAGCGACGGTTATTCGCCGTCGCCCTGAGTCGTTTTGTCCTTGACCTCGCGATCATGGAGCTGTTCAAGCACAACCTTCAATTTTTCGGGAATGGGTAGCCCAAGGTGCGCTGCATTTTCGAGCAGGCTAACTCCTTCATTGGAAAGGTAGAAGCAAGCCACAGCACAGCGCAGAGCGTTGCCGGTGCCTACCACATGAAGATCAACAATGTGCGCGACACCCACCAGCAGGATAATGAGTACCTTTTTGCAGATGCCCTTGAATCCCACGGCGCTGGACAGCTTCTTGTCCACCACAGCGCACATCAAGCCGGTGATGTAGTCAATCACCATGAAAATGAGCAGTGCAGTCAGCAAACCGTCCATACCTCCCAGAAAGTAGCCGAGCCAACCACCGATGGCAGCGATAGCCATCTGGAGCTTGGCCCAAATGATGTCGATGGAAAAGTTTCTCATAGTCATATCCTCCTATGTTTTTTATAGCAAAAGCCGCCCGTCAGAGCGGCCTTACGCTTCTTCAATTTGGCCCTCATCGTCCATCAGGCCATTTGTGTCATCGCCGGAGCCATTCTGCTCCATCCACAGCGCAGGTGTAACAGGCGGCTCCCACCCGGTCTGCGAGGTATGCGCCTGCTGACAGGTGTACATCGTGCCGTTTTCGTCCGGATAAGCGACTTCATCGCCAACGATGTAGTCAATGCCCGCAGCCCATACGCGCACGGCATCTTCAGAGATGATCTCCACCTTTCGCCAGAGGGCAGGCACCAGATCAGGCGTCCATGTGCCCTGCGTGGTGTGATCCTGCAGGCATCGCCAGAGGAACGCACCAAAGGTATACACATCGCCAACCTTCACATCCAGTCCCGGTTGCCAGAGGCGACCCTCCAGCGCAGGCTGAATGCGGAGCAGTTCGCTGTCCGTCACGCGCCCGTCTGCCACAGCCAGCCGCAGAAGCAGACCGATTGCATTGGGCAGCGCTTCTTCTGCGCTCACGGACACAAAGCGATCCAGCGGAATGGACTGTGCGATCAGGTCATGCGTCATTTCCATGCCCTCGGTAATCGCAACGGAGTCATCAAAGACATAGACCTGATCAGCTGTTACGCCTGTCAGCTGGAAGCTCTCGCCGCTCAGATCGTAGTGAGTGACGTCCTTGCGCTTGGCAATAACAAAGGACGAGCAGATCACCATACGGATCTGCCCGCCCAGCGGGATAGCAATATTCACTTGAAATCCTCCTTCTTAGCCGACAGCCGTGCTGCCGCTGTATACACATTCGATATAGGGTTCGTAGTTAGTGTCCGTACCGCTCATGCGCATGTACGCATTGGAGTAGGTGGACGAGCCGAAGTTGTACGGCGTTTCATACAGGCAAAGACCGCCGTAAGAGCCATTGGCCAGACCCTGCACAGCGCCCACGGGAATAGAGAAAGTAACCTGCTTGTCCCGACCGATGGTGCCGATGGCGCCATAATTGTACACGATGCTGGGCGTGCCACTGGCAGAGGTGTTGCTGATCGCACACAGGTAGACACTCTTCGCTGCACTGGAGCCGGAACCGGTCTTTCGATGCAGTGTGAGCGTTGCGCTCTTGATTGTGCATCCCGAGAGCAGGTTCCGCGCGTTGCTGAACCACATGCAGCCTCGGTTCCAGTTAAGGGACGAGTTATAGCCACTGTCGTAGTACACGCCCTGAATGACGTCCAGCGTATCGGTTCGCCAGCTGCCGCGCCACGATCTGGTGGTGGTGGCATACAGAATGCCTGTTTCATCAGGCGTGACGGTCGGGATGGCTGTGCCGTAATCGGTGGTGACACTGGTAGCATACAGAAGCCCGTTCTCTCCTGTGCCTCTGCTTCCTGCGGGAACCGTACCGCTGGCAATGATCAGACTGGCGTAGGAAACCATCGCCCAGCTGCAGGAGCCGCAGCAGTCCTTCACATTGCCCTGTGCTAGATAGCATTCCAGCCCCTGCAGTGCATTGTACAGGCCGCAGTTGTACAGGAAAACATGAGAGGAACGCGCATACACGGAGTCGTATGTGATGCCGTTGGCATCAAGCGTACAGCCGCTGAACTCCACGAAGTGGCACTTCGTCACCTCACACAGATACGGCTGACGGTTGCTTCCGTTCAGCGTTCTGCTTTCACGGAGGTACAGATTCTGAAAACAGATATGGGCAAAGCAGCCGTGAACCTTGATGTAGCTGTTGAGGATACTGTTTTCGCCGTAGCCGTAGATCGTCAGCTTGCCCGGACCGGAAATGCCCCGGATGACAACACCGGAGGGTTCGTAGGTTTCCCAGCCCCACGGCAGATAGATCGTCACGTCAAACGGCAGATACTTGTTGTTCAGCGTCTGAACAGCCTCGCCCAGCGAACGGAAGTCTGTTTCCGTCGGCGTCTCAATGGACGGCTCAACCCACAGCCATGAAGAACCTGAATAGGACTGTGCAACGGAGTCGGAGATAACCTCATCCGCATACAGCTGCTTGAAACCGACGTTGCCGTTGGCGCTCATTTCCATGAGCACGTTTTCGTTGTCACCGGGATCGAGCAACTGGAGCAGGAAGTTCTCCGTGGTGATCGCCACGTTATTGGGGCCAATAGTAATGCCGCTGGCCTTGACCTCCTGTGCACCTGCTGCCACCCATGTACTGCCCGTGTACCGCTTGAGCAGGTTCGGGCTGACCGAGGTGTCCAGCCAGAGCATGTTGGTATACAGCGTTGTGGGCGCAGTTGAGCCGCGATAGACCTTCTCTGTGTTGTAGGTGGAGGTACTGACCTTGAGTGCGATGCTGCTGGCATTCTGAGTGATGCGGCTTTCAGCGTTGCTCATTCGGCTGGAAAGACCGTAAATGTCCTCGGGTGCAGCACTCCAGTCTGTCCATGTTTCTGATGTTTCGACTTTGAAGTTGCGGAACTCGACTGTACCGGTACAGCCCTTCTGAGCAGTAGTGCCGATGTATGCATAAGCAACACTGATCGGATTGTAGCTTGAGA
>JAGBBE010000035.1 GCA_017938645.1 Clostridia bacterium
TATATGTTAAGAGGCGAATGCTCGGAAGGCTCGAAATTGGACTCATGACACAACTCATGACACAGGATTTTGCAAACCCTTATAAATCAAGGGGTTTGAGGCTTGTGGTAAGAGGTTCAAGTCCTGTTTCCCGCACCAAACCGGACGATTAATCGTCCGGTTTTTCTATTATTATGATGCTGATCTGAGGGAAAAACGAGGCAAGAGAAACGTCATGTTCAAACGAAAGCATTGACGCATCAGCCGGAATCCGATAGAATACCTAATAGAGAATAGAGAAGGGATGAGGAGCGATGAAGATCGGTTTTATTGGTGCTGGTAATATGGGATCTGCAATTATCAGAGGAATGATCAAGTCTGGTAAAGCCCAGGCCAAGGATATTTACATCAGCAGAAAGAGACCTGAACTCAGCGGAGAGTTTGATGCCATGGGTATTCATACACTCCGCAGCAATGCTGAACTGGCTGCTTCTTGTGACTGTATTGTTCTGGCCATCAAACCCGTATATACAGCCGGAGTGCTAAAAGAAATCTATGACAGCGTAGGCGGCAAATTTGTCATCTCGATTGTAGCAAGCTGGACATATGACATGCTGGCGGCTGCACTGCCGAAGAGCACAAGATTTGTTCGTGTGATGCCGAATACGCCGCTTACAGTAGGAGAGGGAATGAGCCTGATCAGCAGCAGATGTTCGTGTTCAGAGGATGAATTTGCGTTTGCACGGTCTGTCTTTGAGTGTGCCGGTAAAGTGGCTGTTGTAGAGGATCATGTTTATACCGCGGCATCCGGCATCAGCGGATGCGGACCTGCGTTTGTGTATCAGTTTATCGAGGCGCTGGCAGATGGCGGAGTGAGATACGGCGTGCCCAGAGCAGTTGCCTATGAGTTGGCTGCGCAGACACTTATTGGTGCTGCAAAAATGGTGGCTGAAACTGGAGATCATCCGGGAAAGCTGAAAGATGCGGTGTGTTCTCCGGGCGGTACAACGATTGAGGGAATCTATGCGCTTGAAAAAGGCGGCTTGCGGGCCACTGTGATGGATGCAGTAGGTGCAACTGTCATAAAGACTGAGCAGCTCTCAAGAAAGTGAATTAATATATAACAAGGAGACTGCAAGTGAAGGATATACAGATGTATACCGATGGCGCATGTTCGGGGAATCCTGGGCCTGGCGGCTGGGGTACTGTTTTGATATTTGGTGACTATATCAGGGAGTTTTCGGGCTATATGCCGGAAACAACGAACAACCGAATGGAGCTGTTTGCGGCTGTACAGGGATTTACGGCGCTGAAACAGCCGTGTAATGTGACGCTGTATTCAGACTCTGCGTATCTGGTTAATGCATTTACACAAAACTGGATTGAAGGCTGGAAGCGTAATGGATGGAAAACCGCATCGAAAAAACCGGTAGAGAATCAGGATTTATGGAAATGGCTGCTGACGGTTATGCAGCCGCATCACGTGACTATTGTAAAGGTTAAAGGCCACGCGGATAATCAGTGGAATAACCGGTGCGATGAGCTGGCGACAGGACAGATCCGATGCCATAGATCATGAAAAGTACCGGATTTGATGGATGGGGAAGCAGATGTAAGACTGCGCAAAACACAGGTTTTACGAAGTCTACAAGCTAGAGGAGACGGATATGGCGAATAACTACCATACACAGGCCAGTCTAGATCGTTCTAAAAGGCTGCGTGCACTGCTGCGCGAGATGCCGGATGTTTGCTCGGATTATTTCCTTTCAATCGAGCAGCTGACGAGCCCGCTTACACGGCTGAGCTACGCCTATGATTTGAAGATATTCTTTCAGTATTTGTCCGATGAGCTTCCGAAGTTTTCTGGCAAACCCATTGTTGAGTTTACTGTCGAGGACCTTAGATGTGTCACGAAACAGGATCTGGAACGATATGCCAGATACCTCTCGCTTTATGTCAAGAATGAAACGCTTGAAGATGGTCAGATTGATTCGAAAGAAATGACGAATCATGAATATGGCATCAAGCGGAAGTATGCATCACTTCGTGCTTTCTATAAATACCTGTTTGCCGAGGGCTTGGTTGAGAGCAACCTTGCCTCACTGATTCCGCTGCCAAAGCTGCATGAACGCGCTATTGTACGTTTGGATATTGATGAGGTTGCAAAAATTCTGGACATTGCGGAAACCGGAGATGCATTACCTAAGACATATAAAAAGTACCATAATGTCACAAGAAAGCGCGATCTGGCGATGCTGTCTTTGTTTCTTGGTACAGGCATTCGTATCAGCGAATGCGTTGGTCTGAACATTGATGACTTTGATTTTGATCAGAATGCTTTTGTTGTTACGCGAAAAGGCGGCAAGGAAGTCATCCTGTACCTTTCTGACGAGGTCGCAGATGCATTAAAGCAATACCTTGAGGACAGGCTAAAGATTAGCGCGCTGCCAGGACATGAGGATGCTTTTTTTCTCTCGATACAGAACAGACGTATTTCGCAGAGGGCTGTCGAGAATATGGTCAAGAAATATGCTATGCTGGCAGCACCTCTTAAAAAGAAAATAAGCCCGCATAAGCTTAGAAGCACATACGGAACAAATCTGTATCGTGAGACCGGAGATATTTATTTGGTTGCTGATGTTCTGGGTCATAGCGACGTCAATACAACCAGACGGCATTATGCGGCTATTGCAGAAGATCATCGGAGAATTGCTGCGCAGAAGACGGTTCTTCGGGAAGAAAGCCAGGACCACAATTCCAGTAATAAAGAATCCCAATAAAAAAGACAGGCTGTCTGTTCAGCCTGTCTTTAATCATAAAGATATTCAGCGGGATCCATATCTTCACGAATGATGCCATCAACTTTGATCGCGCGGTACTCAAGACCGCCATCAAGGCCGATACACTTACCGCAGTTGTCACAAACCTTGGATGGATCAAGATCACAAAGATTGCATTCCCCGCACTCTATGCACTCACGATCGTACAGCACACACTGCTTGATTTGCATAATGAATGCCCCTCCTTCCGCGTTTATCGCTAAATGGATTATACCACGAATCCTGTGATGCTTCAACTGAAATAGACGAGAACATGTGTTTGTTTGTTCTTGCTAGTCCATCAAGTGATATGGTATAATATGAATGTAATCAGTAAATCGTTGTATGCGAAAGGGTGTGCCTGAATGAGTGCTCATAATGGTAAGCGTGGAGATACGCAGAATAGGATTCTGGCTTACATACAATCTGAAATTGAGCAGCGCGGGTATGCTCCGTCTGTACGAGAAATCGGAGAGGCTGTTGGACTGAAGTCTACATCTACTGTGCATGGGCATCTGATGCGGCTTGAGAAGAAAGGCTTGCTCCATCGTGATGCCATGAAGCCCAGAGCGATGGGTCTGGGGCAAACCTACAGACCTCAGCAAGAGGATGTGGCGGTACGAGATGACGTTCATGATATCCCGGTTGTTGGGCGCGTTGCAGCTGGATTGCCGATTCTTGCACTTGAGCAAGTGGAGGACGTTATTCCCCTGCCCTCTTCGCTTACTGGTGAAGGAGAGCATTTTATCCTTCGCGTTCGCGGGGACAGTATGATTGAAGCTGGCATTCTGAATAACGATTATATTGTTGTTCGTCGTCAGCAAGAGGCCGAAAATGGTGAGATTGTTGTTGCAATGATTGACGATGAAGCGACTGTAAAGAGATTCTATCGTGATCACAACGGCTTCCGTCTTCAGCCGGAGAATAGCGATATGCTGCCAATCTGGACAGACCATGTAGAGATACTTGGTAAAGTGGTGAGCCTGTTTCGAAGAATCTGATGATGAATATTGATGATGATACAAAAAAGCCGCCGGCATATAGCCGACGGCTTAATAGTTATGCAGATTAGTCCTCGAAGTCGAACTCGTCGCCAGCCTGCTCCTTGAAGAGCTCGAAGACAGCCTGAAGAATCTCGTCGTCTTCAACGCCGATGTAGGTCACTTCGTCATCCTCATCAGCATTCTCATCCTCCATCACCTGAAGAATCACAACCTCGCCGTCGTCATCCTCGGTCGGGAGGAGAACGGCATACTCATTGCCCTCGTACTCGACAGAGGCGCAGAACTCAAACTCAACATCAACGCCATCCTCATCGGTCAGTACAATGATGTTATCATTCTCCATCATTTCCATATCATTCATGGCGGAATACCTCGCTTTCATCATACGATACAGTATGGCTGTATCTGTCTATAGAATAACATAAAAGGTATCGCAGTGCAATCTCTTTTTTCATTTTTTTCCGCGATTCGGTCTGTTGATACACATATATAAAAGCAGAAGAGATGGATCTCCTCTGCTTCTGATAACAACGAGTAGTGTCACGCATCCTGCAGGAAAGGCCGCATATCGTCCTTAAAGCAAAGCGTATCGAACTCATCAAAGACAAGCGAAATCAGCGTGGTATGTGTATACTTCTGAATATCGTCCATACGGATGCTGTCTCTGAAACTGACGAAAGAGAAACTGACGCCAGCCTTTTTTGCGCGGCCGGTACGGCCAATCCTGTGGACGTAATACTCCTGCTTATCTGGCAGATCATAGTTAAAGACAGCCTCAACATCGTCGACGTCAATACCGCGAGCCGCAACGTCAGTAGCAACCAGAATCTCGAATTCGCCCTTCCGATAACCGGCCATAACCTTATCGCGCTGAGACTGGCGAACGTCTCCGTGCAGACACTCTGCGCTGTATCCAGCTTTCTTAAGCCTTTCGCACAGCCTTGCAGTCATATCCTTCGTGTTGCAGAAGATCATGATGCGCTTGTACTGATCGGAATCCAACAGATACAGCAGATGATCGTATTTTGTTTTTTGATCTGATTCGATCACATACTGCGTGATCTTCGGCTTATTTTCTGCTTCGGCATGAACAACGATCTCGATAGGATCATGCTGATACTTCCAGGAGACAGTCATAACATCCTGATTAGTCGTTGCACTGAACATGACAAGCTGACGATTCGGATCTGCGCTCTCAATGATTTTCTCGACGTCCTGAATAAAGCCCATCTTCAGCATCTCATCGGCTTCGTCAAGAACCATGGTGTGAACATAATTAAGCTTGATATTCCCCCGCTGCATATGGTCCAGCAGACGACCGGGTGTCGCAACGAGGATCTGCGGTTTGCGTTCCAGTGCACGAAGCTGCTTGATAAACGGCTGACCGCCGTAGATCACAGCGATCTTCATCCCCTTAATGAAGTGTGCCAGATTTGTGAGTTCATCAGCAATCTGCTGTGCCAGTTCGCGCGTAGGTGCAAGAACGATCTCCTGGACATTGGAATCGTCCAGATTCACATATTCCAGCATAGGAATGCCAAATCCAAGTGTTTTTCCTGTGCCGGTAGGCGCGATGGCGATGATGTCATGTCCATCCATCATCAGGGGAATGCACTTTGTCTGTATAGCCGTAAGCGATGTGAAGCCCATCCAGTCAAAGGCGCGCACGACTTCATTGCTGATATCCATTTCAGCAAGCGGGTTCGCTTGCTGATTGATCATATTGCCACTCAAAATGATTCTGTTCCTCTCTATGTTTTATCACCACATCATTGTATATCACTATGCGTCAGGATTCAAGCATAAAGTCAGGATTTATCAGTAATTTCTCCTGTATTCCATAACGACACCGCGTGATTCTCTGAATCAACGGCGGCAACATCAGACATCTTGATGGAAGGATCCATAATCAATGCATGCAGCAGCATTGATTCACTGATCAGGCAGCTCCCCTGCTTCGCATCCTCAAGATAATACAGAGCGTACTGGTCATTCCTGAGATCAGGCAGCACTGATAGTGCGTCAGTGTCTGCGGATGCCTGATACAGTGCGATTCTTCGATGAGCCTTGCAGCAGGCTGCAGACCGCTCCTGGAGAACGGCAAGTCTGCTTTCGTATAGAAGCGTTACCCTGCATCTTGATGCTGCAGCAATGATCCATCCGCCGACAATGAATGCGGAGAGATTGATAATGCCTTCTGTGAGCGCTGCAAACAAACCAAGAGATATAAGCGCAATGCCGACGCAAGCGCCGCTCAGAGCGAGTATTCTGCTTAAAAGCGTGATATCCAGAAAGCAGTATCCGATGCAGAAAGCCGCTCTGCCGCCATCCAATGGCAGAGCGGGCATCAGATTCAGGATCAGCATCGAGAGATTGGTTATGAGCAATTCATGAGTCCATTGAAAACCAAGAAGGCGTGTTATCTGAGGTGCGGTAATGAAAAGAATTGCGGTGTAATTTGCGGCTGGTCCTGCAAGAGCAATCAATACACCTTGCATTCCCTTTTTTGCGCACTGATTGCTGTCAAACTCAATTGCTCCGCCAAAGGGAGACAGCGAAATCAAAGCAATCCGTTCATGAAAGAGCAAGGATGTAAGCACGTGGGCTGTTTCGTGTATGGCAAGAGCAGCGATTGCACATAGGCATTTTTGCCATGAACCAAGCAATGCAATCGTCAGAAAATACATGACAAGCCATGGAGAAACACGGAGTTTCACAGTATGACTTCCTCTCTGCCTGAAAAGAAAGGCTCTACAGACATTCCGTCTTTCCTGAGCTCATACGACGAGAAAACTGCCGTTTGGCCGACGGTTTCTCCCTTGTCAATGCGATCCCCCTCCTTGACGTTCAGGCGCTGTAAACCGCTGTAAATCGATTCATAGCCGTTACTATGAAGTATACGGACGGTACTCTCCCCGTTTCGTTTCGATACAATGGACATGATCTCACCTGCTTCTGCGGATAGTGCATCATTGACGCCGTTGTATTCGATCCATGGTTCATCTGGCTTCCACATATGTGTGACGACTGCATCGATCGGATTGACGAGCGAAACAGCAGTATCGTTCTGCAGAAAGACCATTGCACTTTCCGGCAGGATGTTGCTTACGAATTGAAGTCGTCCAAGTGTTTCATCATATTCGAATTCAGTGGTCAGCCGGCTCATAACAGTCAGCATCCTGTCCTTTCCGTTGATCGATAACACGCTTACAGAAAGAATAAAAACAGCAAACAGAGCTAGGAAGAGTCTGTGTTGCTGCTTTTGCTTATTCTGATGATTTGCGTACTGGCTCCAGGAGAGCTTTCTCTGTGGAGTCATTTCTGCAACAATGATCCGGCAATTGTCTTCGCCCATTCTATCACTCCCATCCGTTTCTGCTAAAGGCTATGCGGATGGGCGCATATTCAGGACGATTGCATGGCTGCTTTTTCGTGCATATCCAGAGAACTCTTGTTGGCTGTTACATTCATGACGAGTCCAATACCAGCCATATTCACGAATAGATTGGTTCCTCCGTAGCTGATGAAGGGAAGCGGAATACCGGTGATCGGCATGACACCAATGCACATCCCAACATTCTCATATACGTGGAACAAAAGCATGGCCATGACGCCGATGATAATCAACTGACCGAACTTATCCTTCGTGTAGTAAGCGAGCATGAGCATGCGAAGAATGATGAAAGCATACAGAAAGAGTAAGAAGAGGGATCCGGTAAAACCGAGCGTTTCACCAACAACTGAGAAAATAAAGTCGGTATGGTTTTCAGGGACGTAATTCAGGTGTGTGAGCGTTCCCTCGGCCCATGCACCTTTTCCGTATAGTCCGCCAGAGCCGATGGTCAATTTGGAATTGATAATCTGGTAACTGCTGCCGGTCGGATCAGATTCCGGATTTGCGAAAGCAACGAGACGCAGCCAGCGGAAGTTGTTCGTCGAGCTCAGATAGAAGATTATGGGCAGCAGAACTGCTAACGCCAAACCGCCCAGCAGGAACATCCAGCGGAGCTCAAAACCCGAGGCGAAAAGCAGTGCTACAAAGATAACACAGAAGACCATCAGCGTACCGATATCCGGCTGCGCGGCAATCAACGCAGCAGGTATACCGAAATGTATGCAAATGGTAAAGAAATAGGAAAGCGTCGGAATAGGTTTGTCGGGGAATCTTGTTAATGCTTTAGAAAGCGTAACGATCAGTGCAACCTTTGCCAACTCGGAGGGCTGGAATGTGCGGTCAACGAATTGGAACCAACCACTGACGCCGTTAATACGCGCTGTGGTCAGAACAAATGACAACAGAAGTATGTCAACAGCATAAATCAGCGGCCAGAGTCTTCCGATGTATTCATACTTGATGGACATGATGACCGCAACAACCGCAATACTCAAAACAACCCACAGCAGCTGCAGCCTGCCGTTATTGGCGTCCATGATCAGCTGCTGCACAGATCGGTCTGAGCCGAGAGTGGGATCATAGTTTGCGATAGTAATGGCAAGAACGCCATAAAGTGCAAGCAAATAGCTTGCAATAATCAGCGGCCAGTCAAAGTGTTTTTTGGACAAATGGTTGTCCGATACACGCATATAGTCATCTCCTGTCTGATTAAACGCCAATCAGCAAAGCGTCTGTGAGCTTGTTAAGGGCTGTCCACGCAGGGCCGTCACACTCGATAGCGGGCCTCCCCTTTGCTGCGCTGACAGCAATACTCTTATCCTCCGGAACAGATCCTGCAACGGTACGATCCAGGATCATTTGCACCGTACTCTCGTCATACTGAACCTGTTGTCGCTGCTGCTCCCGGCTGACCCTGTTCAGGATCAGACTGACCTCGGGGGCTGCTGAAGGAAGGCCGGCAAGCAGCCTTTCGCACGAACGCAGCGAAGTATGATCAGGCCGCAGCACCACTGCACAGCAATCCTCCTTGCATAGAATATCCTTGCCCGGGTGAATGACGCCTGACGGCATATCGATGACAAGGAGATCGCACATAGACTGGAGGATCAGCAGTATGCTGTGAAGATCTGCGAGATTCGTGCTGTCGTACAGAGAAGCGCATGCATAATACAAGTGCTGGTATCTGCAAACGGGATAAATCGAGGAATCGACCGACGTCTGCCCTGCGGCAACATCTGCAAGATCCAGAGAGACAAGGCTCTCGACGCCCAATATCAAGTCGGCTGCTCGTGATACACCGGATGCATCCAGAAGAATGCTTTTCTTGCCCCGTTTTGCTGCGCCGACGGCAACAGAAACAGCGATCATTGTCTTTCCTGCTCCGCCGCTGCCTGAGCAGACGGCAATCGTTTTGCCCATAGCTGTTCTCCGTAATAAGTAATAATCAGTATGCGAGAGAATTCGAAGGAGCCATGAAATCCGCCTGATCAAGCTGCCTGTGCTCCAGATAATAGTCGACGATGTTACGGACCGTTATCGAGCAGTAGGATCCGCTGTAACCGTGCGGAATATAGACACAAATGGCGATCTCCGGATTGTCGTATGGCGCGAATGCAACCATCCACGCATTATTCTCAAGGTCGATCTTTGTTTTTTCGGCTGTTCCGGTCTTTGCTGCGATCTGCTCTCTTACATCAGCGTACTGGCTGCCGCTGAAGAACCGTGCGGCCGTACCGTCAGCCTCAGCAACGCCTTTCATTCCTTCCCTGATATAGGCAAGGTAATCCTGTACGCCTTCACCTTCAATCGTGGAAGCCAGAATCGGCGAACTCTGACTGAGCACTTCACCGTCCGGAGAAATAATGGAATCAACAAGTCGAAGATCATACACCTTACCACCGTTTGCGACAGCAGCGATATATCTGGCGATGGCTACAGGCGTAATAGCAGTAACGGACTGACCGACGGCGCACATGATGGCCTCAGAACCACCCCATTTGATTTCGTTGAGCATGATGTACGTATCACCGGCAACAATCTGCAGGTAAACAAGCTCACGGGGCATGTCCAGTTCCTCCATGAGGATCGTGCGGATCTCCGGAAGCCAGTCGCCCTGATTGTAGTCTACCGCCATGTCCATCAGGCGTTTGACGCACTTATTAAGCTTCTGCTCATCGAATGTCATTTTGTAATCTTCGCCAACATTGATGAGATGCTTTTTGATGTTGTTGAAGACGATCGAGGGTCTCCAGGTTGCCTGTTCTGCTGCGCTGATCGCCTTGTTTTTGTCGTACAGGGTAGTCTGGCTGCCGACATAGCCCTGAAGTTCACCGGGCAGATCAATACCGGTTTTTGTGGTCAGGCCATACAGTGCAGCTGTTTTATAGAGCTGATCGTCTGTCTTCTCATACAGACGAGAGCCTACGGTATAAAAGAAGAAGTTGCAGGAATGCGTCAATCCTTCCTTGACGGTCTGGTTTGCATGACGATCCAGCTGCTTCTGATTCACCCAGCACTGAGGTGGGTTACTCTTGTCATAAAGGGTGAATTTGCCGCCGTCGCTGATGGTTTCGGTCATGGTCAGCTGACCGCTGGTCAAGCCGGCAGTGGCAGTGACGATCTTAAAAATAGAGCCGGGAGTATCGCGGGAACCAATGGCATAATTAACCAGAGGATTGCGCGAATCCAGAAGAACATTGGCTGCTGCATCGCCGCCGACAATGAAGGCGTTTGGATCATAGGGCGGATAGCTGGCAAGAGCAAGCACACGGCCTGTCATGTCGATCACAACGACAGCGCCCTTCTCGGCCAATTCAATCGGATTGGAATCGAAATCACGCGTTGTGCCCTGAAGTTCCACCTTATTCATGTCAAGCCATGTATCGTTGTTGAGCAGCTTTTCCTGCTCGTCGCGGATCATATTGATGTTTTCTTCCAAGGCTGTCTCCGCCACGCGCTGGAGGTTAGAGTCGATGGTCAGTTTGATGCTGTTGCCATCTGTGGCTTCAGTTGTGGAGAGCGTTCTGCTGATAGCGCCGTAGCGGTCAATCTCGACTACACGCTTCCCTACCCTCTGCGTAGTACAAGCGGACAGCCAGTCTTCCATGGTCTTTTCCACGCCGTCAAGGCCGATCAGATCAGACAGCGCGTATCCTTTGTCCTTATATGTGCTGTAGTAGGTATCATAGTTCTGGATCTTACCGATATAGCCAACAACGTGGCATGCAAGCGTACCATTGGGATATACACGCTGACTGCTGACTGAGACAGATATCCCTTGGAGCGTCAGTGCTTTTGCTTCAATCTCAATGACAGCCTCCCAACTGACGTTGGATGCAATTGTAATCGGTTGAGAGAGAAATGCATTGTTCTGCATGGTTTCCCATACGCCAAGCACCTGAAGCTTCTTCTCAATACTCAGATCTTCAGGAATTCTGTACTTGGTACAGAGGGTATTGAAAAGCTCCTGCTGAGGATAGCGTGTGGTACTGGCAACATAGAAATTGCTCCGCCACATCTCTTCGCGGGCTGCTTGCTGAGAAAGCGTGTAGTCATTATTATTCCAGACAAAGACCCACATCCCCGTCATTTCGTCCTGCTTAAGCGAGAAACTTGTATTCAGCTTGCCGCCGTTGCGTTCGATGATGTCAATGACATCAATGATTGCATTCGTATAGAGCACAAACTGACTGACGGTTTTGCCGTTTTCATCCTTTTCGGTCGGAACAAAGTTGGGATCCCGATAGAACTGGACGTTATAGATCTGCTTATCATAGGCCAGCGTCATAGAGTTCTTGTCCATGATGGTGCCGCGCGAACCCTGGCTGGTGATGGTTTTTGTCTTTCGGGTTTCAGCGCTTTGGCTGTTTTTTTCGTAGCCAAGAATCTGCAGATTGAATAACTGTGCGACAAGAACGCCGAACAGAAATACAATGAAACCGGCCATGAAATAATAGCGCTTATAGTACTTGTTTCTCACGGTGTATCAACCCCTCCGGATTGCGTGCGCTGGGATGCTGTAGTGTCGTCATCGATCAGATCGCTCTGCTTTTTCTTTTTCTTCCTCAGGATTCTGCGGATGATAAGGTCCGCCGGAATCACCATAGCGCCTGTGTATCCGCAGCAGACCAGCATACGAATCAATGTCATCAGATTCTGTTCCGAGCCAATCAGAAAGAGATATCCAATGTACAGAATCTCTCTCATCATTGTCAGGAAAAAGCCTGTAAAGAACATTTCAAGATAGCTCTTATGCTTCAGCTTGCGGAAGAGCCTGCCGAACACGTGCTCTCTGAGAGACGGTGCGAACCATCCGATAAATGTGTATCCGACGAGGTTGATGGCAAGCGCATAGCCTACGCTTGCATCATAGAACATCGCCATGACTGATCCCATACAGAAGCCGCCATACGACCCGCATTGCCGTGTCAGAGCGACCAGGAAAGCAATCATCATATCCGGCGCGACGCCGATAATTCTGAAATAGCCAACGATTGTCGTCTGAATAATGCAGGCGAGAATGGCTATCAGCAGAAGACGAAGCGCTCTTGTCACAAATGTTCACCTCTCATCAGAGATCCTCGGGGAAGCCATCGTCCTCAGTTGCGATCAGATCAGGATCGATGGTGGGTTCGGGCGTCGGTTCAAGCGTTGGCACAGGAGATGGCGTAACCTCGACGAATCGCTCTGCAAGGCTGCCCATGGCTTCTTCATCAATAATGAAGTTCACAGGCTCCTGCGTAGGCTCAGGCGTGACTCTGCCCGGAGCGTTAGGCAGCGGAACCGGTGTCGATGCATTCAAACGTTCCTCTTCAATGACAGCCTGCGGCCTGGCAGTCGCGACCGGCGCAATGATGATTTCAGTATTGTCATAATTATCCGGCATCTCCTCGACCTCTGCATAATAGCGGAGAACGAGCACATTTTCGATATGCTCAAAGTCAGCTGCCGGTTCAATGACGATATAGTGCTTATTGTCTTCAATGGCGCGCGTACTCTCGCGGACATAGCCGATCAGCAAACCTTTCGGGAAAGAGACGCCGACACCGGATGTGATCACGCGATCACCGGGACGCGGTACGCTGTCTGCAGAAAGGTAATACATTCTGCACAACGGTTCGCCGTTGCTGCCAAGAGTGCCTTTTACTGCACCTTGATCACGGCTGCTCTCAATCAGAGCGGCGAGGCTGGCCTGATCATCGATGATCGTAATAACCTTTGAGGTCGTGTCAAATACCTCATAAACATATCCAACAAGTCCGGCGGAAGTAATGACAGCCATCTGCGTATTGATGCCGTCTTTCTTGCCCTTATTAATGGTGAATGTGGAGAAATAGTTGCCGGATTCACTGGCAATCACACGGGCCAGAACGGGATTCATAGAGGCTCGGGCTTCATACTCGCCAAGGAGTGCACGCAGCTGCGTGTTCTCCTCCTCCAATTCTTCATAGAGGATAGCTTTAAGCATCAGCTCATCGTTCTGCGCCTTCAGCTGATTGTATTCATATTCAATGTTGCTCCGGAGCTTCACACGATACAGATAATCGGATATGACTTGCGCAGCACTTGAAGTCACTCCCTGAAGCGGTGTGATCAACGAAGAAAAGATGCCCTCAGGAGAGAGTTTGAACCCGCTGGACTGAGAATAGACGGTGAGGACCATCAGAGCAAGCAGGATGATGATGATCGCTCTTCGTATAAACCTAAAGAGTATTGGATGTTTTTTCCTCATGTTGATTCCGCTCCTTGGGATCAGGATTTCGCTTTTTCATCGTTGTTAAGCATATCATAATGGTCTGCCATATATCCGGCACCGAGCGTCGTACACTCACCTGCGTCGCGCGCGACAGAAACGGGTACGCCGAATTCGGTTGCGATCATAGCATCGAGCCCCGGCAGCGCTGCAGAACCTCCGGTCAGATAGATTCCATTCTGCAGGATGTCTGCTGCGAGCTCAGGCGGGATACGGCTAAGCACCCACTTAATCGCTCCGAGAATCTCTTTGAGGATATCCTGAATCGCTTCGCTTACCTTAACCATATTGACATCAACGGTCAGCGGCATGCCTGTTGCGATGTCACGACCGCGGACAACAGCAATGTGCTCGATTTTGCTGTCTTTCCGCACATCGGGCATATCAATCTTCAACTGTTCTGCAACGCGGTCTGTTACAAGAATTGCGTGCTGTTTCTTCAGATAGCCGGAAATGGCCTCGTCAATCTTGTTGCCGGCAACGCGGATAGAATGCGAAATGACGATGCCTCCCATAGAAACCAGCGCCACTTCCGTGGTACCGGCGCCAATATCAACAACAAGGTTGCCTACCGGTTCATAGACAGGAAGGCCGGTGCCCAGCGCTGCCGCAAAAGCTTGCTCAACTGTATAGATGGAACGGGCTCCAATCTTTTCCAGAGCGTTGATGACCGCGCGACGTTCCACCTTATTGACATCGCTGGGCATGGTAACCACCACCCTTGGACGAACGAGATGATGTGTACCGATTGCTTTGCGGACAAAAAAGTGAATCATGGTCTGCGCCATCTCATAATCGACAATGACGCCATCGCGAAGCGGATGGATAACGCGGAACTTGCCGCCGGAGCGCCCAACAAGCTCGTCGGCTCCATCGCCGATGGCGGCTATATTCTTGCTGCCTTCGCCGCGCATGACAAGCACAGAGGGCTCATTGACGACAATTCCCCGATCCTTCACATAGATCCGCGTATTATTCGTTCCGATATCGACTGCAATATCCGGTGAAACAATTTGAAAAATAGCCATTCTACTCTCCTGAAATCAAGCGTTAGTCCGGATTGAGCACATCCTTGAGCATATTCCGCAGCAGAGACATTGGAAGCCCGACGACATTGGAATAGGAGCCTTCAATCCGATCGATATACATGCCAGCCATGCCCTGAATACCATAAGCTCCGGCCTTGTCCAGTGAATCATTTGTGCGGACATAACGGAGAATCTCCTGCTCCGTAAGAGCGTCAAAATGCACGCGGGTCTCCTCTGCCCTGCTGAGCATCTTCCCGGTTTTCGTATTGATAATCGTAATGCCGGTGTATACACTATGCCATTTGCCGGAAAGAGAGCGGAGCATTGCAGCAGCTGCCTCCTGCGTCCCGGGCTTTCCGAGTATCTCATTGTCATAAACAATGGTATCGGCGGCGACAATGATGGAGTCCGGATGCCGCGCTGAAACAGCATACGCCTTCCTGCGCGAGAGTTCCATGACCGTTTCTTCCGGCGCTCCAGAGAAGGATTCGTCCACATCAGATACATCAACCGTATACGACAGGCCCATTGTTTCCAGGATTTCTTTCCGTCTGGGTGAGCCTGACGCCAGAACGATAGGCAGCTGAGTATTCATGATATCCTCCATAAAAAACTTCATTTGGCTTTATTATACCACATCCTCGCATACTTTGCATCAAAAATCAGGGATTTCAAATGACCGCTGGCATTTTTGTGAATGAGCATATTACCATAATGAAAAAAGGCAGGAACTCCTGCCTTTGTGTCATCAATCAACGAACTCAATGTGATCTTCGGACATGGATTTAATACGCGCCAATGAATAGACATCAACACCGGCTTCAACCAGCCTCTGATGGCCAGCCTGGAATGCCTTCTCAATCACAATGCCAATGCCCATTACATTTGCCCCAGCCTGTTTGGCAAGGTTGAGCATACCGAAAGCAGCTTCACCGCTGGCGAGGAAATCATCGATCAGCAGCAGATTATCCCCTTCGTCGATAAAATCCTTTTTAACCGTAAGCTCGTACTGTGTTCCCTTTGTGAAAGAGCGCACGGTTGTCTGCAGAAGATTACCGGTCATGATTCGGGAGGTCTGCTTCTTCATAACGACGAGCGGTACGTCCAGTGCAAGCGCAGTAAATGCAGCAGGCGCAATGCCGGAACTCTCGATCGTAACAACGCGAGTGATCCCTCTGCCGCTGAAGTGCTCAGCGAAAGTACATCCTACCGCCTGCATCAGACTCACGTCAACCTGATGGTTCAGGAATGAATCAACAAGCAGTACATCCTGATTAATGGCCTTACCCTTTTCAAGGATAGCATCTTTCAACATTTGCATAATTCATTTAATCCTTTCCCATTTTCGGATTAACTTATATTCTAGCGCATATCAGCATACACTTCAAGGGATTTTTACAAATTTGGTGTGTTTCAATACTTATGCAAGTCTATATGACAGAATAAACACCAAGAATACTGCAGATAAGAAAAACGGCATCGCGCAGATGCCGCTTAGCAAGGTGTGATTATTCAGCTTCCAGATCCTGTTTCATCGTTACAAGAAGACTATGAATGAGATCGTCCGGTGCTTTGTATTGCGACCAATCGAACCAGATTGTTCTGGGATCGCGTCGGAACCAAGTCCACTGCCGCTTGGCATAACGCCTTGAGCTTTGCTTAATCAACGCAACAGCATCATCCATGGAAATCTCGCCGCGCAGGGCTGCAACAATTTCCTTGTAACCAATGGCCTGCATAGCCCCGCCTTCTTTACATGGCTCTACTCCTGCTTCCAGAAGCCGCATAACCTCATCAACCAGACCATCGCGCATCATTTTGTCGACTCGCTCATTGATACGCTCATACATCTGCTCGCGCGGCATAGTCAAGCCATATACATGAACATCATACGGTCCCGGCTTGCGGCCTTCGTCCTTTTGCTCGCTTTTTGCCTTTCCGGTGGATTCATGAATCTCTAATGCCCGGATTACACGTCTTATGTCATGGGGATGAAGCTTATCTGCGCTTACCGGATCGACTGCGCGAAGCATATCGTGAAGCCGCTTCTCCCCTCCCGGCTGGGCAGCAATCTCATGCAGTCTCGTCCGCAGAAGCGTATCTGCTCCATTCTCACCAAGGCTCAGTTCATAACTGATTGCCTGCAGATAGAGACCGGTTCCACCGACAAACAGCGCATGTTTCCCTCGCGCACGAATATCCTCAATGCATTCGAAAGCCATATCGCGGTATGCGGAAACGGTAAACAAATCGCGGGGATCAGTAATGTCAATCATATGATGGCGGACCGCGGACAGCTCGCTTTGATCAGGCTTTGCTGTGCCGATATCCATACCCCGATAGATCTGCATAGAGTCCATGGAGATGATCTCAGCATTGATTTCTTGGGCAATTCTGATTGCTGCAGCGGTTTTGCCGGATCCTGTCGGCCCGACCAGTGCGAAGACGAATGGTCTTTGGGCAGTATGGTTGTTCATCAGTCGTTGATTCTCCTGAAGCGTTTTTCAAGGTCGTTTTTGCTCAGCGTGATGACAAGCGGGCGTCCATGCGGGCATGTCGGCGGTGCATTGGTGCGGATCATATCCATCAGAAGAGGCTTAATCTCCTCCATGGTGAGCTTATCACCGCCCTTGATTGCTTTTTTACATGCCATTTGCAGTATTGCATCCCGCCGCTTTTGCTGCGTTGAAAGAACGCGAAGCTCCCCAAGGTGATCTACCATGTCAAGGAAAGCGGAGCGGGTTTGCGGAACACCAAGTACATTGGGTACAGCCCGGATGGTATACGCATGATCGCCAAAGGGTTCAACATCAAAACCTGCGTCCCTGATTTCCTGTATGTAGGTTTCAATCTTTGCTGCGTCCTGCGGTGTTACATGCACGATCTGAGGAACCAACAGTACTTGTGAACCTGCACCCCGGTCAATCTCACGCATGAGTCTTTCGTATAGAATTCGTTCGTGAGCAGCATGCTGATCGATGAAGAGCATCTGCTTGTCGTTCTGAAGGATGATATAGGTATCAAAGGCAACACCAACCATCCTGTAGCCGCTCAATTCAGCACCCAGATCGTTGTCGTCGTGAGCATTGAGCACAGATTGCTGCTCCGGCTCGTGAACGAATGCAGCTTCTTGGGACGGTACAGGTGTTTCGGGTCTTGCTGTTGTCGCGACATCTTCAGGCTGTTGCACTGTCGTCTCTATGGAAGCTGTGCTGCCTGGGAGCTTGGAAAACTGTATATCACTGTTTGGCGCCGAGACAGATGCTTCGCGAAGGACCGCTCCCCCGAAATACTGCGTTACGAAAGAAGAAAACTGCGTGTGTTGTTCTTGATTGACTGCCGGAGACGCTGGGACGCTGTCGGATGCCGGCAGCGCATCTGATTTCGCTGCCGCAGAATTGAATGCGGGGCTGATTCGCGGTACATCTACGGGCGTCGCGCTGGGTTCAGCATGCAGAGGATAATCCTTGCCAGCGGTAAAGGAGCGCGCCGCTTCTTTGCCTTCCTCTGTCTGCGTATCGATTATCTGGACCAGATTGACGGCTGGCTTCTCAACAACCCTTTCGGCATTCAGCGAAAGTGCAGGAGCTGCATCGAGTTTCGAAGCAGAAAAGCAATCGGCGATTGCCCCGCTGACGCTTGTGAAGATCAGTCGCTCATCGCTGAAACGTACTTCAAGCTTATTTGGGTGTACGTTGACGTCGACCATGGAAACCGGCATCTGGATGTTCAGCACACATGTCGGGTAATGTCCGATGGTTACGCGCTCACGGCAGCCCTCTTCCAGAGCCTGCGTCAGTACAGGATTCCGGATTGTTCTTCCATTCACAATGAAGGTCTGCCTTGCCCTGTTGGAGCGGGCATTCGGTCCAACTCCAACCAGACCATTGACGGACACTGCGCCTTCGGAGTGAACCGGCGTCATACCGTTGGCTTCTTCCCTGCCGTACAGACAGAATACGGCGCTTCGTAAATCTCCGTTGCCGGAGCTGGAATACACCTGTTTACCATTATGAATCAGGCGAAAAGAGATGTCAGGATGTGCCAGAATCATCTTGGCAATGACGTCAGCAACCTTTGCAGCCTCTGTAACAGGCTTTTTCAGGAATTTAAGACGAACCGGCGTGTTGAAAAAGAGGTCGCGCGCAACAATGGTCGTTCCCTGAGGACTTGCAGCCTCTGTGATGCTCTTGAAAGTACCGCCTTCGTTGATCGCACGGGTGCCGGTCTCTTCAGCGCGGTGCCGGGTTGTCAGTACAAGCTTGGATACAGCGGCGATGGACGCCAATGCTTCACCACGGAAGCCGAGCGTACGAAGGTTAAAAAGGTCTTCTGATTTCCGGATTTTGCTGGTTGCATGCCGTTCGAAGGCAAGCCGGACATCTCTGCTTCGGATACCATGACCGTTATCGGTAACACGAAGGTAGGTGATGCCGCCATCACGAATCTCAACAGTGACACAAGTCGCACCAGCGTCAAGACTGTTCTCGACAAGCTCCTTGATTGCGGATGCAGGGTTTTCGACAACCTCTCCGGCTGCGATTTTTCCGATAATCTCATTGTCAAGCCGGATAATTGGTCTCTCTTCCATGGCTGCATCCCTCCTTGTATATATTAATTCTCAGATTCTTCTGGCTTTCTCCTTCAGGGAGAAAAGTGTATTCAGCGCATCAATAGGCGTCATGGCCATCACATCGATTGACCTCAGTTCTTCAATCAGATCCATTGCCGGGGATTCGAACAAACCAACCTGCTGCGGCAGTCGTTCTTCGTCTGTACCGAGGATATTCTGACCAATGCTGCTTTGGTTGACATCATTTGCTTCAATCCGGGCGAGGATTTCGTGAGCGCGCATGATCACAGGACGCGGAAGGCCTGCAAGGTGCGCGACATGGATGCCGAAGCTCTTGTCTGCGCCGCCGCGTTCTATCTTACGCAGGAAAATGACATCTTCGCCGTGCTCCTTGACGCTGATGCGGTAGTTGACTACACCGGAAAGACGACCCTCCAGTTCGCTGAGCTCATGGTAATGCGTTGCAAAAAGCGTTTTTGCGCCGATTCTTTTTGCATCAACCAGATACTCAACGACAGCCCATGCAATGCTCAAGCCGTCAAAAGTGCTTGTTCCCCTGCCGATTTCGTCAAGGACAATCAGTGAGCGTGACGTGGCGCTTCTGAGGATATGCGCCATTTCATTCATTTCTACCATGAAGGTGGACTGGCCGCTTGCGAGATCGTCCGATGCACCAACTCTGGTAAAAATGCGGTCGACTGTGCTGATGGACGCGCTGTCGGCAGGAACAAAGCTGCCCATGTGTGCCATCAGCGTAATCAGCGCGACCTGACGCATGTAAGTGCTCTTACCTGCCATATTGGGGCCGGTGATAATCAGCATGCGGTTATCCTGATTATCCATCATTGTGCTGTTTGGTACGAACTGCTCATCACTGCCAAGCCCATCCTCAACGACAGGATGCCTGCCGTTCTCGATCCGGATAACACCGTCTTCTGTGATGGACGGACAGACATAGTGATTTCGAACAGCTGCAACCGCAAGAGAAATGAGTGCATCCAGTGTTTTCAGGGCTGCTGCAGTCCGCTGAATACGCGGAATCTGAGCGGACAGATAATCCCTCAGCTCCATGAACAATGCCTGCTCAAGACGGACGGATTTCTCCTTTGCACCGAGTACGGTTTCCTCGATCTCATGCAGTTCCGCTGTCATGTAGCGTTCGCTGTTAGCAAGCGTCTGCTTTCGCGTATAGCGGTATGGAACGAGATCATAATTGGATTTAGTTACTTCGATATAGAAGCCGAAAACCTTGTTGAATTGGATGCGCAGGTTCTTGATCCCAGTAAGCTCGCGCTCTTTGGCCTCAAGATCTGCGATCCACTGTTCGCCGTTCCTTGATGCTTCGCGGAGTTTGTCCAATTCAGCGTTGTAACCCGCTTTGATATAGTGGCCGTCGCTCATGATCGCAGGCGCATCCGGGCTGATAGCCCTGCGGAGCAGATCGGAAACATCATCCAGCGGCTCCATCATCTCATGAAGCTCTCTTAGCTGTTCGGTATCGGCAATCTCACAGAGGGCATCGCGAATAAAAGGCACACAGGACAGAGAATTGCACAGAGCAAGACAGTCCTTGGCGTTGATTGTCTGATATGAGATCTTGCTCAGCAGCCTCTCGATGTCATAGACATCTGTCAGCTGTTCGCGGATCATATCAATTGCCATATCTGCTTTAACCAGTCTTGTTACAGACTGAAGGCGTTTGTCGATATCTGCTTTTTCAGCAAGCGGCTGCTCGATGAAGCTGCGCAGCATACGTCCGCCCATGGCGGTGGCTGTATAGTCAAGGATCCCCAGCAGGGAGCCTTTCTTCTGCCTTGTACGCATGGATTCCGTCAGTTCAAGATTGCGCCTTGCTGTATGATCCAGCATCATGTACTTGCTGTCATGATATGGCGCAATCTTTGTCATGTGCTGCAGGGCATTTTTCTGTGTCTCACTTAAGTACTTCATCAGCGCACCGGCAGCGCGGACGCCGAGCCGCATCGAAGAAATACCCAGTGCATCCAGTGACTGAACGGAGAAATGCTCAGACAAGGCGGTCTTTGCCTTGCTGAGCTGGTAATCGTTGCTGCTTACGATGTCCACAGGCAGAGGCGTCGCTCCCTTAGGCAGTTCTGCGTTGGCGATGATCTCCTTGGGAGCGATTCGCAGGAGTTCGTCCTGCAGGCGAACTTCCGCTTTATCGATGTCATACAAGTAAAACTCGCCGGTGGATACATCAGCAAAGGCCAGCCCGGCACGATGCCCCTCCAGACAAACGGAGAGAATATAGCTGTTCCTCCGTTCTTCGAGCATGCTTTGCTCAATGACAGTTCCGGGGGTGACAACACGGACAACGTCACGCCTGACAAGCCCTTTTGCTGTTGCTGGATCCTCCATCTGCTCACAGATGGCCACCTTGTATCCCTTTTCAATCAGGCGGTTGATGTAGGTTTCAGCGCTATGGAAGGGCACGCCGCACATTGGTGCGCGCTCCTCCATGCCGCAGCTCTTCCCCGTCAGCGTCAATTCCAATTCACGGGAAACAAGCTTGGCATCATCAAAGAACATTTCATAGAAATCGCCAAGCCGGAAGAACAGGATCATTCCCGGATACTTTTCCTTTGTTTCCAGATACTGACGCATCATGGGGGTCAGATTTGCCATACTTACCTCCGCGGTATGTTGCTTTAGTGACAGCCGCTGCAGCTGCTGCAATTGCCGGAGCATCCGCCGGACTGCTGCACTTCGCCGGCGATAATGAATTCAAGAACACGGTTGACCTGATTCATCATCTCAGAGAAATTCTGGCGTGACGTGGTCATCGCGTCGACGGCAGGCATCGCATTGAGTTCCCGCTGAACATCATCCATTTCCGCGCCATATTTTGCGATTTTCTCGGCATCCTGATCAGGCTGGCGCATTTCCTGCCCGAGCAGTTCCTTGAGTTCGAGGAAGCGGGACATGGCGGCCGTGACAGCAGGGTCGCTCATAGCAGCGCTTTCTGTCAGCTGCATGGCCTTATACTCTTCGGATTCAACAATAGCCTCGCCAAGAGCGCGAGCGCATTCAATTACCTTATTCATGGATTTACCTCTCAATTATTCCTTAATTAACTCTCCACGGAGCGTGCTTTCGCCTGCGGAAGTGATCTTTACACGGACAATCTGACCGATCAGAGAGCTGTTTCCCGGGAAATTCACTGTAATGTTATACTGATTTTTGCCAGCCATCTGAGTGGCGTCGCGCTTAGACGCCTCATCTACCAGGACGCTGTGAATCTGACCGATATATGCGGCATAGCGCTTGTGCGTGCTGTCTTTCTGAATGGCAATCAGTTTTTGGATTCTTCTGGAAGAAACCTCCTCCGGAATCTGATCGGGCATATCGGCGGCGCGAGTGCCGATACGGGGCGAATAAATAAAGGTAAACGCGCTGTCATATCCGATCTGATCAACCAGAGAACAGGTATCCTCGAACTCCTCTTCGCTTTCGCCGGGATACCCGACAATGAGATCCGTCGTCAGGCTGATATCAGGGATTCTGCTGCGAAGGAGCGCAACACGTTCAAAGTACTTCTCCCGTGTGTATCGACGGTTCATTGACTGGAGCACCCGATTGTTGCCGTGCTGAACAGGCAGATGGAGTGCGTGACAGATATGTCTAGAGGACGCCATGACCTCTATGAGCTCGTCCGAGATATCCTTGGGATGAGACGTCATGAAGCGGATGCGTTCAATACCAATCTGATCCAGCTCGGCCAGCAGTTGAGCGAAGCTGATTTCCCCTTCAACGTCAAGGCCGTAAGAGTTGACATTCTGACCGAGAAGCATGATCTCTTTCACGCCATCTTCATAGAGCTGTCTGGCTTCTTCAATGATACGCGAAGAAGCGCGGGAGCGCTCTCTGCCGCGAACATACGGCACAATGCAATACGAGCAGAAGTTGTTGCAGCCATACATGATGGTGATATAGGCATGATACGGGCTGGAACGGAGAACCGGCAGATCCTCGGGGATACTGCCCTCATCATCCTGGATTACCTCAACCACACGGCGGCGGGTTTTGATGGCCTGCAGCATCAGTTGTGCAAATCTGTACAAATTATGTGTACCAAACGCCAGATCGACGAATGGATACTGCCGCAGGATCTGTTCGCCCATACCCGGCTGCTGCATCATGCAGCCGCATACGGCGACCATCATCTCAGGGCGCTTCTTCTTGAGCTCCTTCAGCCAGACAACGTTGCCTAACGCACGGCGCTGCGCATTATCACGAACGCAGCATGTGTTGAAGATAACGAAATCAGCATCTTCTCTTGTATCAGCAGGCAGCATACCCATATCCTGAAGCATGCCCTCCAGCTTCTCGCTGTCATGTGCGTTCATCTGACAGCCGTAAGTAACCACACAATAGGTCTTGGGGCGGTTTTCGATGCCGGCGATTTCCTTCATCAGTGCCTTCTGATGAAGAATCTCCTCGGCGGGAAGCTCAATGGCTTGGGTTCTCTTCATATTTCCTTCCTTTTACGCAGGGCTACTGCACCTTGCGGCGCATCACTGCTGCTGATCTGTTCTATATCAAATTTACCGTTATGACGACATGAGGACGACACAAGAATCTCAACAGACTCAAGCGGATTAATCATGCCCGAAAGAGGATCGGCCACTGCATTGGCACACTTCACAAGGAAAGGCCCTCTCTGACCGGAAATGACCATCCTTCGGATCTGCTGGAGGATGCGTACAGCTGTTTCTTCTCCTGAGAGGATTTCTCCTGTTCCTGAACAGGTGCTGCAGCTTACGCGCATTTGCTTTCTCAGCTCGTCACTTGTACGCTTTCGTGTCATTTCCATGAAACCCAACTGCGTATATCCCAGCAAAGTCACCTGATTGCGATCATGCCTGACTTCCTCGCTTAGCTTCTGCAAGACTGCATTACGATGCTCAGCGGACGACATGTCGATGAAGTCGGCGACAATCATTCCCCCTGTGTTTCTCAAGCGGATCTGACGGGCGATCTCAGAGGCAGCTTCCAGATTGACCCGAAGAGCAGTCTCTTCTATGTTTTTTCCAAGGGTCATTTTGCCTGAATTGACGTCAATGACAGTCATTGCCTCACAGCTATCGAACACAAGATAACCGCCGCAAGGAAGCCAGATCCGGCGCTTCAGGGCTTTATCGATCTGCGATTCGATATCGTAGGCGTCAAAAATCAGTTGGCTGCTCTCATTGTGATAATCAATCATTACATGCGCATGGATAATCCCCTGCCTTTGCCATTCCATCAGCTGCGCGTACTGCTCCTCGCTGTTGGTGACAATGCTGGCCATATCAGCGCTGCACAGATCGCGAATCATGCGCTCACAAAGAGAGGGACGCGCCCACAGTATGCCCGGAGTTCGTGCGGACTCTGCTTTCAGATGAATCTCATCCCACAGATCTATCAGGTGATGCATTTCATCAAGGAGGAACTGCTCTGTCATGTCTGCAGAAACAGTGCGGATGATCATCCCGAAATCCGGCGGAAGAAACGATTCTCCAAACTGCTTGAGGCTTTTGCGTATGTCATCATCTTTGATCTTCTTCGAGACATGGACACCGCTTCCTCCGGGGAGCAGCACCAGACTCTTTCCGGCAAGGTTGATCTTTCTGGTGATACGAAGCCCTTTGCTGTCCACGGACTGCTTGGCGGCCCCTTGTACAAGAATCATATCGCCGCATCGTATGTGCTCATTCTCGTCCAGAGGAAGAAATGCATTCTGCTCCTCTCCGATATCAACAAAGGCTGCACAGAGCGACGGTCGGATTTGCTGTACACGGCCAAGGTACAGGCTTTCCGTAGGATCTTTTGACTTGCTTCGTTCTCTGTGTATCTCAACAAGACGACCATGCTCTATGACAGCGGCATGTGTCCAGTTGATCTGAGAATCAAATACAAGTGTACGTTCCATAGATGTCTGCATGATCACATATCCATGAGGGGAACCGCTGTTCCGTTGACTTCGCCCAGCAGCGCTGTGCGACGCAGCGAATACGAGGGGGGTTCTGTGCCGGCATACGCACTCCATGCGTTCAGGAGAAGTTCTGGCTTGAGGGTTGCAGCTTCAACAAAGGAGACGCGGACATTCAGTACTTTTCGATCTTCGTGATCCTCTACGACCGTCAGCTCGTGCAGCATCGGGCGGATATTGACCATTGTTTCGGCCTTTTTGGATTTACGCAGCGCCATAATCTCTTCTTCCGCAAGGAAGGCCGGCATCACATCAATCAGCCGTGCGGCGGCGTCTCCGCGAAGGGTGAGCGTGTACTGTGCCTGACGAAGCGCGGCACCGACCTTCGGGAATGTGTCCTCTACCAGACGCGCACGCGAAACGCTCAGAGAAGGCGGCAGCACGCGATTCATGGCAGCCAGGCATTGTTCCTCACTGACTTCTTCAGTAAGGGAGACATCCAGAATCTCCGCATCACCGGGAACACCGGAAGAAAGCGCAGAGGCAAAGGACATCACCATATGCGGGTTGAAGCCGTTGGAATAGCGAACCGGCAGACCGCTCCGGCGAAGCGCGCGCTGCATGGTTCTCTGAAGATCGAGAAGGCCAAGATGACGCACAATATCATCCTTCTTGAACTGAATCAGCATTCTCATCGTCCTTCACACGCTCCTTCAAATCTCTTCAGTCCGCAGCCCTGACATCCCTTACGGCAATCGGGCGTGCTTTGGGCAGACATCGCCCGCTCGTGCTCACGCCACAGATAAGTCTGTGTCACACCTGCATCGATGAACGCCCAAGGCAGAAGCTCGTCCTTTGCGCGCGTGCGGTTTGCATAGAATTCGCCGCTGATGCCGCACTGATCGAATGCCTGCATCCACTTTTCAAAAGAGAACTGGTCGGTCCATCCATCAAAACGACAGCCAAGACGCCACGCGGCCTCAAGAACATCGGCAGTCTTACGGTCGCCCCGGGCAAATACTGCTTCGAGGAAAGAAACCTGCGGTTCATGCCAGTTGAATTCCACACCCTTAATCTTCATGATTCTGCAAAGGTGCTTCTGTTTCTCCTTAAACTGCTCAATGGTATCCTGAGCTTCCCACTGGAAAGGCGTGAAGGGTTTAGGCACAAAGCAGGATGCGCTGCAATTCACGCGCAGTCCCTTGGCTCTCATAGAACGCGGTGTTTCAAAATACTTCCGGACAACCTTGTTTGCCAGATCGGCAATGCCGTCAAGGTCATCCATGGTTTCGGTCGGCAGACCGAACATGAAATAGAGCTTCACACTGCTCCATCCGCCGGCGAAAGCGTCCGCAACGGAGGAAACCAGATCTTCCTCCGTGATCCCCTTGTTAATGACATCGCGCAGACGCTGCGTGCCTGCTTCCATGGCATAAGTCAGGCTCGTTTTGCGCACCTTCTGAGTCTCTTCAAGCGTCTGCTTGAGCTCGCTGTCAAGACGCAGGGACGGCAGAGAGAGCGCGATGCGCTTCTCGGCAAAGCGCTCCATCAGCTCATGCGCAAGCTGCGGCAGGCAGGAATAATCGCCTGTTGAGAGCGAAGAGAGTGTGATCTCTTCATAGCCAGTTTCGTCGACCAGTTTCTTGGCGAGGTCAAGGAGATGCTCCACGCTGCGCTCGCGAACCGGACGATAGATCATACCAGCCTGGCAGAAGCGACAGCCGCGCGTGCAGCCGCGCAGAACCTCAATGTTGATCCTGTCATGAACAATCTCCATGAACGGGACAATCACGCTTTCTGGATAGGATGCGTGGTCAAGATCTGCAACCATATTCTTAACAACTGTACGCGGCACGCCATCCTCAATGGGCTCAAAGGACGCAAGCGTACCGTCTTCATTGTATTCGGCATGGTACAGGCTGGGGACATAGACACCGCGCAGTCTGGCAAGGCGCCTCAGACATTCCTGACGGCTTACCCCTTCTTCCTTACACTGCTTGACGACATCGATTGTCTCCAGCGTGCTGATCTCGCCATCACCGATAGAGAATGCATCGATGAAGTGATGCAGCGGTTCCGGATTAAAGGCACAGGGACCGCCTGCAATCACGATGGGATGTTCCCATGTACGGTCTTCTGTATGCAGCGGAATGCCGGACAGATCCAGTATCTCCAGAATATTGGTATAGCTCATCTCATACTGGAGCGTAATGCCCAGCATATCAAAGCTGCTGACAGGAGAGCGCGACTCGAGCGTGAAGAGCGGAACCTTCTCCTCGCGCATCAGATCGGCCATGTCGACCCACGGCATAAAGACACGCTCACAAAGCGCATCGTCACGCTTGTTAATGATATCGTAAAGGATGCGAGAGCCGAGATGAGACATACCCACTTCGTACACATCCGGAAAAGCAAAGGCATACCGGATAGCCACGCTGTCCGGTTCTTTGAGTACGGCATTCATCTCGCCGCCCATGTAGCGAGCCGGCTTCTGTACGCGGTCAAGAAGACCGTCAATCTTAGTTCTATACAAGGCAGTTCCTCCCCACTATAAATCCAATCTATTTTATCCCCTTTTTTGCATATGGTCAAGCAAATGCCAGGATTTTCTCCATATATGAAGTGATATGAAGTGTTCAGTCATGCTTAACAGCGGACAGACGTTCAACCGCCCAGCTTGCATGGACACGGACAGCCTCAAACGGAGACTCTGACCAATCCCGGAGGATTGGTAAATAGGCAGGGTTTCCTGAGTTTCCGGCGATCAAAGCAGCCTGTGCCCTTATGCGCTGAGGTCTTGCAGCATTACGGCCGATCATATTTGCAAGCCGCTGAACAGAGTCGGAAAAGGCGGCTTGATCCTGCGTCACAAAATCATCTGTACAGAAATCAACGGATTTGCTTACAGTGACCTTTTCTTTCTGCATAGGACATACGCGCTGACAGACGTCGCAGCCGATCAGCCGCGCCCCATTCTTTTCGCGCAGATGCTCAGGCATTACAACGCCTTCCATCATAAAGTTGCGCAGGCACCTTTCCGGATGACTCATGCCATGCTGGTCAAGTGCGGCTGCCGGACAGGCGCGAATACAGGCACCGCAGTCAAGGCAGCTAATACCTGTATATGGTGCATCCTCGCCTTCGGGCGCAAAGTCTGTCGCCATCAGGATAATCACAACACGTGTGCCATACTGCTCCGTGATCAGTAAACCATTCTTCCCGATCGCGCCTAAGGCTGCGCGAACAGCGGCCTCTTTTGCCGGATAGGATACGTTTGCTTTGATCATGCGCCCAGCCGATTTTGCTATATTCTCAAGAGAAATGGCAGCATGGTAAGCATTGTTGGATGCCTGATAATAGCTATCAATAAACACCGTATTATCGTTTTGAACAGTGGCAGGCATATACGGGAACAGAAGTACGGCTATGCTTCTTATCCACGGCATTTCTTCCCGAGGTAAATAGCGCAGCTGCCTGCGTTCAGAGAGCGGTGGCTGGGATTCTACGATGCGTTTTGAATGATTAAACGAATCAGGAGAGCATTGCCCCACTGACATAAAGCCGACATCTTCCGCCGCCTTTTTGAATTCAAGCCAATTCATGGAACCTCCATAAAAAGAGCTGCAAAGTCAAACTCTGCAGCTCTTGTCAGCATTCTTATGATGCGGATGCGCCTGGCATTCTGTGGGCAGCATCAGCCTCGCAGAGGCTTCTGTACTGATTACATACCTGCTGCAGCTGGTATTCAAAGTCGCGCTTGTCTTTTTCCTGCAGCGTTGAAAGAATCAGACCGGACACAAACAGAAGAAGCGCTGCCAGCATGGTCACACAGCAGGCAATAAGCGTCGGGAACTTAGGAACCAGCCCCGTCTCGAAATACTCAACGAATACCGGAATGAAAAACGCAAGCGATAGTATAGCAAGCAAGAGCGATATTATTCCGAAGAACGCGAACGGCTTATAGTTCTTGAACAGTCTGCCGATAGTCAGAAGCACTTTTGCCCCATCCTGATATGTGTTGAGCTTGGATACGCTGCCTTCCGGCCTGTCGCGGTAGTCGATAATAATGTTCCTGACCAGCATGTTTCGATTGATGGCATGAATGGTCATATCGGTTTCAATTTCAAAACCTTTCGATAGTACGGGATATGTTTTGACGAATGCATAGCTGAAAGCCCTGAATCCGGTCATGATATCCTTGATATCGCTCTTGAAAAGATGGTTGATGGATGCCCGGACAATGCTGTTGCCGGCATTATGGAACGGACGCTTATTCTCAGTGAAATACGTGCTGGACAGACGATCGCCTACAACCATATCTGCCTGCTCCTCCAGAACAAGACGCGCCATCTCAGGAGCAGATTCTGCAGGATATGTATCGTCTCCATCTGTCATGATATAGCAGTCTGCGTCAATCTCACGGAACATTCTGCGAATGACATTTCCCTTTCCCTGCATACGCTCTCTGCGAACAATTGCGCCGGCACGCGCTGCGATATCACCGGTACCGTCGCTGGAATTGTTGTCATATACATAGATCGCTGCATCGGGAAGCACACGCCTGAAGTCAGTCACGACTTTTGCGATAGTCTTACTCTCGTTGTAGCAGGGGATCAGCACGGCTATTCTGTCTTTCATGATTATTCCTCTCCGGCGCAGTATTCAGAACATGTTTACCTGTATTATAGCATACGCGCTCTGAATTGCATAGAACAAACATCATTAAAAAGCGCACCCCGAAGGGTGCGCTGACTTATGCAGATTACTTGGTGCCGAAGAGACGATCACCTGCATCACCAAGGCCAGGGATAATATAGCCATGGTCATTGAGCTTCTCATCCATCGCCGCAACGAAGATATCAACATCATGATGGTCGGCCTGCACGCGGCTGGTGCCCTCAGGCGCAGCGATAAGGCAGACAAGCTTGATGTTCTTGCAGCCGCGCCGCTTGAGGAAGCTGATCGCAGCAGAAGCAGAACCGCCGGTCGCCAGCATCGGATCAACCAGCAGGATCTCACGCTCTTCAGCATCGGCAGGCAGCTTGCAGTAATACTCAACCGGCTCAAGGGTGTTCGGATCACGGTACAGACCGATATGACCGATCTTGGCAGCCGGCACGAGGCTCATGATGCCATCGACCATGCCCAGACCGGCGCGCAGAATCGGTACGATCGCGAGCTTCTTGCCGGCGATAACCTTCGTCTGTGCACGGCAGATGGGCGTTTCGATCTCAACTGTCTTGAGCGGCAGATCGCGGGTCACTTCATAGGCCATCAGCGTAGAGATCTCGCTGAGCAGCTCGCGGAACTCCTTGGGGCCGGTCTCCTTATCGCGCATCAGGGAAACCTTATGCTGAATCAGCGGATGATCCATCACATGAACCTTAGACATATGTATCCTCTCCTTTTCATCGGCATAATCGCCGTATCTCTCGCTTCATTCATTATATCATTGAATGGAATGCTGGGCAAGTGGCATGACTGTGTTTTTTCTTCGGGCTTAAGATAATCCGCCATGCTTGCTTGACATTGTAATGTTACGCGGCTATACTGACTTTGGCATGATCTCCCGAGTATGGGACATCATATACTTCAATAGCATCCAATGGAGGTATTTATGCTCAGCAGACCCATAATTGACCGCATCGCCGTTTTCGGCGTCAGCTGGTATGCCATACTGATTGTCGCTGCAGTGCTGATCGGCTATGTGATCAGCGGATGGGAGGCCAGAAGGAAGTCCTTTCCCCATGATACGCTGATTGACTTGCTGCTCTATGGCATTCCGCTTTGTATTGTCTTTGCGCGGCTGTATTATGTGTTTTTCCGCTTTAATACATACGCAGAGGATCCGCTTTCGGTCTTCAATATCCGCGAAGGCGGTCTTGCGATCTATGGAGCCCTGATCGGCGGCTATATCGCTGCGCGTATTACTTCAAAAAAGCATAATGTTCCCCTGCTCAGTCTTCTGGATGTCGTTGCGCCGGCCATTGTGCTTGGCCAGGGTATCGGCCGCTGGGGCAACTACATCAACATGGAAGCTTATGGCCTGCGTATTGCCGAGGAAGCGCTGCAGTTCTTCCCGTTCGCTGTAGAGATTCCCATAGGCGATGTCTGGTACTGGCACATGGCGACCTTCTTCTATGAGTTCTGTTGGGATATTCTCGTCTTCGCGCTGCTTCTGATCGTGCGCAGGCATTGCCGGAAAACGGGCGACATCTTCTGCTGGTACGCCCTGCTGTATTGCTCCGGTCGCACGGTAATCGAAGGTCTTCGCAATGACAGTCTGACGTTCATCAGCGAGTTTGTTCGCATTTCTCAGATACTGTCCGCGCTTGCTGCCTTTATTGTGGTGGTTTATTTCTTCGTTCGTATCCGGGACAGGATCAGCGCTGTTACGATAGCGCCTGTTGTCAGCGCTGTTCTGTGCCTCGTCACAACGTTCCTTGGCGAGTTTGAGCGCGGTGCATACAGCACACTGTTTGTTTTCTCCCAGATCAGCCTGGCGGCTCTGATTCTCTCTCAGATTGTCATTATTGTCCTCTGGACTATTGACAGCGGCCGATTTGATATTGGCACATCGGTTCCTCTGCTGATCAACGCAGCCTATATCGCCGTGCTCCTGATTGCAGGCTTCGGTCGCGCAAACGAGGACAATACGTATTATGTCTCTCTCAGGCAGTCGGCGGCAATGCTGCAGATGATCATCTGCGGTTGGCTGCTCTGTTATCCCCTGTGCCCGCGTACTGCCGACGGTGTTCGTGACTGATACAGCGTTTTCTGGAGGTAATCATCGCTTGCCGCAAGATCTCATGCTTCTCAGCGTTCACAGAGTTCGCAGCCGTGCAGAACTGACCCTCTCAACAGGTGAAAAGCTGTTCATGCCGCGCGCTATGCTCAAGGAGCGTCCGTACAGAGGCGGAACTCCGTTTGATATGCAGTCCTTCCAGCGCTTTCTACAGGAGCGCTCCTATCCCTTTGCCTTGGAGAAGGCGGTATCTCTTCTCGCTCTGAAGGCCAGGACGGAAAAAGAACTGCGGGATTCTCTACGGCAGGCAGCTTATCCTGCTGAAGTCATCGTGCGCGTAATAGACAGAATGCGTGAAGCCGGATACATCAACGATACTGAGTTTGCTGCGCAATGGGCTGCCTCCCGCACTGCCAGAGGAATGGGCGGAAGACGTATCAGCATGGAGCTGAGACGGAAGGGACTTGAGCAGGATGCTGTTGACGAGGCGCTTTCTCAGATAACGGATGATGCGGTATTCGACAGCGCTCTGAAAACAGCAGAAAAGGCGGCTCGCGGAAAAAACCTATCTTCTCCTTCGGATCGGCAAAAGATTACCGCGGCGCTGCTGCGCCGCGGATATGACTACGGATTAGCTCGAAGAGCAATATCATCGCTGATGAGCAACGGATGCGATTGTGATTCATAGGCATAAAACCCACCGGATATGTTCCGGTGGGTTTTGCTTATTTCAGCTTGCGAGAATTGCTGTCCAGATCTCAGATCACCTTGCCGGGATTGAGAATTCCTTTCGGATCAAAGGCCTTTTTGATGCCGCGCATCAGATTAATCTGAACATCACCCATGCTGTCGAAGAGGTATTGCCGTTTTGCATGACCGATGCCATGCTCTCCGCTGACCTCACCGCCCATATCGCGTGCAGCGTCATAGAGTTCGTCCATGACCTGATGACAGGCAGACTTCCATACAGCTTCTTCCATGTCGTCTCTGCATGCATAGATATGGAGATTGCCGTCTCCGGCATGGCCGAATGAACAGATCCTCACGCCAATCCGTTTGCCGATTTCGACGCTCTTCCTGACAAATGCCGGAATCATATCACGCGGAACAACAACATCGCACTCGTCCATCGCGCTCGTTGAGCCCTTGATTGCCTCAAGGAAGGCGCCGCGCGCATTCCAGATACTCTCCTTCCGCTCGTCCGTATCAGCAAGAAGGACGTCTTTTGCGCCGATAGACAGCGCAAGATCCGTCAGCGTATCCATTGCGGGCTTCAGGGCCTCTATGCTGGGGCCATCCAGACGCACAAGCAGATAAGCGTCGGCGCTGGTATCCGGGAACTGCTTGCCGAGGTATGTTTCTGCGCACGCAATAACCTCGCGTTCCATAAACTCGACAGCAGTAGGCTCACAGCCGCAGCCAAGCACAGCAGGCACGGCGCCGATACAGGCGTCCAGATCGTCAAAGGGCATCAGCAAAGACAGATTGACCTTCGGCTCGGGGATCAGTTTGACTGTCAGCTTAGTCAGGAAACCAAGCGTACCCTCGCTTCCGATCATCAGGTCAAGCAGGCTGTACCCGCTGGAAGTCTTCACATTCTTTCCGCCCAGGTATGTCACGCTGCCGTCGGCGAGTACGATCTCCATGCCGAGGACATAGTCGCGCGTGACGCCATAGCGGACAGCACGCATACCTCCGGCGTTGGTCATGGCGTTGCCGCCCATGGTGGCGGTTTTCTCGCCGGGATCCGGCGGATAGAAAAGCCCGGTTCCCTCCAATGCCTTCGGGAATTCCATCAGCAGAACGCCAGGTTCGACGGTTGCGGTCATATTCTTCTTGTCAATCTCCAGAACGCGCTTCATCTTCTCGGTTGAGAGAACGATGCCGCCGTGAATGGCCACACATCCGCCACAGAGGCCCGTGCCTGAACCGCGTGGCGTGACAGGAATCATATGTTCGCTGCAGTATCTCAGAATGGCACTTACATCTTCGGTGGAGAGCGCCTGCAGAACAGCTTCGGGCATATAGTGCCCATACTCTGTCATTTCGTCATGATCATAGTCTGTGGAGATGTCTTCTCCAGAGAACACGCGTCCTGGCAGGAGAGCGCGGAAATACGCAAGATCTGCTTCTGTTACACGATGATATGCGTTCATGCACGTCCCTCCTTTATCTGTTTGATCATATCCGGTATGACATCGTAAAGATCTGCAATGATTGCCACATGCGCTGTATCAAAGATCGGTGCGTTCCTGTCTGTGTTTATGGAGACGATATGGTCGCTGCCGTTCATACAGGCGGTGAACTGAATGGCCCCACTGACGCCGCAGGTGATGATCAGCTTCGGACGTACCGTACGGCCAGACAGACCAATCTGCCGTTCGTTGGTTGTCCAGCCCTTTTCAACCAGAGGACGGGTAACCGCCCAGTCTCCGCCGAGGAGCTCTGCCAGTTCTTTGATCATTTCCAGATCAGATTCTTTTTGTAGGCCGCGCCCTCCGACAACAAGAATATCCGCATCAGAAATACTCCTCTTCGGCGGGACAGGCTTCACGCTGACACAGCTGCTGACACAAGCGGCAACCGCTGCCGGAACCTTCCGAATCAGGATATCGCCGCTTGCGGTATCCTCGCGGACAGGCGGATTCATAACCTTATAGCGAACCGTAGCGAACTGCGGACGGGTGTTGGTCGTGATGATCTGCGCCATGATGTTGCCGCCAAAGGCTGGACGGATCTGGACAAGATCAGTATTCTCCCGCAGCAGAAGCGTTGTGCAGTCCGCTGTCAAGCCGGTATGGAACCTCGTTGAGAGGCGCGGAGCAAGGCTCCGGCCAAGCGCAGTTGCACCAACGAGCACGACACTGGGCTTCGCATAGCGGATATAGTCCTCCACACAGGCAGCATATGCATCTGCTCTGAAATAGCCAAGCTCTTCATGATCATATACAGCAATCTCGCTGACGCCGTAGTGCTGGAGCTCCTGACCGTAATTGCTGACGCCGTGTCCCACAAGAATGGCCTTGACTGAGAAGCCAGGAACATTCTGTGCAAGCTCTCTTGCCTTGCCGATCAGCTCAAGACAGACGGGATGCAGACGACCGCCGCTGACCTCTGCAAAAACAAGAATATCCTTCCACTTTGTCTTATCTACAGAATCCACCTTGGTTTCAAGCTTGATAATGGCTTTTTCAGGGCAGTTCTTTACACAGATGCCGCAGACCTTGCAGGCGGCGTTGAGTTCAGGTTTTCCGTGATTCATGTCGATGGCGCCAAAGGGACAATTACGCTGGCAGAGGCCGCAGCCCGTGCATTTGCGTTCCAGAATTGCTATCTGTGCCATGGGATGCTTCCCCCTTTCTTATATGAACTTCCATTTCTTCAGAAGGCTGCAGAGTTTTTCAGCACTGTCTCCGCCATCCCATACCTCATGCTCCGTGTCGTTCTGCGGGGGGAAAATCCGTTCCACCTGCGTCGGGCTGCCGGATAAACCGTAATGGTCAGGATTGGTGTCAAGAAAGCTGTCAAGTCCGATAATGGTGACAGGTTTGTCGCCGATCTCACGCGCAACCTTCAGAGATGGAAGACGCGGCATGCAGATATCCTGCTCGACCGTTATAAGGCAAGGGAACGGCATATGGACAGTCTCAATGACATCCTGAAGCTGCTGCTCCGCGTTCACACCATCGCCTGACAGTTCAAGGCGTGATACCCATGCAGCATGTGGAATACCCATATGTTCAGCGATTGCAGGGCCGACCTGTGCAGTATCTCCATCTGTGGTTTGTTTACCGCAGAGAATCAGATCGAAATCGCCGACGCTGCGGATAGCCTGCGAGAGTGTATAGCTTGTTGCCAGCACATCCGCACCGCCCAGTCTGCGATCGGAGAAAACGTATCCTTCATCTGCGCCCATCATATATGCCTCACGCACAACAGATTGCGCCTGCGGCGGGCCCATTGTTCCAACGGTCACCTTACCCCCGGCTTTTTCCCGGAGACGAAGAGCGGTTTCCAGCGCATAGAGATCATAGGGATTCATCTTGCTGGCAATACCGTCACGCTTGAGTACACCTGTCTTTTCGTCCACCTGTACTTTGTTGGTGGACGGTACTTGTTTGATACAAACGAATATATTCACCGCAATCTCTCCTTCGCAGAGCTCTTTGTGCATATTTTACAGTATAATCGACACGATTTCAAGATATATATTCAAATGAACCCTGTAACCTTGAGCATAAAAGCGCCTGCGATCGAAGATCAGCAGACGCTTTTATGTTATTCAAGATCAAAGATACCGCCTTCCAATGCACTGCGTGCCGCGAGGATGTATTTGCTGGTATCAAGAGGGTCAACACTCCGACGCTCCGCTGTTGTTCCAAGCTCCATCGGGCAGTCCCTGTACCCATGAAGGGATATGCTCATACCACCCCGCCCGCCGGAAAGCGAGGCCAGTGACGCAGAATAATCCATGCTGGTTGCAACAGGAACCAGCGCATGCAGGACAACACGGTCTTCCTGAACAATGGTCTCAAGTACTTCGCCGCGCATCTGTGTAACATCGCTCATAACCCTTCCCACGCATTCAGCGGGAAGCAGGAAGCGGACATCGAGGATTGGCTCCAGGAGTGTACACCCGCCTTGTTCGAGACCATGCTGTATCCCCATCGGTGTAGCGACAATGAAATCGAGCGGGTGAGTGTGGTATTGGTGACTGTTGCCTTCTGTAAGCGTAATGCGCACATCGGTTACCTGCCAACCAAGTCGCCCCTGTGCCAGCGCAAGCGGCAGAGCCTGTTCCACCTGATGCTGATACTGCATAGGCAAATCACGCACATGGACGTTGGATATGAAGGTTACGCCGCTGCCTCTTTCCGCCGGCTCGATGACGAATCGCAGAATAGCCCAGCAAGGCTTTGGAGCCAGATAAGCAACAAACCCTTCTGCAGGCTTTGAGATTGTCTCACGGTATATGACAGCCGGTTTTGAAAACGTCGCATCAAGGTTAAAGCGCGTCTTGAGCATTTCATGAAGAATTTCAAGGTGGATTGTCCCCATGACCTGTATGCTTAACTGGTTAAGCGCCCTGCTGTATTGAACACCCAACAGCGGATCCTCGCTCGCGAGCGTCTGACATGCGGCGCGAAGCGCTGTCATGTCCTGCGCATTGTCCGGAATGACCTGAACAGTCATCAGGGGCGTGCGCAAATGCCCGGCCTCTACCCTTCTCGGCAGCAGATTGCGATCACCCAAAATGTGTCCGATTGGTATGTCGCCAAGTCCGTAAGCTATACCGATCTCGCCTGCCGCCAGCACGCCGGTATCATGACCTGTGATGGTGCGGATCTGCGTGATCTTGCGCTGAACATAACGCTGCTCTCCGGTAAGAGGATCAACACCAGCTGGGAGTGTTATGGCTGATCGGTTCTCGAGCGTGCCGCTGAACAGACGAACCCACACACCGCGGCCAAGCGCTTTGTCCTGCTCTGAGGCAAATACGACGCCGCATTGCCTTGCCTGAGACAGTCTGTCAGGCTCAGGCAGATATTGAAGCATGGCGTCCAGAAGTTCATGAACCCCTACGCCTCTGAGAGCAGATCCCTTGAGAACCGGATAAATCAGCGCGCTGCGCGAGAGATCAGAAAGGTGCTGATCAATCTCATCTGTGGAGGGGATATCGCCGCACAGATATCGCTCCAGCAGTCCGTCATCCTTGCTGCAGACTGCATCGAGCGTACTGTCTGCGTCCCATACAGGAGCAATATCCTGTGAAAGGAGACGTCTGCAAGCATGAAGCGCCGCCTGTACGTCTGCCCTGTCACGGTCGGTTTTATTGATAAAGAGAATTGTCGGGATATGCTGCTCATGCAGAGCGTGAAAGAGCTTCTCTGTGTGAGGCTGTACGCCCTCAACGGCGCATATCACGAGCACAGCAGCATCAAGCGCCCAGAGAGATCTCTCGATCTCGGCAGAGAAATCGACGTGCCCGGGGGTATCGATGAGATTGATCTCTGTGTCGCGCCAGTTAAGGCGAACACAAGCCGCCTTAACAGAAATGCCGCGCCGCTGCTCAACAGGCAGGCTGTCGGTATGTGCTGTGCCAAGATCAACGCTGCCGGTCTGCCGGATCATCCCGGTGGCCGCGAGGAGCTGTTCACTAAGCGTTGTCTTTCCTGCATCAACATGCGCGAAAATGCCAACATTGCGGATATGCTTATCTGACATGTAATCCCCCGTTAACTGTCGCATTCCGCGTATACGCGGCTACGATAGCATTGATTCTTATTCATTATACATGTTGTTGCAAGAAAGTCAACCGCAGGATAGCCGACGCAAAGCAATGGCTTGCTGCTTTCATTGAACCGCTTATATAAAAAACCGCTCCCTTTCGGGAGCGGCAAAATGCTTTCACATTTTCCAGCAGACTTGCTCAGCTGATATTAGCCCAGCTCGGCGAAGTACTTGATGGTGCGGACCATCTGGCTGGTGTAGGAGTTCTCGTTGTCGTACCAGGACACAACCTGAACCTGATAGGTCTCCTCGTCAACCTTGGTGACCATGGTCTGGGTCGCATCAAACAGAGAGCCGTAGGTCATGCCGATAACGTCGGAGGACACGATCTCGTCGGTGTTGTAGCCGAAGGAGGCGGAAGCCTGAGCCTTCATCGCGGCATTGATGGACTCCTTGGTCACGTCGGTGCCCTTAACAACCGCCACCAGCAGGGTGGTAGAGCCGGTGCAAACCGGAACGCGCTGAGCGGAGCCGATCAGCTTGCCGTTGAGCTCCGGAATAACCAGGCCGATAGCCTTGGCAGCGCCGGTGCTGTTGGGAACGATGTTCTGCGCGCCAGCACGGGCACGGCGCAGGTCGCCCTTGCGATGCGGGCCGTCCAGGATCATCTGGTCGCCGGTGTAGGCGTGCACAGTGGTCATGATGCCGCTCTGGATCGGATAAGCATCGTTGAGAGCCTTCGCCATCGGGGCCA
>JAGBBE010000036.1 GCA_017938645.1 Clostridia bacterium
CACCGCCACCGACGAGCAGGCCAACGAGACCATCGGCGTCATTCGCAAGGCCATCGAGCGCAAGTACGGCAAGGATGTTGCCGACACCGTGCGCATCCAGTACGGCGGAAGCATGAACCCCAAGAACGTCAAGGGCCTCATGGCTCAGCCCGAGATCGACGGCGGCCTCATCGGCGGCGCGTCCCTCAAGGCTCCCGATTTCACCGCTGTTGTGATGTACAACAAGTAATCGGATCGAACACCATTCTTCGACGACAAGAAGGAGCAAACAAGCAATATGGATAAGACCATGACTGCCCTGATTATCATGGACGGCTTTGGCATCAATCCCGCCAAGGACGGCAACGCCATTTACCAGCAGGGCACCCCGAATCTCGATAAGCTGATGGCTGAATATCCGACCACCCAGCTGGGCGCCAGCGGCATGGACGTTGGCCTGCCGGATGGCCAGATGGGCAACAGCGAAGTCGGTCACCTGAACATCGGCGCCGGCCGCATCGTGTATCAGGAGCTCACCCGCATCACCAAGGATATCCAGGACGGCGTTTTCTTTGAGAAGAAACCGCTGATCAAGGCCATGGATACCGCCAAGGAAACCGGCAAGGCCGTGCATCTGATGGGTCTCCTGTCCGATGGCGGCGTGCACAGCCACAACACCCATCTCTACGCCCTGCTTGAGATGTGCAAGCAGCGCGGCGTGAAGGATGTCTTTGTGCACTGCTTCCTCGACGGCCGCGACGTTCCTCCGTCCAGCGGCATCGACTATGTGAAGGAACTGCAGCAGAAGTGCGAAGAGATCGGCGTTGGCAAGATTGCCACCGTGATGGGCCGCTACTGGGCCATGGACCGCGACAACCTGTGGGATCGCGTTCAGAAGGCCTATGACGCCATGGTGCTGGGCGAAGGTCAGGCGACCTCCGAAACCGGCGCTCAGGCTGTGGAGCAGAGCTATGCCAAGGAAGAGACCGACGAGTTCGTCAAGCCTACCGTCGTGCTCGAAAATGGTAAGCCCGTCGCTACCATTAACGAAGGCGACAGCATCATCTTCTTCAACTTCCGTCCTGACCGTGCCCGTCAGCTCACCCGCACCTTCATTCAGCCTGAATTTGACGGCTTTGTACGCGGCAAGGGCTACTTCAAGGTCAATTTCGTCTCCATGACCCAGTACGATGAGACCTTCACCGGTCTGGAAATCGTCAATCCTCCGGAGAGCCTTGAGAATACCATGGGCGAGTATCTGGCCAAGCAGGGCAAGACCCAGCTGCGCATCGCTGAGACCCAGAAGTACGCCCACGTTACCTTCTTCTTCAACGGCGGCGTCGAAAAGGCCAATGAGGGTGAGGATCGCGTGCTGATTCCTTCCTCCAAGGTTGCCACCTTCGATATGAAGCCCGACATGAGCGCCTACGAAATCACTGAGAAGGCTGTCGAGCTCATCAACGAGAAGAAGTACGACGTCATGATCCTCAACTTCGCCAACTGCGACATGGTCGGCCATACCGGCGTAATGAGCGCTGCGATGGAAGCTGTGAAGGCTGTTGACGAGTGCGTTGAGAAGGTTGTGAGCGCTATCCTGGCCAACGGCGGCCGCGTGTTCGTCACTGCTGACCACGGCAATGCCGACCAGATGGTCGATCCTGAGACCAACGAGCCCTTCACCGCACACACTACCAATCCTGTGCCCTTTATTGCTGTGGGCGCTGACATGGTTGGCAAGAAGCTGCGTGAAGGCGGCCGTCTTGCGGATATCGCTCCCACCATGCTTGCCAGCATGGGCATCGAGATTCCCGCTGAGATGACCGGCAAGAGCCTGATCGAGGCGTAATGAGGAAACAAGGAGGTGCTGCCTCCTTGAACCTCCGCTTAAGGCTTCGACCTTAAGAGTCTCATCATACAAAAAACACTCCCGGAGCTGCTCCGGGAGTGTTTTTCAGTTCATGGGGATGGAAGTGTCGGACATGACCTCTGTAACCAGTGTGTAGCAGCGGCTCATAACGCCTTGCTGGTCTTTATCAACGAAGTCAGGGATGGGAGCGTTGTTGTTAAGCAAAATGCGGTACAGTGTTCTGCCGTCATCTTTGCCGCGCCAAGCATAGGTCGGCGTGTAGGTCAGGTTGTCAAAGGCTACGCAGCCGGTTGCGGGATCGTAGACAACATTGGCCTTGAGAAGAATGCTGGCAAGATTGGCACGCTTTTCACGGTCGTGTGTTACGAGATTGCCGAGGGAATAGGCGCAAAGCACGGGATGATACTTGCTGTCGCCGCGATTGCCGGAAAGAACCTGCACCGGCTGGAGCGCACCCGGATGGGTGCCAAGGATGATATCGGCGCCGACGTCAGCCAAAGCCTGAGCGAGCTGCCGCTGATCATCCGTGGGTGAAGTCGCGCCGGGTTTGCCCCAGCACAGAGAAACCACAATCACCTTCGCACCGGCATTTTTCATTGAGGTGATATCGGAAGCGATTTGCGACAGGTCGATAGGAGAATAACAGAAAGCAAGTTCGTTTTCGCTGGTCTGCTTGCGGCTGGTGTTGCTCAGGTCATTCTGATAACTCAGCAGCGCGGTTGGGATTCCATTTAGATGGATCAGATTTCCGGTTTGGCGTTCCTGCATAGATGTATACAGGCCATAGGGGAGCATTCCTGCATTGGAAATGGCCTGTTTTGTTTCGCTCATGCCGGGAATGCCGTTGTTCAGCGCGCCGGGATGGCCGATGCACAGGGCATTGATCCCGGTTGAACGAATTGCCCGAAGGACATCTGCAGGCATGTTCACATTGGATGGCTCTGCGGAGGAGACGATGGTATTTTCCAGCGTGGCGATGCTCAGGTCTGCCTGAAGTGCATTGTTCAGCTGATCGGTCAGGATGTCGAAGCGAAGCTGTCCGTCGATGGTGAGCGCCTTCTGGACGGTGCTGTTAAGAATAATGCTGCCCGTTGCGCACAGTGAAAAAGTCTGCTTCGGCGGCTGAGTAGGAGGTGCGGAGGTTAATGAAGGCGCCTGTGTGCTCAGCACGGGAGGAAGCGTAGGGGAAAGAGGAGCTGTACGCGGCCATGCTTCCGTGGAGGCAGTCAGCTGCGAAAAGGATTCATCTATGGCAACAGCGAGCTTGCTGGCGTCGATGCGGATATCCTGATTGCCAGTAAACGTTGGCAGCAAAGCAGCGTAGCCGATGAGCACCAGCATGGTAATAACAAGCATGGTCACTGTGCCGAGCGATACGCCACGGCGTTTGGTGCGCTTCACAGATCTCCCTCCTTTCTTTCTGACATGATACCATAAACAGGAACATTTGCGCAATATGGACAAGCTGTAACATTGATTTTATGAAAATGTAACACTTTTTGTAGCGAAAACCAGTATAATGCTCTTTGTTTTTTAATAAGAAAGGAGCCCTTCGATGATACCTGCGATTATCCTCTTTGCGCTGACCTATGTTCTCATGCTGGTGTTCAGCAAGTACCGTCCATATATTGCTCTTGCTTCCGCCCTTGTCTTTATTGTTACCGGTATGCTGCCTCTGGCTGACATCTGGGGCGCGATTGACCTCAACGTACTTCTGATGATTGCTGGTACCATGGGACTGGTGGCTCTGTTTATCGAAAGCCGCATGCCCGAGCTGCTGGCCGACCTGATCATGGAGAAGGTTCCCAATGTGCAGTGGGCTGCTGTTTCGCTCGGACTGTTTGCTGGTGTGATTTCTGCTTTTGTGGACAATGTCGCCACGGTTCTGATGGTTGCGCCTGTTGCTCTTGAAATCTGCAAAAAGCTCAAGACCAATCCCGTTCCCTTTATCATCGGCATTGCTGTTTCTTCCAATCTGCAGGGCGCTGCTACGCTGGTTGGCGATACCACGGCGATCATGCTTGGTTCTGCGCTGGATATGAGCTTTATGGACTTCTTCTGGTACAAGGGCAAGCCCAGCATCTTCTTTGCTGTTGAGCTTGGCGCTGTGCTGTCCGCTGCGATTCTTGCGTGGATTTTCCGTAAGGAAAAGGGCGCGATTCCCAAGGTTGCGAGCCGTACCAAGGTTACCGTTTATGTTCCCACCGTGCTGCTGGGCGGCGCTATCGTGCTGCTGATCTGCGCTTCCTTCATTCCCAACAAGCCCAGCATCACCAATGGTCTGATCTGCTGCGTGCTGATGGTTATCGGTCTGGTCTGCAACTACCTGCGTCGCAAGGAATTCTCCGCTGTGACCGAACCTCTCAAGTCCATTGACTTTGAAACCATCGGTCTGCTGGTCGGCCTGTTCCTGATGATCGGCGGCATCTCCGCCCAGGGTGTTATCGACGCGGCTGCGGGCCTTCTGGCCAAGGCTGGCGGCGGAAATGTTTTCTTCCTTTATACGGTGATCGTGTGGGCGTCCGTGCTCATTTCCGCGTTCATCGACAACATTCCTTACGTTGCCACCATGATTCCTGTGATTGCCGGTCTGGCTGCTGCGCTGGGCGTTGATCCTACTCCGCTGTACTTCGGCCTGCTCTCCGGCGCGACCCTCGGCGGCAACTGCACGCCCATCGGCGCTTCTGCCAACATTACCGGCATTGGTATCCTGCGTAAGGAAGGCTACACTGTGAAGAATGGCGACTTCTTCAAGATTGGCATTCCCTTCACTTTGGCAGCCATCATTCCGGCCTACATCTATATCTGGATGCTGTACGGTATCTGATGATTTTGGTCCACTCTGCTGCTTTTGGCAGAGTGGATTTTTTGATGTAAAAATATAAAAAAGGTGTTGACAAAACCGGACTCATCCAGTATAATCATCAATGTTGCCGAACGGCGACATGCGATCGTGGCGGAATTGGCATACGCGCACGTTTGAGGGGCGTGTCCAGCAATGGGTACGGGTTCAAGTCCCGTCGATCGCACCATAAAAGAACTCTAACTTTGATACGAAGTTAGGGTTCTTTTCTTTTTGCTAAAAGCTTTGTGGATAAAGGGTTTGGGACTTTGGAATCGTTCAGGAGTATGGTTTTGAGGGCTTTATAAACTCTCTTTTGGGTGGTAGTTTTGTGCAGAAAATATACTCCTGAACGATTCCTCGGTCAAAAACAGGGTAATCGTTCAGGAGTATGGGGTATCGTTCAATAGTATAGGAATCGTTCAAGAGTTTATCTACATATCCTTTATAGACATTTCTGGTAGATAAATGGCTTATTCGACTTTGCTGGTTTTGTTACGTTGACGCTTGGCCTTCTCAGCCTGCACACGATCAAACTCATCCCGGCTTATGATCGGCGGATGGCTTTCAATCATTTTGTAAGATTCTCTCTGGCCGGTATTAGCGATCCGCTTTTTCATCACGGAGTTGTCGCTGAGCGTCTTGATGAGAATAACCTCACCGCAGTATTTTTCATTACTGAGCATCATATCGATGGTTCGATTACACCACTTTGACTTGCCGGTGGGGGAAAGCGTGCTTCGCTCCTCAAGCGCTGTACGGATCTTCATGAGACTGGCACCGTTGAGGTAGGACTCGAAGATGAAACGAACAACCTCGGCTTCATCAGGAACGATGGCAAGCTCGCCGCTTTCATCATTGGTGTAGCCATAGCAACGCCGGCGGTATAAGCCGGATGTGCCATCCGCTGCGCGCTTCTTTATGCCCCAGGTGACGTTATCGCTACGGGAGTCATTTTCAGCCTGTGCATAGGCGCTGATGATGGTGATCAGAACTTCGCTGTCCACAGCCAACGTGTCAATATTCTCGGATTCAAATATGATGTTTACATCACAGGCTTTCAGCTCACGAATGGCGGCAAGCGTTTCCGCAGTATCCCTGCCAAAGCGACTGATGCTTTTTGTGATGATGGTGTCCAGCTTCTTCTCTTTGCAATCTTTCAGCATACGCTGGTATTGAGTACGCTGATCTGACTTGCTTCCGCTGCATACATCAATGTAGATGTCATAGAGCAGATAATGACATGGCGGCCTGAACATCTGCACATAATGAGAAACCTGCTGCGCAAGGCTGCTTAACTGTTCGTGATTATTGCTGCTGACACGGCAATATACACCAAGGTTTTTGTGG
>JAGBBE010000001.1 GCA_017938645.1 Clostridia bacterium
CGCGGGGGCTGCGCTCATCAGCGACGACCACACGATAGAAAGGCTTTTTCTTCATACCCATTCTCTTCAGACGAATCTTGACCATTTTGGTATTCCTCCTGCTTTTGGTTGATGTAGTGGTTGGTGTATCTGTAAACCATGATTGGGTTAACAGCGGGGTCAGAATCCCTCCGTCAGGCTTCGCCTGACACCTCCCTTTGACAAGGGAGGCTTCGGGGATTTTTCAAGTGCGGGAGTAGCCAACACGCGGTGTGGTGTATTGCTGCTCCCCGGAGACAGCCGGGAGGCCCGTCGCCGACCGGCGGTTGCTTCAGTCAGCGGGCTGTTCTGTCATCCAAGCCCTGCGGCGCTTGCGCCGCAGTGAGTGGGTTAAGGGGCTCAGCCCCTTAGAAAGGCATCCGCATTTTGCCGAACTTGCCCTTGCGGCTCATCATCTGCTTCATCATCTGCTTGGACTGCTCGAATTGGCGGATGAGGGCGTTCACATCCTGAACGGTGGTGCCGCTGCCGGCAGCGATGCGCTTGCGGCGGCTGGCGTTGAGAATGTTGGGGTTGCGGCGCTCGCGGGGAGTCATGGAGCGGATGATGGCTTCCGGCTTCTTCATGGCATCGTCATCGATTTCCACATCCGCCAGCTTGTTGCCGACACCGGGCAGCATGCTGAGCATACTGGAAAGGCCGCCCATCTTCTTCATCTGCTGCATCTGCTGGAGGAAGTCTTCCAGCGTCAGCTCGGTGGGCTTTCGTCCGGCGAGACGCTCCACATCCTTCTCGTCCATGGCTTCGCCGGCTTTTTCGATCAGGGTGAGCACGTCGCCCATGCCCAGGATGCGGCTTGCCATGCGGTCCGGGTGGAACAGCTCCAGGTCGGACATCTTTTCGCCGATACCGCAGAACTTGATGGGCTTGCCCACCACCGCTTTGATGGAAAGGGCCGCGCCGCCGCGGGTATCGCCGTCCAGCTTGGTGAGGATCACGCCGTCGATGCCCAGATTCTCATCGAAGGTCTTGGCAACGTTGACGGCATCCTGACCGGTCATGGCGTCCACGGTGAAGAGGATCTCCTGGGGCTTGATCTCCGCCTTGATGCGGCGAAGCTCTTCCATGAGGGCATCGTCAATGTGGAGACGACCGGCGGTATCGATGATGAGCACGTCGCGACCGTAGTGGTGAGCGTACTCGATGGCCTCTTTGGCGGTTTTGACCGGATCCTGCGTGCCGTTCTGGTACACGGGGATGTCGATCTGCTTGCCTACGACCTCCAACTGCTGGATGGCAGCGGGGCGGTAGATATCGCAGGCAGCCAGCATGGGCTTTTTGCCCTGCTTGCGCAGGTGGTTTGCCAGCTTGCCGCACATGGTGGTTTTACCGGCGCCCTGCAGGCCGCACAGCATGTAAATGGTGGGAACGGAGGAAGACCAGGTGAGCCGGGAGTGCTCGGTGCCCATGAGGGAGGTCATTTCCTCGTTGACGATCTTGATTACCTGCTGGGCGGGCTGGAGGCTGTCCAGCACCTGCTGGCCCACGCAGCGTTCAGTGACGGTCTTGCAGAAGTCCTTGACGACCTTGTAGTTTACGTCGGCCTCCAGAAGCGCCATGCGTACTTCCTTCATGGCCTCCTTGACGGTGGCCTCGTTCAGCTTGCCGCGGCCTGTCAGCTTGGAGAGCGCCCCGGATAGCTTTTGGCTCAGTCCCTCAAATGCCATGGTCCCTCTCCTCCTGTTCAATGGTTTGCTCAATCAGGCGCAGGGCCTGTGCGGCTTCCGCCTGAGCTTCTGCGGGCAAATCCCGCTGCGTCAGACTTTGCAGCAGCTCCTGCGCTGCTTCCAGCCGCTTTTCCACCGCCCGCATCCGCTCTGCCGCGCCAACGGCGGCCTCATAGGCCCGGAGCTTTTCGCCCGACCGGGCAATCAGCTCGTGCACGCTCTGGCGGGTACAGCCCAGCTGCTCGGCGATTTCCCCCAGCGAGTAGTCCTCCTCGTAGTAAAGCCGGAGGGCCTGCTGCTGCCGCTCCGTGAGCAGACCGCCGTAGAAGGCGTTCAACGTGCCCATTTCCACGCTGGCATCCAGCCTGTTTTCCGGCTTCGGGGCGTGGGGCATGCTCATGGGGAGAGGCTCCTTTCGGATGGGGTTGTCAGGCAAAATGCCCTGACAGCCTGACTATCATACACGATGGCGGCGAGGTTGTCAAGGGGTTTTGCCTGACAGAAGGAAATATTCTTTGAGAAACAAGCAATTTCCCACTCCTTCGCCATTGACATTTCTGCCATTCCCTACTATAATACAGCGGTATGCCTATAGGCTTTTTTCGCATACCCTTCTTGCGGCGCAGACCACCTTGCCCGCCCGGCGCAGTCCATCCCGCGCGCCACCGGTATGACGCAGAAGCCCGCTGGGCACAACAAACGGATTGTTTGTTCGCAGCGGAGAAACATCCGCCGCCTGAAAGGAGCTAATCACCATGGCCGAAGAGAAAAAAACAATTTTGACCCGAGAGGGCTATGACAAACTGGTCAAAGAACTGGACTACTATATCAGCGTTCGCCGCAATCAGGTGGCGGAACAGATCGCCATCGCCCGCGGCTTCGGCGATTTGAGTGAAAACGCCGAGTACGATGAGGCCAAGAACGAGCAGAGCCGTCTGGAAGCCAAGATCGCTGAGATGGAAAACACCCTGCACAACTGCATCATCGTGGAAGACGATGAAGTGGACACCGAAACCGTTGGTGTTGGCAACGCCGTCACCGTCAACAACATGAACCTGAAAAAAGAACAGACCTACACCATCGTGGGCGCCAACGAAACCGATCCCCGCAACTACAAGATCTCCAGCGAAAGCCCCATCGGCGCGGCTTTGCTGGGCAAGAAGGTGGGCCAGACCGTGATCGTGGAAGCCCCCGCCGGTCAGATCAAGCTGAAGGTGCTCAAGATCGGCCTGCAGCAGGACTGATTCCCTCAACCCACATACACAGGAGGCTGAGCCTATGACCCCCGAAGAAATGCAGAACCAACAGACCGCTACCGACCTGAGCGAGCAGGAGCAGATCCGCCGCGAGAAGCTGCAAAAGCTGGTGGAAGCTGGCAACGATCCCTATACCATCACCCGCTACGACCGCACCCACACCTCCCAGCAGATCATTGAAAACTATGACGCGCTGGAAAATCAGGAAGTATGCATTGCCGGCCGTATGCTGGCCCGCCGCATTATGGGCAAGGCGTCCTTCGCCCACCTGCAGGACAACGACGGCAAGATCCAGATCTACGTCAAGCGGGACGATGTGGGCGAGGAAGCCTACGCCGCCTTCAAGCAGGACGACATCGGCGATATTTTCGGCGTGAAGGGTCTGGTATTCAAGACCAAGACCGGCGAAGTGAGCGTTCATGCCAGCGAGATCATCCTGCTGACCAAGAGCCTCAAGCCCCTGCCCGAGAAGTTCCACGGCCTGACCAACACCGATATGCGTTACCGTCAGCGCTATGTGGATTTGATCATGAACCCCGAATCCAAGGATACCTTGGTGAAGCGTTCCAAGATCATCACCGCCATCCGTCGCTATCTGGACACCCAGAACTTTATCGAGGTGGAGACCCCCGTGCTGGTGCACAACGCCGGCGGCGCCGCTGCCCGTCCCTTCATGACCCACTTCAACGCCCTTGATCTGGACATGAA
>JAGBBE010000037.1 GCA_017938645.1 Clostridia bacterium
GTGGAAAAAGCAAATTTTCTTGGGATAACTACGATAAATGTGAAAGCGCTTATAAATGGGCTAAAGAAAAACCAGGCGAACGCTTCTTTAAATTTCATGCTTTGATTTGGGGCCCCCTCCGGATCACCGGAGGGGCTTGATTTATTTTCTTGCCAGCTGCAAATCGAGGGTATCATAGAGGGTGATCGTTCGTCCATGGCGGTTGATAGCGTCTTCAATCGAGGAGAAAAAACGGCTTCTGACAGGTTCTTCAATGGCAATGTGATCCGAATACGTACCCAGCAGCTGCACATATTCCTGCGCCGTAAATGTGCGTTCGCGGTAAAACAGCGCATAGCGAATATCTGAGAAGCCATATTGTGCGGCAATCATCGCCCGTTCTCTTGCCTGTTGTTCGGTATATTCCTTCAGGGTTTCGCTCTTTTTCTGATAATACGGATAGTAGTATTCGTTATACGCATCATCAATGGCTCTGGAAAGCGCAGGATTGCCCTTGTCCCGGTACGGATGATTGGCGAATCGTGCAAAAGCGCCGCCCGGCTTCAGCATGGAGAAGACCTTCTCATAGCCGATTTTCTCCGGAATCCAATGGAACGCGGATGCAGAAAACACCAGATCATACGCATTTTCTTCAAACGGTGTCTCCTCGAACTTTCCGGTAATGACTGAAAACTTTGGATATTCTCTGAATTTCTCTTTGAGAAGCGATGAAAACTTTTCGCCGTATTCCACAGCCGTGAGATGACAGCCCGTTTTCAGCATGGGAGCCGTGGCCTGTCCGGCGCCGCTTCCCACCTCGGCAACACAGCTGTTTTCTCCAATCGGAATGTACGCAAAAATCATCTGATACAGTTCATCCACATAGCCGGGGCGCATCTTTTCGTATGAGGAAGCCACTGTGTCAAACGTCCATCCCAGTCCATTCAGCGAAGGCATATCTGAACACCTCGTTTCATTGGTTGTCAGGATCCGGCGGATTTATACTTTCGTACGCCAAGCCTCCACACCAGATAGCACGGCACAGCAAACAGCGGCGCAATCAACGGCAGGAAAGCATATCCAACCGGTCCGCGTTCCAGAAGGTACTGCAGCGGATAATACTGGAACAGCGCATAGGGAATGACATAAGTGGTGATTTTGAGCAGCTTATCGCCGTAGACATCCAGCGGATAGGCCCCGTGCTCCCGCGCGCCGTCGGTGAAGCAGTTCATGAACTCCAGCCCTTCCAGCGTGAAAAAGCTCAGCGCCGCATACAAAAGAAACAGCGAACAGAACACCAGCGCGCCGCAGAGTACCATCCAGCTGAGGCACAGGCATCGAAGCAGCGTCCATGAGATATCGGAAAGCGCAATTCCAACACCCATCATCAGCAGTGACTGAACCAGTTTGCCAATGCGTGCGAACTCAATCTGCTGGCACATCACCTGAAAGATCAATCCTCGCGGTCGGACCAGAATGCGGTCAAACTCCGCACTTCGGATAATGCCCGGGAACGTATCGAACCCACGGAAAAAACATTCCGCCAGCGAAAAGGCCATCCACATCACGCTTGCGCAAAGAAGGCACTCGCTTACGGTATAACCTTTCACGTTTTCGAATCGGTCAAGCAGAAAGAACACCACCAGAAACGCCGAAAAGGACGAAAGAAACTGACCAACCACGGAGAAGAAAAACGATTTTTTGTACGCCATACGGCTTTTGAGATGCATGGCAAAGAATTTGAAATACAACTTCATGCCATTACCCTCCCTGCACACACAGCCGGCGCACGCCTCTTCGCTGCATGCCGTAGCCGATCAGGCACAGCATCGTCAGCCAAAACACCTGCAGAATCAGCATTTCGACCATTTCCGGTCCTGCCAGATCGCCTGAATAGATGCGCAGCGGCGCATTGGTCATCGCACCAAAGGGCGAAAAGTGGAAGATCTTTGCCAGTCCATCCGGCATGAAGGGCAGCGGAATCAGATTGCCGCTGAGCAGCTCTGCAATGGGCAGAAGCATCATGCGCACGCCCTCGGAAGAGAGGGTGAAGAAGCATGAGAAATAAATCATCAGGCTGAATGCCACGCCCACGCAGGCAGCCAACGCAAGCGACAGCAAGAACGCGGCAAATGCACCCGGAGAAGCGGCAAAGTTCAGTCCCCAGGGCTTGGGCAGAAGCGACGAAACGATAAACAGCGGCACGCAGCGCAGAATGACGCGGCTGATGCGCATGGCAAGCGTGCGTGCAAACCACATTCCATACAGCGATGACGGACGGCACAATTCGTAGGCCACGTTTCCGTTGAGAATCATGGCGAACAGCTCATACTCAAATGAATAGGTGTTCAGCAGCGCCAAAAGCGCCTGTCTGAGCCAGATGTAGCTCACCAGATGCTCCAGTTCCATCGGAAAACGCTCCGGCGACGCTTCGTAGAACGCACGGTAGAGCATGATCTCCATGAAGCCCCAGAAAAACTGCGTCACAATGCCCGCCCATGCCGCTGTGCGGTACTGCAGGCCGTTGATCAGTCTCATTCGGAAGAAGGAAAAGCAGGCTTTCATCTGCATTCCTCCTCACATTCCATAGCGGGCATAAAGCGCCGCAGCCAGTTCGTCCAGAGAATGCGCATCGGGATTGACCCTGCGTACGTCATCGAAGCTGCCATCCAGAAGCAGCTTGCCCTGCCCGATCAGCAGGATTCGCGTTGCCAGCGCCTCAATATCCTGCATGTCATGCGTGGTCAGAAGCACCGTGGTTCCATGTGTGCGATTTCTCTGCTGGATGAACGAGCGAACCGCCAGCTTGCTCACGGCGTCCAGACCGATGGTAGGCTCGTCCAGGAACAGCACCTTCGGGTCATGCAGCAGCGACGCCGCGATTTCGCAGCGCATGCGCTGGCCAAGGCTTAATTGCCTTGCCGGCGTGCGCAGAAGCTCTCCCAGATCCAGAAGCTCCGTAAGCTCCTCCACATTTCTGCGGTAGCGTGGCTCTTCCACGCTGTAGATGTCCTTGAGCAGTTCAAACGAATCCACCACCGGCACATCCCACCACAGCTGGCTGCGCTGACCAAAAACAACACCGATTTCGGCCACATGCTTTTTGCGTTCCTTCCACGGAACACGCCCGTTGACAGTACATTCGCCCGAATCTGGCACCAGAATACCGCTGAGCACTTTGATGGTCGAAGATTTTCCAGCGCCGTTTGGTCCAATGTAGCCGACAATCTCACCATCGCCAATGGTGAAAGTGAGATCGTCCAGCGCCCTGATCTCATGGGTTTCACGCCTGCCCAGCGCTTTCACAGCCTGAACTAGCCCGCCTTCCCTGCGGGATACACGATAGGTTTTGCACAGATTTTTGACTTGAATCATGGGTTTCCTCCTGGTAGTTATACGGTCGTATCTTGCCAGGCGGCGAAAGCGGGTAACGACGCCGCTTTCTCATCCGTTTTTCACGGATACCGTCTGATGGAGTATGAGGGTAACAGGAACAATAGCAGAAAAACCCCGTAAAGTCAAGAAATATGCATAATAGGAAACCGGGGCACGTACATGTGCCCCGGCAGTGTTATATGAAGCTTACTTCTTGATCTGGTTGAGCATGGCGTTGAGGCCGAGAAGCTGTTCCTTGGTGAAGGAAACGTTCGCAGCGCCCATCAGGCTGGTCAGACGGATCACGGTGAAGCTGCCCATCATCTTCATCATAGCGGTGGGATCAATTTCGAAGCCCATAGCCTTGGCCTTGCCATCCTCTCCGCCAGCATTGCCCATCATCTGACCCATGAGCTGGCCAAAGAGCTGAGCGCCCTGGGGGTTGGCCATGATGTCGGAGAGCTTGTCGTTGAGGCTGAAGTAGCCTTCAGGAGCAGTGATGTCGAACCAGTTGAGGATCGCACCCTTTTCCTTGAGACGGTAAGACTCGTTGAAGGTTTCAACCTTGCGGATGACGCTGTCGTCGGTGCACTCGCCGGCCACGGCATGCAGCTTGGAAGTACCGGCGTTGGGCACGTCAAAGTAGAAGAAGGGCAGTCCGTTGTTCTTCTGAACGCCCAGAGACTGGCCATTAACGAAGAGCTCAACTTCGGGCTGGTTGGAGTACACAGTCACCTTGGTCACGTCTTCCACGCGGTCAACATAGCGCTTGCCGCAGATGTGAACCATAGGTTCGGGATTCAGCCATGCCTTGTAAGCAAAGAAGGAATCCTTCTTGTACTTGCGGTCAAAGGTCATCAGGCCCTTGTGGTTCTGGCCGTTCTCGCCGCCCTCAGCGCGGTTGTCAGCGCCGAAGTCAAACATGTTCCATACATGGGTAGCCCACAGATACTTGCGCTCGGCAATCTGCTTGATCAGCTCTTCATGATAGAAGGCCTGATACTCTTCGGTGTAGTCGCCCTGCATGGGCTTGGAGGTATGCCAGTTGAGGGCTTCGCAGCCGTACTCAGAAATACCAACGGGAATGTTGGGATACTTGGCATGGAAGTCGTCGAACCAGGGGCCGTTCATGGTGGTGTCGCCGCCGTACCAGCCGAAGTAGTGGTTCCAGGATACCACGTCAGGAATCTGGATATACTTGGCTTCCACAGGGCACATGCTGACGATGGCCATGGTGGTCAGACGGGTCTTGTCCATCTCGTGGCAGAGATTGTTGAGGATCTCATGGTTTTCGAGCAGATCGGCATCCTCGGCGCCCTTCATGGTGATCTCGTTGGACAGACCCCAGACCACGATGGAGGGATGGTTATAGTTCTGCGCGATGAGCTCCTTCATCTGGCTGATGGTGTTCTCGCGGCCGCCGGGCATGTGGTTGGAGATGTAGGGAATCTCAGCCCAGATCACCAGACCCTTTTCGTCGCACAGATCATAGAAATACTGATCATGCTGATAGTGAGCCAGACGGATGGTGGTGCAGCCCACTTCGAGGATCAGGTCGATGTCCTCTTCGTGATGCTCGGGCAGCAGCGCGTTGCCAAGGCCCCAACGGTCCTGATGACGGCTTACGCCGCGCAGAGGATACTCTTCGCCGTTGAGGATGAAGCCGCGCTCGGGATCGATTTCAAAAGTACGGCAGCCAAAGCGGGTGGAAACGGTGTCGATCACTTCGCCGTTCTCGATCAGTTCGGCCACTGCGGTGTACAGGTAGGGATTCTTCACGCCGTTCCACAGGGTCACGTCTTCGATGACGGACTCGTTCACGGTCTCGCTGACGGGCTGTTCGCTCTTGGCAACCACACAACCGCAGGCAGCCTTCAGGGTGTAGCGGATGGTCTGACCTTCCTTGGCATTGGTCAGATATACTTCGGTCTTGACGTTGGCGTTCTTGCCGTCCACAACGGGAGTCACGGCAATTCCGGGAGCGCCGAGGTAGTCCAGATCAAAGTGGCTCTCGTTTACGCAGACCAGATTCACGTCGCGGTAGAGGCCGCCGTAGAAGGTGAAGTCAGCCACCTGGGGATAGACGCTGTCGCTGGGGCTGTTGTCCACGGCGATGGCAATCACGGTGCTGTTCTTGAGCGCTTCGGTCACGTCCACGCGCCAGGTGGAATAGCCGCCGTCGTGATGAGCCAGCTTTTCGCCGCCCACATAGAGATCAGCAGAGGAGTTCGCGCCGCGAACTTCAACATAGTAGCGCTGAGCCTCGGGAATCTCCTCGCGATCAAGCTCCTTGACATACCAGCAGGTGCCGCGGTAATAGTCGCCGGCGCCGTCCTGGCCATCGATGGCGTTCCAGCAGTGAGGAACGTTAACCCAGTAAATGGTCTCGGGCATCTGAGCAGGATTGGAAAGAGCTTCCTTGGTGAAGGCCCACTTGCGGTTGAGATTAACGATCTGTCGCATTTGTCATTTTCCTTTCAATGAAAATATTTCTGCGAAAAATGGTTTGCAGAAAGCATCATACGATATTTTCCGCAGCATGTCCAGCACTTGCCGGCATGTTCCAAAAAAGGAGCGTTCCCCGCTTTGGGAACGCCCCTTTGGATACGGGGAAAATCAGGCCTTGGCTTCGTGACGAGCCTTGAGTTCGTCGTTCATCTTCTTCAGGCTCTTCTTGTCCAGGTTGAAGATCAGGCCCAGGCCCACAAACTGCATCACAGCGCTCAGCAGGTAGAGACCAGCCACGAGATAACGCATGTTCAGAGCAGTCTGAGCAGTCTGGTCAGCACCCAGAGTGCCAACATAGCCCAGCCAGGTCATCACGACCAGAGCCAGAGCGGGGCCGACGCCCTGAGCCAGCTTGCGGAAGAAGGAGTGCAGAGCATACACAGTGCCTTCCTCGCGGTTGCCGGTCTTCCACTCGTTGTAGTCGATAGCGTCGCCCATCATGGCCCAGGACACGGTGGAATAAATGCCCATGCCCAGGGAGTTGATCAGCTGGCAGACAACATAGATGCCCAGGCCCTTGCTGTCGGGAGTGATGGGGAGAATCAGCATCAGAGCGCAAGCGGCCACAGAGCACAGAGAGCCGATAGTCGCCAGCTCCTTCTTGCCGTACTTGTTAACCATCTTGCGGGCAAGGGGAGTGAACACGATGATCGGGATCATGGCGAACATGGATACCAGGCCGGAGATCTGCGCATTCTTGAAGTAGGACTGGAACATAACGGTCACGGCAGTGGCAGCGCCCTGCTGGCCGATGAACATACCCATGGCGGCAATGGTAGCGCCCACGGCGGGACGGTTCTTGATGAAGTTGCCCATGGCCTTCACCACGTTGAACTTGGGCTGTTCTTCATTCAGGGTCACGTCGGTTTCCACGCGGATGACGGTGTTCTTGATCATGAACTGGAAGCACAGGAAGCCCAGGAAGCCCATCAGCAGAGCGGCGAAGAACACGCGCTCGCCAACCAGCTGGTTGTTGGCATCATAGATGATCATGGGCAGGATGACCATGGGAGCCATATTGCCAACCAGAGAACCCACAGAGCGCCAGGCAGACAGAGCAGCACGGTCGCCGGCGTTGTCGGAGATCAGGCCCAGCAGAGAGCCGTAGGGCACGTTGGCCACGGTGTAGAA
>JAGBBE010000038.1 GCA_017938645.1 Clostridia bacterium
AATGCTCACGCTTGCGAGCCTCTGCCAAAACACCTGTGCGAGCACATTGACGTTTGAACCGCTTCAGAGCGCTTTCCAGGGATTCGTTTTCGCGGATGCGTACCTCGGACACTGTTATCCCTCCCCTCGCTCATATCGCCTGACCCCTGAGGGTCTTATAGCGAACATGCATATATTATAGCGCTTCTTTGTTCGCTAGTCAACCATGAATTTTGTTTTCTTTGTAAATTTCTCACGCCATTTTTTCAGACAGCTTTTCGCCGCCCAAAACATGATAATGCATATGTTTGACCGACTGGCAGGCATCCTCGCCGCAGTTGTTGACAATGCGGTAGCCGCTTTCCGAAATGCCGGTGATTTCGGCCACCCTGGCGCAGGTGCGCAGACAGGCAGCCAGTTCCTGATCGCTGAGATCAGCGTTGTGAGCCACATCAGGCGTATGCTTCTTGCTGACGACCAGCACATGTACCTTTGCCTGAGGGCCGATATCGTGGAAGGCATAGGTAAACTCATCCTCATAGACCTTCTTGGAGGGGATTTCGCCAGCAATGATCTTACAGAACAGACAATCCTGCATCGTGATTCCTCTCTTTCCAAAAATACAATCATTCCGCGTGCTCGCCCAGCATGCCTTCTCCTTCGATGGATGTCAGGCGCACGTTGATCACTTTGCCGCTTTCGCCGCCATGAACACGAACATGGATATACTCGGGCGTATAGCCCACCATGCTGCCGTCGGCGAGGCTTTCTTCCAATAGAACGGGAACAATCTGCCCCAGCTGCGCTTCGTGGTATTGCTTTGCAAGTTCATCACCCAGCGCAATCAGACGGCGGACGCGATCCGCCTTCACGTGTTCAGGAATCTGATCGGGCATCTCTGCAGCGGGCGTGGTTTCACGCGGGCTGAAGGGAAAAACATGCATCCTCGCAAAGCCGATCTTTTCACTGAAGCTCAGCGTTTCTTCGAACTCTTCTTCCGTCTCGCCGGGGAAGCCAACGATTACGTCCGTGGTAAAAGCCGCATTCGGCCACGCCTTGCGGATGCGCTCGGCAGCAGCCAGAAACTGCGTGGTGTTGTATCCGCGTTTCATGCGTCGAAGAACTGAATCGCTGCCGGACTGCAGCGCCAGATGAAACTGCGGACAGATCTGCGGAAGCTTTGAAAGCTCCTCCACAAATGCTTCCGTTGCCACGCGCGGTTCCAGAGATCCCAGACGGATGCGCGTCACACCCTCCACACACGCAGCCTTCACCGCCTCTGCAAGAGACGGTCTTCCTTCCAGATCACGTCCATAACTGGTGAGATGGATGCCTGTAAGCACCAGCTCCTGAAAGCCAGCCTTGGCCAGCGCTTCCGCTTCTTCGCGGATGGATTCAATCGGCCGGGAACGGATCGTGCCGCGCACAGAGGGGATGATGCAGTAGGTGCAGTGATTGTCACAACCCTCCTGAATTTTCATCACAGCGCGGGTATGACCCTCGTGATTGTGGATCATCAGCGGTTCGTAAGGCACGCCTTCCACGCCGTCGATGGCCACAATCTGCGTGTTCTCAGCAATTGCCTTTTCCAGCAGTTCCACCACCTGAGCGCGATACTGCGTACCCAGCACCAGACGCGCGCCGGTTTCGCGCAGTTTATCGCCCATACGCTGCGCAAGACAGCCGGTTACCACCAGTTCTGCCTGCGGATTGCGTCTGCGGCAGCGGCGGATGATCTGCATGCTCTTTTTATCCCCAGTGCCGGTTACGGTACAGGTGTTGACCACATACACATCGGCAGCCGTGCCGGATTCAGCAGCTTTGTAGCCATGCTTCTCAAACTGCTCCAGCATCGCCTGCGTATCATACTGATTGACCTTGCATCCCAGCGTGGTGAAGCAAACAGTCTTTTGCATTCAAACTCTCCTCACATTTCGCCAAGCGCCGTCCACAGCACACTCAATGCGCAGAGGCCGGCGGTTTCAGTGCGCAGGATGCGCGGGCCAAGTGTGACGCTCACAGCGCCCAGATCGTGCAGTTTCTGCCATTCCGTCTGCGAGATGCCGCCCTCCGGCCCGATCACAATGCCGACACGCTTCGGCACGCCATGCTCGTCTGCATAATGCCTGACAGCCTGAGACATCGGTAGCGCATGCTCCTCTTCCCATGCAACCAGCACCAGATCAAAATCCGTCAGCTTGTCCAGCACCTTCGAAAAAGATACGGTCGGGGCCACTTCCGGCACATGGGCGCGTCCGCTCTGCTTGGCGGCCTCCATGGCAATGCGGCTGAGACGCTCGCGCTTTTTATCCGCCTTGTCGGCTTTATCCGCTTTGGCGACGCTGCGTTCCATCTCCACCGGCCACAGTTCCCGCATACCCAGCTCCGTGCCCTTCTGCGCGATCAGTTCCAGCTTGTCCGCCTTTGGCAGACCCTGAATCAGCACCGCATGCGAAGGTGCTTCGGGAGACGGACACTTTTCCGTGACCAGAGCTGTGGTTTCTTTCGGATCAACCGTTTCAAGTTCCGCAGCCCAGAGATTTTCACCATCCAGAAGACGAATCTCCTCGCCCGGACGAAGACGCAGCACCTTTGCAGCATGCGCACTTTCCTCTGCGGACAGCACAACATGCGCCCCGATATCCGAAATAGGTGTTTCTACATAAAAGCGGTGCATTTACTTGCCCTCGTTCTTCAGCGCCAGCGCAACCCATTCGCCCTTTTCAATGCGGTCAAACAGGGTGTATCCGGCTTCCTGAGCAGCGTTCATCACGTCCTGCTCGCGCTCGCGGATAATGCCCGAGCAGATCAGCAGACGATCCTTCTCCAGATGGCGGGTCAGAGGACCGGCCAGCATGCAGATGGCGTCAGCCACGATATTGGCAACTGCCAGATCGCAGGGCATGGCTTCGGACTTGCACAGATCGCCCACAACCACGCGAACCTGTTCCTTCACGCCGTTGAGCTCCACATTTTCAATGGCAACCTTCACAGCGTCCGGATCGATATCAATCGCCAGGATATCCTTAGCTCCCAGACGGGCCGCAGCAATGGCCAGAATGCCGCTGCCGGTGCCCACGTCCATCACGCGCATGCCATCCTGCAGATGACGTTCCAAAAGCTGCATGCACATATTGGTCGTCTCGTGCGTACCGGTGCCAAAGGCCATGCCGGGATCCAGCTCGATGATCAGGTCGTCCGCCTGCGCCTCGTAGGGCTCCCAGGTGGGCTTGACCACCAGATGGCTGCCGATGCGGAAGGGCTTGTAGTACTTCTTCCAGTTCTCCGCCCAGTCCTCATCAGCCACGTTCTGCATTTCCAGTTCCAGCGTGCCGAAGTCGATAAACTCGTCCTGCCTGAGCTCATTCAGGCGGCTGCGCACGTTGTTGAGCACATCCAGCGTGTTTTCGTTGAGTTCAAACCAGCCCTTGACCAGCACGTCCTCAGGCATGGCGTCCAGCATCTTGGGATCATAAAGCTCCCAGTGCACGCCGGGCATGCTGGGATCGGGCACGTCGGCACGGTCAATAATCTCCGTTCCGGCAGCGCCCAGCATCATCAGTTCCTCGCTGACGATGTCGCTTCCAATGGTAGTAGTATGCACCACAGCCTCACACCACTGCATGGTATTGCCTCCTTTGCGTATAACGCCGAAAAGCGTACTTTATTTCAGTACGCTTCGGCTTCGATCAATCGAAGAAATCCTTGATTTTATCCATGAAGGACCTGCGCCCCTCATACTCCTTGCCGCCCATGCTGTCGTCCAACTGACGGAGCAGATCCTTCTGCTTTTCAGAAAGCTTGCGCGGAACTTCCACATTGACGGTTACAATCAGGTCGCCCTTTACGCCGTTCTTCAGGGAGGGGAAGCCCTGACCCTTGATTCTAAACTGCGTTCCGGTCTGCGTGCCCTCGGGAATCTTCTGCTTCACGGGCTTCTCAAGCGTGGGCACGTCAATCTCTGCACCCAGCGCAGCCTGCGTAAAGGTGATGGGCATATCAAGCAGGATGTTGTTTCCATCGCGCTTGAACACCTTGTGAGGCTTGATCGAAACAGTGATGTACAGATCGCCCGCAGGGCCGCCGCGCTGGCCGGGTTCGCCCTCGCCGCGCTTGACGAGGCTTACGCCATCCTGAATGCCGGCGGGAATGCGCACCTTGAGCGTGCGCTTGCGGCGCACACGGCCTGTGCCGCTGCAGCTGGAGCATTTTTCCTTGATAATCTTGCCCTCGCCGCCGCAGGTGGGGCAGGTACGGACCGTAACCATAAAGCCGCCGCCGGTACGCACCTGACCGCTGCCCTTACAGGTAGGGCAGGTCTGGGGCTGGGTGCCGGGCTTTGCGCCGGAACCGGAGCAGGTATCACAGCTCTCGAAACGGAAAAAGTCGACGCTCTTTTCGCAGCCGAAAGCAGCCTCTTCAAAGGTGATGGTGATGCGGTGCTGCACGTCGTTGCCCTGCACAGGGCCGTTGCGGCGCGCGCCGCCCATGCCGCCGCCAAAGAAGCTGGAGAAAATATCCTCAAAACCGCCCATGCCGCCGAAGCCGTTGAAATCAAATCCGCCTGCGCCGCCCATGTTCGGGCCGTCAAAACCGAACTGATCATACTGCTGACGCTTCTGCGGATCGCTGAGCACCTCGTTGGCCTCGTTGAGCTCCTTGAAACGCTCCTCAGCCTGCTTGTCGTCCGGATGCAGGTCAGGATGGCATTCCTTCGCCTTTTTGCGGTATGCGCTCTTGATCTCAGCGTCTGTGGCTTCCTTGCTTACGCCCAGCACCTCGTAATAATCGCGCTTTGCCAAAAGCTTACACCTCTTTATGTAGGGAGTACGCGCAGGGCTCTGCCCTGCACCCGCCAAAGGGTTTCACCCTTTGGAAACCCACAACTGACCGCATTACATGCGGTCAGAGGGACTTGCTTAACAGAACTTGAGCCCCTTTCACAAGCACGTCGGAAAGGGGTTCAAGCAACAATTTATATCCTTTGCCTTCGTGAAACGAAGGCAATTCCGGGATTCTTAAGGGCAAAGCCCTTAAGCGGCGGGTCTGGGAGGCAGCGCCTCCCAGCGTCCCCTTCCCGAATCCTTACTGCACGTCGGCGTCGGCGTCGATGGTGCCGTCGTCGTTGACCTGGGGACCGTTGCCGGCCTGAGCCTGCTCCTGCTGATAGAGCTTGCCGAAGATGGCGTAAACCTTCTGGGTCATCTCATCCATAGCAGTCTTGAGAGCTTCAGCATCGGCGGTTTCGCGAACCTTCTTGAGGTTGTCGATCTCAGTCTGCACGGTTTCCTTATCGGCAGCGTCGAGCTTGTCGCCGTTTTCACGCAGCTGCTTCTCCATCTCATAGATGAGGGTATCAGCGCGGTTCTGGATTTCAACCTCTTCCTTGCGCTTCTTGTCGGCCTCAGCGAACTGCTCGGCCTCCTTCACGCGCTGGTTGATTTCTTCCTCGGTCATGTTGGTGGAAGCAGTGATGGTGATCTTCTGCTCGTTGCCGGTGCCCTTGTCCTTGGCGGAAACGTTCACGATGCCGTTACGGTCGATGTTGAAGGTAACCTCGATCTGAGGCACGCCGCGGGGAGCAGCGGGAATGCCGGTGAGCTGGAAGCGGCCGAGGGTCTTGTTGTCGTAAGCCATGGGACGCTCGCCCTGCAGCACGTGAATTTCAACGGCGGTCTGGCCGTCGGCAGCAGTGGAGAACACCTGGGACTTGCTGGTGGGAATGGTGGTGTTGCGCTCGATGAGCTTGGTGAAGATGTGGCCTTCGGTTTCCAGACCCAGAGACAGGGGCGTAACGTCGAGGAGCAGAACATCCTTGACTTCGCCGCCCAGCACGCCGCCCTGGATGGCAGCGCCAACGGCCACGCACTCGTCGGGGTTGATGCCCTTGAAGGGCTCCTTGTTGGTGATCTTCTTCACGGCGCTCTGCACAGCGGGGATGCGGGTGGAGCCGCCCACCAGGATGACCTTGTCGATCTGAGCAGCGGTCAGGCCGGCGTCCTTGAGGGCCTTGTTGACG
>JAGBBE010000039.1 GCA_017938645.1 Clostridia bacterium
CTGACGTAGCGGGCTTCGTAGATGGCGGCGAAGTAGTTGTGGAAGTTCTCCAGACCGGCGTTCATGGCGCTGGTGCCGGTGGCGTGGCAGAACTCGATTTCGGGATACTCTTCAGCAGCCAGAGCGATGTAGCTCTCATGGCCGAAGGAGTTGGCGAAGATGATGTTGCAGCCCTGCTCGGCAAGGTCAACAGCGGCTTCGTAAGCAGCCTCGGTTTCGGGGGTGTTGTACTTGAAGGTGACCTGTTCCTTGGCGATGCCCAGGGATTCCATGGCACGCAGCAGGCCGTTGATGTGGTTGGCAGAGTATCCTTCGTTTTCATCGCCGATGCAGATCATGCCGACCTTGATGTCGCTGGCGTTCACGGCGCTGGCGGAAACGGTCATGCCCAGAATCATGCACAGAACGAGCAGAATGCTGGCAAACTTTTTCATGGTAATTCTCCTCCTACAATGGGTTTCCCTATTTGGATATCATTCCGATTCCGGAACGCATTCTATGATACACCCTTTTTGTCGTTTTGTAAAGAAAAAAGGCGAACATTTATGTTAAAAAAAAGAAACATGTTCGGCAGAAGGCACAAATACCCATGGTTGACAAAGCAAGGGTTCTACCGTATACTAATAATCGGAAATAAACTGGGAAGAATGGTGAAAATCATCCTTGAAGCACAGAACGGCATGTTCTGGGCTGTTTTGACATATCGCTTTGAAAAGCGCACAGAGGAGGACATCCTGCCATGGAACTGAACCTTCACAGGACGCCGCTGTACGACAGACATATGGAAAACGGCGCGGTGATGGCGCCATTTATGGGCTGCCTGATGCCTGCGCATTTCGGCAGCGCCCGAGAGGAGCACCTTGCAGTCAGAAAGGCCGCGGGTCTGTTTGACGCCGCTCATCGCTGCGAAGTGGAAATCTCCGGGCCGGACGCAGTTAAAAATCTGCAGAATCTTCTGTGCAGCAACATCCGTCCGCTGATGCCCGGCGAGGTGCGGCGCAGCCTCATGCTCAACATGCAGGGCGGCGTGATGGATGATGTGCAGCTCTACCGTCTGTCAGAGGACACCTACCGTCTGGCCATTCATACCGTCAACCGCGACAAGGATCTGCGCCATATCCGCCGTCAGAAGATCGGCGATGTGAGCGTCACAGAACCTGAGGCGGAATGCCGCCTGTCGCTGGACGGCCCGAAGGCGGCGGAGATTCTTTCTGCGCTTACCAATGAGATTCCGGAGGCCGGACATTTCCTGTTCGCGCCTGTTGGAGGAATATCCAGCCGCATCAGCCGTATCGGCTTTGCGGGCGAGGATGGTTTCTCCATCAGCTGCAGTCTGGCGGATGGGGAAAAAATGCTTGTCAATCTGCTGGACGCGGGCAAAACGTTCGGACTTCGCCAGTGCGGAGCGCTCAGTTTTGATTCTTTGCGCCTTGAGGCCGGTCATTCCCGCTACGGCATGGATATCGACGACGCTGTCAACCCGTTGGAGACGGGCTTCCGCAAGCTGGTGCACATGGAAAAGCGCGATTTCATCGGCCGCGATGCGCTGGTTGCAGGCGGCGAGCCCAGGCGTGCGCGCGTGGGATTGAAGCTCAAGGAAAATGTTGCGCTCACCGGCTCCTCCGTGGTTCACCGCGATAAGGAAGTGGGCACGGTTACCAGCGGCGGCTACTGCCCTTATCTGGATGCATCGCTGGCGCTGGCGCTGGTAGAAACGCCCTACAGCGAAATCGGCCGCAAATACCGCGTGGAAATCGGCGATGAACTGGTGGAGGCGCATGTGGTTGCACTTCCGTTCTACACCCGTTCCACCTGATCAATGATGAAAGGCTTTTGAACACATGATCCGACGCACCGCCTGCCTGATTGCCAGAGATACGGAACTTACCCGCAATCTGGCCATCGAGAAGCATCTGATGGATACTCTGCCGGAGGAAACAGCCATCCTGTATCTCTGGCAGAATCGTCGTGCCATTGTGATTGGACGCAATCAGGATCCGTGGGCGGAATGCAGCGTGGGTTCCTTTCTTTCCTCCGGCGGTCAGATTGCCCGCAGGTACAGCGGCGGCGGAAGCGTGTATCAGGACATGGGCAGCCTGAACTTTACCTTTATCATGCCCAAGTCGCAGTTCGACATTTCCCGTCAGCTTTCGATTCTCGGCATGGCCGCAGGCGCCTTTGGCCTGCAGCCGCGCGCCGGACGGCAGAGCAGCCTGACGGTGAATGGTCGAAAATTTGCCGACAGTTCCTTTTACAAAAGCGGCGCAGCGGCCTATCATCACGGCACGCTGCATCTTCGCACGGATCTGGATATGATGCAGCGCTTCATGGCGAGCGAACGCGGCGATCCCTCGCAGGGCATCGTCAATCTGGGTTCGCTGGTTCCAGAGCTTACGCTGGACGCGCTGGAGGAGGCTGTGTACTGGGCTTTTGCCAGAATGTGGGGTGCGGAGCCTGCATGGCTTGACGAGCGCATGCTCAACGAGCAGGCCATTTCATCTATTGCCGCCCGTTTTGCCGACAGCAGCTGGACGTATCCGCGCACGATTCCCGCCACGCTTACGATTGCCGAGCGGTTTCCGTGGGGCAGCGTAACCGTGCTGATGCGTACTGAAGGCGGCATCATCCGAGAGGCGCGCGTTTTTACCGATGCCATGGAAGCGGGTCTTTTCCCTTTGATCGAAGAGGCGCTGAATGGCGCGCCGCTGCTGGTCAGCTCCATTTCGGCAAGGATCGATCAGCAGCTGTCCATGCTGCGCGATCCGCATCTTTTGCAGATTGCAGACGACGTAGACCATCTGATTCAGCGCAGTCTGCGCGGAAGAACATAAGGAAGGCCCAGATCCGGGTCTTCTTTTTTGTGTTTGAAAGGTAATATGTGGCTCGATAGCCCGTGATTCGCGGGAGCATAATAGGCGCGAGGAGGCGAAGAGCTTTGAAAAAAGGTTGGATGCTGTTGGGAATCTCTGTACTGAGCCTGACGGCGCTCACGGGCTGTACCAGCAGCGCTGATACAATGCCAAGCCCGAGCCCGTCGGCCACGATGAACGCCACTGCAAGCCCTGAGGCCACGATGCCGCCTGCGGTGAGTATCGCTCCGGCGGTTACGGCCAGTCCGGACATGGAAGCCACACCCGCGGGGATCAACTCTGTGGAGGACTCCAAACGCGTGTCGGAAAAGGTGAGCGATGAGGTGGAAAAGCTCAGCGAAATCGACGAGGCGGAGGCGCTGGTAGCGGGCAACATCGCGCTGGTGGGCGTGAAGTATGACGACCAGTACCAGGGCGGGCTGACGGACCGGCTCAAGGACATGGTGCAGGAACGTGTGGACATTGTGGACAAAACTGTGACCACCGTGCACGTGACCGACGACGGCGAGATGATGACCCGCATTGCGGAACTGCGCGAGAAGCTGGACGACATGAACTTCACCTTTGAACAGCTGCAGACCAAACTGCTTGAACTTGGCTCCAGCATCACTGGCGGAGGAATGCCGGAAGCAGCACAGCCGGATGTAACCCAGCCTCAGAGCACCACGGGCGTGTAAGAAAAAGCCTTCCCTTTTTCGGGGAAGGCTTTTCGCGTGCGCATCTTGCAAGTTTTGCCTTTGCGTTGTATGATAGAAGCAGGCAAATCCCTGCAGGCTTAGAATAGAGAAACAAAGGAGTGGCACCCCAAATGAAATGCGTGCGCGAATTCCTCAAAGAAATCAACTTCATTCAGACATGGGAGGAAATGGCTCCTGTTGAAAAGAATTTCCTCTCCGATATGGAAAAGGGACTCAAGGGCGAAAAGAGCAGCCTGCCCATGATTCCTGCCTATCTCACCGTTGACGCGCTGCCCGAGAGCAGTCAGGACGTCATCGTGATGGACGCCGGCGGCACCAACCTGCGCGTTGCGCTTCTTCGTATCACCCCCGGTGAAAAGCCTGAAATCCTCTATCATCACAAGCAGCCTGTACCTGGCAAGCCCGGCCCCATCACCCCGGATCAGTTCTTCGAGGAACTGGCCAAGGCGGTTCTGCCCGTGGCTGACAAGAGCGACCGCATCGGCTTCTGCTTCTCCTTCCCCTGCGTGATCCAGCCCAATCTGGACGGCGAGATCCTGTACCTGGACAAGGAAGTGGATGTTCCCGGCATCGAAGGCGCTTATGTGGGCGAAGGCCTGAAGGCTGCGCTGAAGAAGCTGGGTGCGCCCTGCGATCAGAAGATCGTAATTCTCAACGACACCGTTGCCGCACTGCTCGGCGCGCTGGCTGAGCATCCTGCCAGCTGCTACAGCGGCTACATCGGCATGATCCTCGGTACCGGCACCAACTGCTGCTACTCCGAGTACAACCACAAGATTGAAAAGGCCGCGACCCTCAAGGACAAGTCCGGCAGCAGCATCATCAACATGGAAGCCGGCGCTTTCAACGGATTCACCCTCACCGACGCCGACATTCTCGTCAGCAAGACCGCCGCTGTGCCGGATCAGAACCTGCTGGAGAAGACCATGAGCGGCGAGTATCAGGGCAAGGTGATGGATGCGCTGCTCATCTGCGCCGCCGAGGCCGGCTGCTTCAGCCCCGAACTGGCTGAGCGCATCAAGACCCAGCCTCTGGGCTTCACCGCCGTGGACATCAGCAAATATCTGTCCATGCCGCACCATCCCGGCCGCCTGCACGACCTTGCGCCCGAAGGCGAGGATGCACAGACCCTGTACAAGCTGGTGGATGCCCTGCTGGAGCGCGCTTCCATGATGGCCGTGATGAATCTGACCGCCATTATGGAATACACCCAGACCGGCACCGATCCTTTGCTGCCGGTGTGCGTGGCCATCGAAGGCACCACCTACATGAAGAACGAAACCTTCAACCAGAAGATCAAGGCGCACCTGATCCATTACACCCAGCGCGTGCGCGGCTATCACTGCCGCGTGGTCAACACCGACGAGGCCAATCTGGTCGGCTCCGCTGTGGCTGCGATGACGGTATAAAAAGCGAATAACCAAAAACCGAGGACTGTTTTGGACAGCCCTCGGTTTTTTATGATGTGGGTTTTCACCAGTCAAACTGGTGAAACGGAATGGGTTTTATCACTGCAAGCTGCTGACATTGACCCACTGGATGTCGTGGGCATGGGCAAAGTTGGCACCTGTGGAAGGAATCGGAGCGTAGATCTTCAGATCGTCCGTGCTGCCTTCGAAGGCATTGTCAGCAATCGAGGTGACGCTTGCAGGAATATGGACCTCCTGCAGTTGTGTGCAGTTGGCAAAGGCACGCTCGCCGATCGTGGTACATCCATCAGGAATCAGCACGCGCTGCACGCCGGAACCGGCGAAGGCCTCCAGCTGGATTTCCTTTGTGTCGTCAGGCAGGATCAGCTCGGGCATCGGGCAGACGTCCGTCATGGTAATCCAGCCGCCGCCGATGAGGTCGCCGTCAGCATCATACCAGCAGAGGAGATATGCATGGGAAGTCTGATTCTCCACAGACGACCAGCCTACACGCTGGAAGCCGACGCGGCCGTTGCTGAGATCCCAGCGCTCGCCGTTGGTATCGAGCTCGGGCATGCTGTAAGTTACGGCATTTTCAGGGGAGATGATTTCGGTAGTGGTAGTGATGTCCTTATCCTCCACCGTGGTGGTGATGTAACCGTCCACCGCTTCCCAGGTAACGCCGGACATATTCTCTGCATTGCCCACGATGCTTTCCGCCGGGATCAGCGTGCGGGAGGCGGAATAGCGCTTTTCAGGATTGGTGTGGGTGATCTCAAAGACAACCTTTTCAGTGGCCAGAATGTTTTGTTCGGCATCCATCCACTGGATGGCGTAGGTGTAATCGCCTCCGAAAGAGGGATCCTTGACGATTTCATTCAGGCTGACAGTGCCTGCCTCTCGGTCAAGAACAGCGATATCGTGCCACCATCCGTGACCGAAGGAGGTGAGATCCTGAACATCGTCGGACTGCTCAAGGGCTGCCAGGATTTCCTCATCCGTCGTCCAGACGTTGCCCACAACAGACTTGCTGTAGACGGCATCCCCGAGATCCGAGATCTGTGCGCCGGCCATGACTTCATCTGCAAAGAAGCCGCTTTCCCCGGTATCGGGATTGTGCCACGGCATCGGTTCCAGGAAGGTAAAGACATCATCCCAGCTGGTTGCCTCGTCGTCGATAACCACCTTGAAGAGACCGTCGTTTACCGTGACGGACGCCTCCATGCCAAAGGGCAGGGTGTCAGGATGGATACGGGAGGCGGGAAGAGGAAGAATGGTCTCTTCGACCGACTTGATTTCGAAGCGAATGGATACCTTTTCACAGCCGAGGATGTTATCGTCCTCATCGTAGTAGATCATCGCGATAGCATTTTCCTCATACGGTTCCCATTGCAGCATACCACGGCTCCAGCATGCTGCGCCATTGCGCAGAGACCATCTGGCCTCCTCTACCAGCGTACTCAAACGGTAGCTGACTGTGCCTTCAGGTACCGGATAACAGGTGCTGATCTGACCGGAGTAATCTTCAGGCACGCTGTAAACCAGCGTATTGCCCTCCAGATGGCTGCTGATTCCCGCAGCGTGGAGGTAATTGGGGGTAACAGTACTCATGTCATAGTAGTTTATTCTGGCGGAACGACTGCTCTGACTGGTATGGCTGACTGTTACATCCAGCTTTTCATTTTTCAGCACTTCGCCGTTTTGATTCAGCCACTGGATCAGGAGCGTTTTTTCATAATCCTGAGGTGTGGCGAGCTGATTTGAACGATCATATCCGGCAAAGGGGAGATATGCGAAGACGTGAATGAAGGTAGAGTCAATTGCTTCAGGACTCCTCTGTTCCAGTGCGGTCAAGCTGTCTTCATCCACAGAATCACACAGCAGGTGACGGTAAGACGAAGCACCATACGGATACCGGATGTCAACCGGCACGCACATCTGACCATCCTTGAATTCAGCAGTGGTCGCGATGTAATCCCAGTTGCTGGCTTCAGTGTTGCATTGAAGCGTTACAGCGCCATCCGTAATTTCAAAATCTGCAGCCATACCAGTGGGCCGGATATATTCATTCCCAATGCGCGATGCATGAATAGCAGACCACGAATCGTCAGTGGAGGGATTCTCCAGTACATTAACCAGAATGCCGTTGTCAACGCACCAGAGGTGGGCAGGCGTGTTTTCAAACACGGTAGCGACACATTCGCTATTCACGTTGTCAAAAGCAAAATTGCCAAACGAGACCAGGCTGGCGGGCAGGTTGATCTTTTCCAGATGAGGTTGATTAAGGAAGGCTTCCCTCTCCAGAGTGGTGACGCCATCCGGAAGCACAACTTCTGTAAGGATGTGGTTGAAGTACTTTCCGCGGAAAGCGCATGCTCCAATGGTTTTTACACCATCGGGTACGACCAATGTACCGGAAACAGTCATAGGTACGGTATGCAGCAGCGTACCGTTCTTGCTGAGCAGCATGCCGTTTACAGACTTGTAGGCAGTGTTGTCTTCATCCACCACAAAGCCGGTCATGGCGTAGGTTTCACCAAATGCGTCGCTGACGATAGTCGTCACGCTTGCAGGAATATGGATTTCTGTCAGTTCTCCGCATCCAAAGAAGGCCATTTTATCGATCGTTACCGTTCCTTCCGGAATGATGAATACACCCTGCTTGGTATTCGGGCAGAACATGAGGGTCTTTCCATCGATGGTGTAGAGCGCATCATTTACCGTTTTGTATGCTGTGTTGGCGCTGTCCACCGTGATGGCAGTGGGCATACTATAGAATGCGGACATAATTCTGGTGGTCGCAGCCGGTATGTCAAGCTCGGCAAGACTTAAACAGAATCCAAAGGCGCCGTCACCAATGGTTACGAGCGTATCGGGCAGACTGACGAACTGCAGATTCCAGCACTGGCTGAAAGCCCAAGTACCAATGCTGGTTACGCCTTCAGGAATAACAACGCTGGTGAGAGCCTGATGATTGAAGAAAGCATCATCGCCAATGGCAGTAACGGCGAGACCGGCAATTTCAGCAGGGATTCTCACATCCCCAGAAGCGCCGGTGTATCCAGTGATGGTACAGGTGCCGTCGCCGTTGTCGGTGCAGGTGAAATCAGCAGGATCACTATCAGGCACAGAATACGGGAGTACCTCAACTTTAATACCTTTTTGGACGCACCAGCGGTGGGCGAGTGTGTTTTCATACACGGTGGCGACACATTCGCTGTTCAGGTTGTAGAAGGCACTAGTACTGATCGAGGTGATGCTGGCAGGCAGGTTGATCTTTTCCAGACTGTACTGATTCACGAAAGAGTTATCTTCCAGCGTGGTGACGCCGTCCGGCAAAACGATGCATGTTTTGCTTCCACGGAAAGCGCCGTATCCAATGGTTTTTACGCCATCGGGTACGATTGCGGTGCCGGAAACAGTCATAGGTACGGTATGCAGCAGCGTACCATCTTTGCTAAGCAGCATGCCGTTTACAGACTTATAGGCAGCGTTGTCTTCATCCACCACAAAGCCGGTCATGGCGTAGGTTTCACCAAATGTGTCGCTGGCGATGGCCGTTACGCTTGCAGGAATAAGGATTTCTGTCAGTTCTCCGCATCCAAAGAAGGCCATTTCATCGATCGTTACCGTTCCTTCCGGAATGCTGAACACACCCTGCTTGTTCTTCGGACAGAACTTCAGGGTCTTTCCGTCGATGGTATAAAGTACATTATCTATCGTTTTGTATGCTGTGTTGGCGCTATCCACCGTAATAACAGTGGGCATGCCATAGAATGCCCAGCCGATCTCTGTGGTCGCTGCAGGAATGGCAAGTTCTTCAAGGCTGGAGCAGAAAGGGAAGGCATAGTTATCGATCGTTACAAGCGTATCAGGCAGGCTGACGTTCTGCAGATTGCGGCACTGTCTGAACGCTTCCACACCGATGCTTGTTACACCTTCAGGAATGACCACGCTGGTGATGCCTGTGTTGTTGGCAAAAGCGGAGCGGCCGATGGCAGTAACGGCAAGACCATCGATTTCGGCAGGGATTTCTACCGATGCAGAAGTACCGCTGTAACCAGTGATGGTGCAGGTGCCGTCGCCATTATCGGTGTAGGTGAATCCCTCCGCCTCTCCTGCCAGCGCACATCCTGTCCATAGGCACAGAAGCAGAGCCAGTATTATCGCCAGTCCCATATGTGCTTTGCAAGAAATTGTCCTGTTCCTCATGATCCACAGTCCTCTCTATAGCATGTATGTAATACTATTGATTCAAACGGTATATTTCTCCACTCTCTATTATAGCCCTTTTGTTTAAAAAGGCAACAAATGATACATTGATTAATAATTAAAGAAGCGCCCGAAGGCGCTTCTTCAGATTGTCAAAAAAGGTCGCAAGCAGCGGCCTTTTTTGGTATATATAGAAGCAGGTGATGATAATGCTGAAAAAGGAAATGGAACAGCGTCAAGCAATCGAAATGCTGAGTACCGATATGCTCGTACCCAAGGATCA
>JAGBBE010000040.1 GCA_017938645.1 Clostridia bacterium
CCAGTCCAAGTCCGACAGCTACGCCGCCGCTGGCGTGGATATTACCGCAGGCTACAAGGCGGTAGAACTGATGAAAAAACACATTGCCCGCACCATGACCGCGGGTGTGTGTTCCGACGTGGGCGGCTTCGGCGGCCTGTTTGAGCTGGATCTGACCGGGATTTCCCAGCCTGTGCTGGTCAGCGGCACCGATGGCTGCGGCACCAAGGTCAAGCTTGCCATGCTCATGGACAAGCACGACACCATCGGCATCGATGCCGTTGCCATGTGCGTCAACGACATCATCTGCTGCGGTGCCAAGCCCCTGTTCTTCCTTGACTATATCGCCTGCGGCAAGAACATCCCCGAGAAGATCGCTCAGATCGTCTCCGGTGTTGCCGAAGGTTGCGTCCAGTCCGGCGCTGCGCTCATCGGCGGCGAAACCGCTGAGCATCCCGGCCTGATGCCCGTGGACGACTACGATGTAGCTGGCTACTGCACCGGCGTGGTGGACAAAGCCAAGATCATCGACAACAAGACCATGGCTGCCGGCGATGTGATCATCGCCCTGCCCTCCACCGGCGTTCATTCCAACGGTTTCTCTCTGGTGCGTAAGGTGTTCGACGTGGAGAACGCCGATCTCACCAGCCCCGTAGCCGAACTGGGCGGCAAAAGCCTGGGCGAAACCCTGCTCACCCCCACCCGCATTTATGTGAAGCCCGTTCTGGCCCTCAACGAGCAGGTCAAGATCAAGGGCATCAGCCACATCACCGGCGGCGGCTTCTACGAGAACATCCCGCGGTCCATCCCCGATGGTCTGGGTGCCAAGATCGACAAGGCTTCCGTCAAGGTGCTGCCCATCTTCGATCTCATCGCCAAGACCGGCGACATCAGCGAGCGCGACATGTACAACACCTTCAACATGGGCGTTGGCATGAGCATCGTGGTCAGCAAGGATGAGGCGGACAAGGCTATCGAGATCCTCAAGGCTAATGGCGAAGACGCGTATGTCATCGGCGAGATCGTGGCTTCTGAGGAGAAGATTACCATTTGCTGAGTTCCCCACTGATTGTCTACAGAAAGAGAGGGCATCACCCCATGCAAGGCACACAGAAGAACATCGCGGTACTGGTCTCCGGCGGCGGCACCAACCTGCAGGCGCTCATCGACGCGGAAAATCGCGGCAAGCTGGGCGGCGGCAAGCTGGCGGCAGTCATCTCCTCCAAGGAAGGGGCATACGCGCTGGAAAGAGCCGCCAATGCAGGCATTCCCGGCTATGTGCTGCCCCGCAAGAGCTTCGCTGACAGCCGCGCCATGACCGTTGCACTGGTGGACAAGCTCCACGAGCTGAGCATCGATCTGGTGGTGCTGGCTGGCTGCATGGTCATCTTCACCGAGGAACTGACCAATGCTTACCCCAATGCCATCATCAACGTGCACCCGGCACTGATCCCCTCCTTCTGCGGCAAGGGCTTCTATGGCCTGCATGTGCATGAAGCCGCCCTCAGCTACGGCGTGAAGACATCCGGCGCGACCGTGCACTTCGTCAGCGAGGAATGTGACGCTGGCCCCATCATCGCTCAGAAAGCCGTGCCTGTGCTGGAGGGCGATACCCCCGAAACGCTGCAAAAACGCATCATGGAAGAAGCGGAATGGAAGCTGCTTCCGGAAGCGGTGAAACTTTTCTGTGAAGGCCGTCTCCGCGTGGAGGGCCGCATCGTCAAGATCGAACAGGAGGATGCTTAAGATGAACATCTACGAAATCAAGACTCTGGCTGAGCGCCTGAATGGCAACACCTACCCCGGTCGCGGCATCGTCATCGGCAAGACCGCCGACGGCAAGAAGGCCGCCACCGCTTACTTCATCATGGGCCGCAGCGCCAACAGCCGCAACCGCGTCTTCACTGAGAAGGACGGCGCCATCTTCACCGAGCCCTTCGACGCTTCCAAGGTGGAGGATCCTTCCCTGATCATCTACGCAGCCCTGCGCAACTACGAAAACAAGCTGATCGTCACCAACGGCGACCAGACCGATACCATTTGGGAAGGCCTCAAGGCTGGCAAGAGCTTCTCCGAAGCCCTGACCACCCGTGAGTTTGAGCCCGACGGCCCCAACTTCACCCCCCGCATCAGCGGCATGATCACCTTCGGCGAAGGCGATTTCACCTACGAGATGAGCATTTTGAAGTCCGCCGACGCGGAGGGCACCGCCTGCAACCGCTACACCTTCACCTACCCCGCACTGAATGGTCTGGGCCACTTCATCCACACCTACGTGTGCGACGGCAACCCCATCCCCACCTTCCAGGGTGAGCCGGAGCGCGTTGCTATTGATAACGACATCGACGCTTTCACCACCGACCTGTGGAATGCGCTGGATGACAACAACAAGATTTCCCTCTATGTGCGCTACACCGACCTTGCCACCGGCGAGTGCGAAAGCCGCATGATCAACAAGAACGCGTAAGGAGAGTGCCAACGATGAAAGAGTTTGAACTGAAGTACGGCTGCAACCCCAACCAGAAACCCGCCCGTATCTATATGCATGACGGCTCCGACCTGCCTGTGACCATCCTCTCTGGTCGCCCCGGCTTCATCAACTTCCTGGACGCTTTCAACTCCTGGCAGCTGGTCAAGGAGCTGAAGGAAGCGCTGGGCCTGCCCGCCGCTGCTTCCTTCAAGCACGTGAGCCCCACCTCTGCCGCCGTGGGCCTGAAGCTCAGCGACAAGCTGAAGAAGGCCTGCTTCGTGGATGACATCGAGGGTCTGGATGATTCTCCTCTGGGATGCGCCTATGCCCGCGCCCGCGGCACCGACCGTATGTGCTCCTTTGGTGACTGGG
>JAGBBE010000041.1 GCA_017938645.1 Clostridia bacterium
AGGTCACCGATCAGGTCGTGTACATGACCGCCGACGAAGAGGACTTCTACACCGTGGCCGAGGCCAAGACCCAGCGCAACGAGGACGGCTCCTTTGTGGAAGAGTACGTCACCGTGCGCGACAAGGACGAAATCATCAAGGTTCCGCGCGAGAACGTGGACCTCGTTGACGTCAGCCCCCGTCAGATTGTTTCCGTCGCCACCTCGATGATTCCCTTCCTGGAGAACGACGACGCTACCCGCGCGCTGATGGGTTCCAACATGCAGCGCCAGGCCGTGCCGCTGCTCGTGCCCGAAGCCCCCGTCGTGGGTACCGGCATGGAGTACAAGGCTGCGCATGACTCCGGCGTGGTCATCCTCGCCCGTGAAAACGGCGTGGTTGAAAAGGTCGGCGGCGACACCATCGTCATCAAGGACGATCTGGGCGAGCGCCACACCTACAAGATGAACAAGTTTGCCCGCTCCAACCAGGGCACCTGCATCAACCAGCGTCCGCGCGTCAAGGCCGGTCAGGTGGTTGAAAAGGGCGACCTGCTGGCGGACGGTCCTTCCACGGAGAACGGTGAAATCGGTCTGGGCCGCAACGTGCTGATCGGTTTCATGACCTGGGAAGGCTACAACTATGAAGACGCTGTTCTCATCAGCGAAAAGCTGGTGAAGGACGATATGTACACCTCCATCCACATTGAGGAGTTTGAATCCGAAGCCCGCGAAACCAAGCTGGGACCGGAAGAGATCACCCGCGATATTCCCAACATCGGCGACGATGCTGTGAAGGATCTGGATGAGGACGGCATCATTCGCATCGGCGCCGAAGTGCGCCCCGGCGATATCCTGGTCGGCAAGGTTACGCCCAAGGGCGAAACCGACCTGACCGCTGAAGAGCGCCTGCTGCGCGCCATCTTCGGTGAAAAGGCCCGCGAGGTGCGCGACACCTCCCTGCGCGTGCCTCACGGCGAAGGCGGCATCGTGGTTGACGTCAAGATCTTCACCCGCGAGAACAAGGATGAGCTGTCTCCCGGCGTGAACATGATGGTTCGCGTCTACATCGCCCAGAAGCGCAAGATCAGCGTGGGCGATAAGATGGCCGGCCGCCACGGCAACAAGGGTGTTGTTTCCCGCATCCTGCGCGAAGAGGATATGCCCTTCATGCCCGACGGCACTCCGCTGCAGATCGTGCTGAATCCTCTGGGCGTGCCTTCCCGTATGAACATCGGTCAGGTGCTCGAAGTGCACCTTGGCATGGCCGCCAAGACCCTTGGCTGGCACGTGGCCACGCCCGTATTCGACGGCGCGACCATGGACGACATTGCTAAGTGCCTCGAAATGGCCGGCAAGGATCCCAGCGGCAAGACCATCCTTTATGACGGCCGCACCGGCGAGCCCTTCGAAAACCCTGTAACCGTCGGTTACATGTACTTCCTCAAGCTGCACCATCTGGTTGACGACAAGATGCACGCCCGCTCTGTGGGCCCCTACAGCCTCGTTACCCAGCAGCCTCTGGGCGGCAAGGCCCAGTTCGGCGGCCAGCGCTTCGGCGAGATGGAAGTCTGGGCTCTGGAAGCCTACGGCGCAGCCAACACCCTGCAGGAGATCCTCACTGTGAAGTCCGACGACATCGTGGGCCGCGTCAAGACCTACGAGGCCATCGTCAAGGGCACCAACATCCCTGCTCCCGGCGTGCCGGAGAGCTTCAAGGTTCTCATCAAGGAACTCAAGTCCCTGGCACTGGATATCCGCGTCCTGGACGCCGACAAGAACGAGATCATCATCCGCGAGCTCGACGACGACGATCTGGAGATGGATTCCACTCCGACCGGCCGCTTCGAGGAGGAGGAAGAGGAAGCTCCCTCTGCTGCCGCCGCTGCGCTTGAGGCCGTTCTGGATGAGGACATGGATGTTGACTTCAGCCTCGACGATGATTTGGATGATTTTGATATGGATCTGGGCGACGACCTGGGCGCGATCGATCTTGACGACGCGAACCCCATGGACGAAGAGTAAAGCCGATCCTGCCCTCATAGACCGAAAGGGAGTGCCGTATTTTGTTTGACCTGACAAACCTTGATTCCATCCAGATCGGCATGGCCTCGACCGAGCAGATCCTCGAGTGGAGCTACGGTGAAGTTACCAAGCCCGAAACCATCAACTACCGTACCTTGAAGCCCGAGCGCGACGGTCTGTACTGCGAGCGCATTTTCGGACCCACCAAGGACTGGGAGTGTAACTGCGGCAAGTACAAGCGCATCAAGTTCAAGGACAAGAACAAGATCTGCGACAAGTGCGGCGTGCAGGTTACCCGCTCCAAGGTTCGCCGCGAGCGCATGGGCCACATTCAGCTGGCCGCGCCCGTGAGCCACATCTGGTATTTCAAGGGCATCCCCAGCCGCATGGGCATGCTGCTTGATATCAGCCCCCGCACGCTGGAGAAGGTGCTGTATTTTGCCAACTTCATCGTGCTGGATCCCGGCGATCCCGCCGTGACCGGGCTTAAGAAGCACGAGCTGATCACCGACGCGAAGTACCGCGAGGTGGAAAGCAAGTGCGGCGTGGGTTCCTTCCGCGCCGGCATGGGCGCTGAGGCCGTCAAGGAAATGCTCATGGAGCTGGACCTTGACGCCATCAGCGAGAAGCTCAAGGCCGAAATCGCCGCTCTGGCTGAAAAGGAACGCGACCGCGACACCGAGGGCCAGAAGCGTGCCCGCGCTGTCAAGCGTCTGGAAGTGGTTGAAGCCTTCCGCATGAGCAACAACAAGCCCGAGTGGATGGTGCTGGACGTGATCCCGGTTATGCCTCCGGATCTGCGCCCCATGGTGCAGCTGGACGGCGGCCGCTTCGCCACCTCCGACCTCAATGACCTCTACCGCCGCGTCATCAACCGCAACAACCGTCTGAAGAGACTGCTGGAGCTGGGCGCGCCGGACATCATCGTGCGCAACGAAAAGCGCATGCTGCAGGAAGCCGTTGACGCTCTGATCGACAACGGCCGCCGCGGCCGCCCGGTAACGGGCCCCGGCAACCGCGCGCTGAAGTCCCTTTCCGACTTCCTGCGCGGCAAGCAGGGCCGTTTCCGTCAGAACCTGCTGGGCAAGCGCGTTGACTACTCCGGCCGAAGCGTTATCGTCGTCGGTCCTGAGCTCAAGCTCTACCAGTGCGGTCTGCCCAAGGAAATGGCGCTGGAACTGTTCAAGCCCTTTGTCATCGAGCGTCTGGTGACCCTGAAGAAGGCACACCACGGCAAGAACGCCAAGCGCATGGTCGAAAAGGGCCGTCCCGAGGTTTGGGACATCCTGGAGGAAGTCATCAAGGAGCATCCGGTGCTTCTCAACCGCGCTCCCACGCTGCACCGCCTCGGCATTCAGGCCTTCGAGCCCATGCTGGTGGAAGGCAAGGCGCTCAAGCTGCACCCGCTGGTTTGTACCGCCTACAACGCCGACTTCGACGGCGACCAGATGGCTATCCACGTACCGCTGACGCTGGAAGCTCAGGCCGAGGCCCGCTTCCTGATGCTGGCTCATAACAACATCCTGAAGCCTCAGGATGGTAAGCCGGTTATGTCTCCTTCTCAGGACATGGTTATCGGCTGCTACTATCTGACCATCGACGATCCCAACGCCAAGGGCGCGGGCCGTATCTTCACCAGCCCCGACGAGGCCATGATGGCCTATCAGCTGGGCGAACTGAGCCTGCAGGCTCCCATCAAGGTTCGCGTTGAGCGCGAGTTCAACGGCGAAAAGGGCCGCAAGATCATCGACTGCACGCTGGGTCTGCTCATCTTCAACGACGTTATTCCTCAGGATATCGGCCGCAAGCCGCGTACCTGCCTGGAAGAGATGTTCCCGCTGGAGATCGACGGCCTGTGCGGCAAGAAGGAACTGGGCAAGATCGTTGATGAAGTGTACCTCAAGCACGGCATCCACGACACCGCTCAGGTGCTGGACAACATCAAGGCGCTGGGCTTCAAGTACTCCACCCGCGGCGCGGTCACCGTTGCCGTGAGCGATATCAAGGTGCCCGCTGAAAAGCAGCAGATTCTGTCCGAGGCCGATGCCAAGGTCGCCGAAATCAACGCCCTGTACCGCATGGGTATGCTTTCCGAGGACGAGCGCTACAACAAGGTTGTAGACATCTGGAACGGCACCACCGCCAACCTGCGCAACCGCATTCTGCCCGGTCTGGACAAGTTCAACCCCATCCGTATGATGACCGACTCCGGCGCCCGTGGTAGCGCGGCTCAGGTTTCCCAGCTGGCCGGCATGCGCGGCCTGATGGCCTCTCCTTCCGGCAAGGCTCTGGAGCTGCCCATTCGTGCAAACTTCCGTGAAGGCCTGAAGGTTCTGGAATTCTTCCTGTCCTCTCACGGTTCCCGTAAGGCTCTGGCCGATACGGCTCTTCGTACCGCTGACTCTGGTTACCTCACCCGCCGTCTGGTGGACGTATCCCAGGAAGTCATCGTGCGTGAAACCGACTGCTTCGCCTCCCGCGGCGAAAAGGTGCGCGGCATCACCGTGCATGAGATCACCATCGGCAACCAGGTCATCGAAAGCCTGGAGGAGCGTCTGGTGGGCCGCGTGGCTGCCGAAGACATCGTCAACCCCGAAACCGGCGAAATCATGGTTGCGCTCAACGAAACCATTACCAACGCCAAGGCCAAGGCCATCGTTCGCGTCGGCATCAAGAAGGCTCAGGTTCGCTCCGTGCTGACCTGCCGCAATGAAACCGGCGTCTGCGCCCGCTGCTACGGCGCCAACATGGCCACCGGCGGCGCTGTAGACGTGGGCGAGGCTGTAGGCATCATCGCTGCTCAGGCCATCGGCGAGCCCGGCACGCAGCTGACCATGCGTACCTTCCATACCGGCGGTATCGCAGGCGGCGACGACATCACGCAGGGTCTTCCCCGCGTTGAGGAGCTCTTCGAGGCCCGCAAGCCCAAGCGCGATGCGATCCTCACCGAGATCTCCGGCCGCGTAAGCCTCGGCGAAAACAAGAAGAAGCGCGAAATCACCGTTGTCAACGAGGAAGATCCCTCCGAGACCAAGGTGTACCAGATCAACTACGGCAGCCGTCTGAAGGTTACCGACGGACAGCACGTGGAAGCCGGCGACGAACTGATTGCCGGTTCCATCAACCCGCATGATCTGCTGCGCATCCTCGGCGTCAAGGCCGTGCAGGATTACCTGCTGCGCGAAGTTCTCTCGGTGTACCGCCAGCAGGGCGTTAACGTGAGCGACAAGCATATCGAGATTATCGTCAAGCAGATGCTGCGCAAGGTGCGCATCGAGGACAGCGGCGACACCACCCTGCTTCCCGGCTCTCTGGTCGATATCTACCGCTTCGAGGAAGCCAACCGCAACACCATCATGGCCGGCGGACGTCCCGCCATCGCCAAGCGCGTGCTGCTGGGCATCACCAAGGCCTCTCTGGCCACCGAGTCCTTCTTCTCCGCCGCCTCCTTCCAGGAGACCACCCGCGTGCTGACCGAAGCCGCCATCAAGGGCAAGGTCGACCCGCTGCTGGGCCTGAAGGAGAACGTCATCCTGGGCAAGCTGATCCCCGCCGGTACCGGCATGAAGCGTTACCGCGATATCAGCCTCATCGAAAACTTCTAAGCGCAGTGCGCTTACCTCCGTGATGCCTCGCTGAGCTTGTTGCTTTGCGTGACGATCGGGATATTGAAAAACAGCGTTCCTTCTTCTGGAACGCTGTTTTTTTGTTAATCCAATTTAATCAGCTTCTCATTTGCATTTCGCGGGATGGTGAAGTATACTGTATTTGTGTACCCATTGGTTCAAATGGAAGGAGGCGATCCCGGGATGCGTATTACAATGATCTGCATTGGCTCAACGGGAGATGTGCGTCCGTATATTATTTTGGGACGCGAACTGAAGGCGCGCGGCCATGACGTCGCAATTTGCGCCTTTTCAGAGTTTGAGCAGGCGATTCTCAATGAAGGCATGCGCTACAAGCGTATGCGCGGCGATGCCAAGACCCTGATGGGAACCCTGATGAACGGCGCCAGCGGCGTGATGTTTTTGAAGCAGGCGCGCGATGCGCTGGTCAGCCTGATGGACACCATTCTGGAGGACTTTGAGGCGGCCTGCGAGGATGCTGAGGCCGTCTGCGCCACTTTTCTGGGCGAGGTGATCCAGTCCATCGCCGAAGCGAAAAAGGTTCCCTACATCCAGACGCACTATTATCCCATGGACTTCAACTACGACACGCCCATTGCCACGGCTCCCGGCCAGCGCGCGGGCAAGGTGTGGTACAAGGCCACCTATCAGATGGCCTATATGCTCATCAGCATTCTGGAAAAATACTATCTGGACGACTGGCGCGAGGCGCACGGCATGAAGCCGCGCAAACTGGTCACAAAGCCCAAGTACGAATTGAACGGTCACACCGTGCCGGTTCTGTACGCCATGAGCCCGCTGGTGATGCCGCGTCCTGCGGAGTGGGGCGAGAACATCCACATGACCGGCTTCTGGCTGGGCAAGGGCACGCCCGATTACACGCCCGACCCCGCGCTGGAAGCATTCCTGCACAACGGCGAAAAGCCGATCTATGTAGGCTTTGGCTCCATGGTGAATGCCGAGATGCATGAGACGCTGGACATCGTGCTGGAGGCGCTGCGCCAGAGCAATACCCGTGCGGTTCTGTCCACCGGATGGGGCGGCGTGAAGATTCCGGAGCGCGACGACATTTTCGTGGCGGATTTTGTGCCGCACGACTGGCTGTTCCGCCATGTGGCAGCGGTGGTTCATCACGGCGGTGCAGGCACTACGGCTGCGGGTATTCAGGCCGGACGGCCCACGCTCATCGTACCCTTTGGCGGCGATCAGCCCTTCTGGGGCACGCGCGCCGAGGAACTGGGCATCGGTCCCCGTGCCATTCCGCGCGACAAGCTCTCCGTGAACCGCCTGACCAAGGCGTTTACCGATCTGAAGGAAACCAAGAAGTATGCGGTCGCCGCACGCGAACTGGGCGAGCGACTGCAGAAGGAAGACGGCGCTGTGACCGCCGCCAACATCATTGAACACGAGCTGCGCAAGTGGCTCCGGGACGAGGGCCGCGAGCCCAATATTCTGTAAACACGGAAAGGATGAGCCTTTTATGCCCCGCACCCTGGCTGATCTCAAACCCGGTGAAAGCGGCGTGGTGGACATCGTAGGCGGAGAGGGCGCTTTGCACCGTCATCTGCTGGACATGGGCATCACGCCCGGAGTGACCATTCTTTTGCAGAAAACTGCGCCTATGGGCGATCCGGTGGAACTGCATCTGCGCGGATATGCGCTCACGCTTCGTCTGGAGGACGCGGCAAAAATTACGCTGAGATAACGAGGAGAACGGTTCGTCATGCAGTATACCTTCGCGCTTGCAGGCAATCAGAACAGCGGCAAAACCACTCTTTTCAACCAGCTCACCGGCAGCAGCCAGCATGTGGGCAACTGGCCGGGCGTAACTGTGGAACAGAAAACCGGCACGCTTCTGCACCATCACCACGGCAAGCAGGCGCACATCGGCCTGCCCAGACGCGCGCGCCGCGGAAGCGTTCCGGAGGATTGCGCCGACGTGGCCATCGTGGACCTTCCGGGTATTTATTCACTGAGTCCCTACTCCATGGAGGAGATCGTCAGCCGGAATTTTATCGTGCATGAGAAGCCGGATGTGGTCATCAACATCGTGGACGCGACCAATCTGGAGCGAAATCTCTACCTGACGCTGCAGCTTTTGCAGCTGGGCGTGCCGGTGGTGGTTGCGCTCAACATGATGGATGAGATCCGTGCGCGCGGCGACGTCATCGACATCAAAGCCATGGAAAAGGCGCTGGGCGTGCCGGTGGTTGCCATCTGCGCGCGCAAGGGCGAAGGTTTGGACGAGCTGGTTCGCCGCACCATGGCATGCGCTGAAAACAAGCTCACACCCCCGAAGCTGGATGTGTGCGAAGGCGCGGCGCACAAGGCACTGCATGCGATCACGCATCTGGTGGAGGAAGCCGCTGAAGCATGCGGAATCATGCCGCGCTACGCCGCTACCAAGCTCTTCGAAGGCGACGAGCCCATGCAGGAGGAGCTAGGCCTGAGCGAAAGCACCCGTCACATCATCGATGAAATTCTTACGCAGATGGAACACGAAGCGGGTATGGAGCGTGCGGCTGTGATGGCCGACACGCGCTATCGCTTCATTGAAAAGATGCTTTCCACCTGCTATACCCGTGCCAGTCAGAATCCCAACGCCCTCACCGATCGCATCGACGGCGTGCTTACGCATCCGGTGCTGGCGATTCCGGTGTTCCTGCTGATGATGGCGCTGGTGTTCTACATCACCTTCGGTCCCATCGGCACCTGGGTGGCCGACAGCTTTGCTGCGCTGGTGGACAACGGAATCGCACTTCTTTCCGCTGGATTAGAGGGCTGGGGTGTTGCAGGCTGGGTGCATGACATGCTCGTCGACGGCGTGTTTACCGGTGTTGGCAGCGTACTGAGCTTCCTGCCGACCATTCTGATTCTGTTTTTGCTGCTTTCCATTCTTGAGGACAGCGGATACATGGCGCGCGCAGCCTTCCTGATGGACAAGCCGCTGCGCAAGCTCGGCCTCAACGGACGCAGCTTCATTCCCATGATGATGGGCTTCGGCTGCACCGTGCCTGCGGTCATGAGCGCACGCAGCATGAACACCCAGCGCGACCGCCGCTTTACCATCATGCTTGCACCGTTCATGAGCTGCGGCGCAAAGGTGCCCATCTACGCGCTCTTCGCCAGCGCCTTCTTTGACGGCAATCAGTTCGGCGTCATGTGCGCGCTCTACGTGGGCGGCATTGTGATGGCCATTCTCGCGGGTCTGTTCCTCAAGCATTTCGTATTCCACGGCGACGCGGCGCCCTTCATCATGGAATTGCCCAGCTACCGTCTGCCCACTGTGGGCAACGTTGCACGCCAGATGTGGGACAAGGCAAAGGACTTCCTCCAGCGCGCCTTTACCGTCATCTTCCTGGCAACCGTCGTGGTATGGCTTCTGCAGAACTTTACCTTCAGCCTTAAGATTGCTGAATCCATTGACCAGAGCATGCTCGGCGTCATCGCCGGTCTCATTGCGCCTATCTTTGCGCCCGCCGGTTTCGGCACTGTGGAGGCTTCCACCGCCGTTATCACCGGCGTGATGGCCAAGGAAAGCGTGGTAAGCACGCTGGCCGTGCTCGCAGGCGTCGAAGCCGAAAGCGCGCAGATGCTGGCTTCCATGCACGCGCTCTTCCCGTCTACCCTGAGCGCCGTCAGCTTCCTCGCCTTTGTTTTGCTCTACATGCCCTGCGTCGCTGCCGTGGCCGCTATGCGCCGCGAGATGGAAAGCACCCGCTGGGCGCTTGGCACCATTGCCGGACAGACCGCGCTGGCCTGGGCCGTGGCCGTGCTGATCTTCCAGTTCGGTCGGATTTTGGGATTCGCGTAAGGGGAACGAGGGGACGCTGGAGGGCGCCGCCCTCCAGACCACCTGCTTAAGGGCTTTGCCCTTAAGAATCCCGTTTTTTGGGAGAAGGATATGGCTTCGTTTTTGAATGTTTTGATTCCTGTGCTGGTTTTGGGATATGCGGTGTTCGTGATTGTCAGGATGCGCAGGCACAGGGGTTGTTCCGGCTGTTCGGGATGTCCGATGGCTGGAAAATGCAGCAAGGAGAAGAAGAATGACTGATACAATTCGTTTATACGGGCTGGTGGCCGAATCCATCGTGGACGGGCCGGGGTATCGCGCCGCGATTTTTGTGCAGGGCTGTCCGTATCACTGCCCAGGCTGTCACAATCCTGACAGTCAGCCCTTTGAAGGAGGCAAGATCTGGACGCTGGACGAGGTGGAAAAGCAGTTTACAGGCAATCCGCTCTTAAGCGGCATCACCCTCTCCGGCGGCGAGCCCGCCGAGCAGGCCGAGGCCTGTGCAGAGCTGGCGCGCCGGGCGCATCAGAAAGGCCTTACGGTGTGGACGTATACGGGGTCCACGCTGGAGAAGCTTTGGGAGCGCGCGCAGGAGAATGGCCCGCTGAAAGCGTTGCTTGATGAAACCGACGTGCTGGTGGACGGACCGTTCATTCTGGCGGAGCGTTCGCTGGAACTGGATTACTGCGGCAGCCGCAATCAGCGCGTGATTGACATGCAAAAGACCCGTCAGGCGGGCAAAATTGTGCTGTACACGCCGCCTGAGTGGTAATGCGGAGGATTCAATGAAGAAACTGATGCTTCTTTCCACCGGCGGCACCATTGCCTGCACGCCCACGGAGAATGGTCTGGCGCCCACGCTGCATGCGCAGGATCTGGTAGACGCCGTATCCGGCGCGCTGCCCTGCGAGGTCATCGGGCGCGACGTATTCATGATGGACTCCAGCAACATGCAGCCGGAGGAGTGGAGCGCTCTTGCGCGTGCCATCGACGAAGCGCTGAAAAGCTGCGACGGCGTGGTTGTAACGCACGGTACCGATACCATGGCCTACACGGCGGCGGCCCTTTCCTATATGCTGGCGGGCGTAGGCAAGCCTGTGATTCTCACCGGTTCACAGCTGCCGCTTTCGCATCCGCTGACGGACGCGAGGCTGAATCTTCTGCGTGCCATCGCCGCTGCCAACGAAGGCGTGCCAGGCGTATACGTTTGTTTTCACGACCGTCTCATTTCCGGCGTTCGCTGCGTCAAGACCCACACCAGCAGCATGGATGCGTTTTCCAGTGTGAATGCCCGTCCGGCAGGAAGGTTTGACGTGGAAGGCGTGCACTTTGAGCGTCCGCAGATTTTTACGCCGCTGAATCCCGGCGAATCCTACCGCCTGCGCGATGGAATCGATCCGCGCGTGTTCCTGCTCAAGCTCGTGCCGGGAACCTCGCCGGATGTGCTGCGCTTTGTGAAAAACGCGGGCTACCGCGGACTGGTCATCGAGGCTTTTGGTCTGGGCGGTCTGCATTACATCCGCCGCAACCTTGTCAAAGCCATGGAAGAACTGGGCGAAAGCGGCATCTACGTGCTGGTCGTCAGCCAGTGCCTGTACGAAAAAGCGGACGTCAGTGTTTACGAAGTGGGACGCGGCCTGATGAAGGACTTCATCCTCAACGGCCGCGACATGACTACCGAAGCCGCCGTGTGCAAAATGATGTGGGCGCTGGGGCAGGAGGAGCCGACGAAGTGGCTTAAGCACCAGCTGGTGGGGGAATACAGGTAAAAAACGGTTGACAACTTCGTCGCTCCACGGCTGCAGAAATGAAAAAACATGTTCTTTCCAAAGTAGTTTTCTTCGGGGAGAGCGCGAGAGGGGATCTTCTTTTTCAAAAGAAGATCCCCTCTCGCATTTTCATTTCAATTACTCTTCCGTTTCCGCCGGATATTCCTTCATTCCCACGCCAATCAGCGAGGACACGGTGCGCACGAACTCGCGGTTCTTCCAGGTGGCCAGTTTGTTCAGCATGCGGCCGTTGAAGATCAGGGCGAGGGTGTTGCCGCCGTCGAGGTTGAAGGCTTCGGTCACGCCGCGCGCCATGAGCATGCGGGTCATGCGCAAAAGCCCGGTGCCTTCGCTGGATTCCATGCGGCCCAGCACGGACAAAAGCAGGTAATGGCCGGGCTCATACATGGCCAGCGCCTGACGGGGAGACTTGGTGTCGTAGTGGCCTTTCATGACCAGCGGATCCGGCACGCCTTCGCGGATCATGACGGGGCCGAAGCAGTAGGTATTCACCACGCCCTCGGCGAGGAGTTCCTCGGCGGTCTTTTCGTTGGCGTAGTAGCACTTGAGGGTGCCGTCGGCATACTGAGCCATGATATCGAGGTTGGGCAGATGTGCCAGACGCTCGCCGCGATAGGTTTTGGAGGACAGAATCTCGCCTTCGCGGATTACGATGCCAACGGTTTCCTTCTGATACATGCGATGGCCGTAGAAGTCGTCGGTGAAGCCGAGCACATAGCCGTTTTCGGTGGCGATGTCATAGGGCAGCTTGAAGCGGGTGCCCGGGCGCTCGGGATCGTTTTCAACGGTCATGAAGGTTTCGCCGTTGCGCATTTTGATGTCGGTTTCAAACCATTCCAGCGGGATGGTCTCGTCGGCACATTTGAGGATGGTGATCTGCAGATCCTTCGTCAGATAGGCGTAGAAGCCCATTTCGTCATCCTCGTACAGGAACGGTTCGTCGGAAAGCAGATAGCCTTCCTCATCGCGCGCAGGCCACTCGATTTCGGGCAGTACAGAGGGAATCTCCAGCGAGGGCCATGCGCTCACGGCGTCGGGAGAGATGATGGCGTTGTAGGTGGCCTCGTCCAGATCACCGGTCTCGGGCAGACCGTTATTTACCTGGAACGCCTTGACCTTTTTGATCATGTCGCTGTCGTAATCCTTGTTCAGCCTCGGCGTGTGAAAATAGCCCAGACGGTACAGGTACAGCTTCAGCTGCTTCAGGTCGTCGCCCTTGTCATTCTTTGTCATGAAGCGGTAGGGAGGCGGGGTGTTTTCCGCTGCTTCCTCGGCAAAGCAGGCGAAGGGAGCGAGGAGGCAGAGGACCAGCACAAGACTTACGAATCTCTGGCAGATTGTCATCGTTTTCGACTCCTTTGAATGATGGGTCAGTTCCGATACGCTGCAATGAAGCAGGCGCCGTTGATGGAAATGGGGGAATGTGCGCCTTTGAAGCCTGCGCCGCGAAGCAGGGCGAGTTCGTGTTCCAGCGTGAGCGGCGCGTCAAAGTGAACGAATGTGCCGTCGGGAATGCCGTCGCGCTGCCTTTTGCGGCGGAAGGTATCCCACAGGAGGGTTTCCTCCTCGGCGCAGCAGGCCACATATTCGGCCTGCAGATAGCATCCGCCGGGCCTGAGGGCGCGGTGGATGTTTTTGTACAGACCGGCCTTGGCCTCGGGCGTGAAATGATGCAGGGTCTCAAAGTTGATCACGGCGTCGTACCGGTCTTCGCCGAGGTCATAACGGAAGTAGTCTGCGCAGACAGTCTGCACCTGCGGATGCTTTTGATGGAGCTTCGCAAGCATCTGTGGGCACAGGTCGATGCCGGTGACGCAAAGTTGCGGACGTTTTGCAAGAATCGCGTCCAGTTCAAGGCCGGTTCCGCAGCCGAGGTCGAGCAGCGTTTCCGCATGTTCGGGAAGCCTGCGCTCCATTTCGAGATAGGCGTCCTTCCAGATCGCCATGTGATCCTCGTAGCCGTCGAGGCGGACGCGGAAGAATCCGGCCATGTCCTCCAGACGGTCATCCTCGGTTTCCTGAAGCCATGCCTTCAGCTCTTCCATGTGCTGAGGAATGTTTTCCCGGATCATTCAACCACCTCCGCGCCTGTGACCACGTCGTCGAGCAGCGCCATGACCATGGGCATGCCCTTGTCGGTCTTGCCCTGCAGGATGACTTCGTTGGAATCAAGCTGCGTGGGGGGACTGAGCTTCTGAAGAACGCGTACCTGCGATCCTGCGCCGGGCACGAGAAGTACGGCAGCCAGATAGCGTCCGTTGGAGCCGTTCTTGTTGAAGTAGAAGCTCTTTACGCCCTTGCCGGCGCGTGCCTGGGGTTCAAAGTCCATGTAGAGGATGCGCTTGCCGTAGCCGCGCTCGGAGAACAGAAGCATCTGGTCGGTGGCCTGCGGCTGTCCGCACCAGAGGATGCAATCGCCCGGTTCAAGGTTCATGCCCTTTACGCCGCCTGCGGTGCGGCCCTGCTGAGGAATGGAGTCGGAGTGGAAGCGGATGCACATGCCGCTTTCAGAGAAGAGCAGCAGATCGAGTTCGGGGTTCATCAGAAGAACGGAGTGCACTTCGTCGCCGTCTTTGAGGCCCACGGCGGCGAACTTGGCGCGGCGCACGTCGTATTCGGCGGCGGTTGTGCGCTTGATCTGACCCTGTTTGGTTACGAAGAGCAGATCGGGCTGCTGGGCGAGATCGGACGGTTTCAGACACAGGATGTTGACCGGAACCTCGTTGTCCTCCAGACCGGCCAGAACGCTGGAAAGCAGCGAGCCGCGGTCCTTGGGCTTGTTCATTTCCGGCAGCGCGGATACGCTTAAGCTGTAGCAGTTGCCGCGGTTGGTAAAGAAGTACAGCGTGTGGTCGGTCAGGGTTTCAAATTTGTATACCGGCGGATCTTCGTTCAGTTCTCCATCGGCGGCCAGCTTGCGCGCGCGCGGCGGATACATGCGGCGCAGCAGCCCGGCCTTGGAGAAGGTCACAGTTGCTTCCTCGGCGATGATCTCTTCCTTCTGCGCGGCTTCGACCACATTGGCGGTGTCGGCGATCTCGGTGCGGCGGTCGTCGCCGTACTTGTCGGCAACGGCTTTGAGCTCCTTCTTGATCACGTTCATGAGCTTCTTTTCGCTGGCGAGAATGGCTTCCAGCTCGGCGATCAGCTTGCAAAGCTCGGCATATTCCTTGCGGAGCGTGAGAATTTCAAGATTGGTCAGGCGCTGGAGGCGCATGTCGAGAATGGCCTGCGCCTGCACGTCGCTGAGCTCAAAGCGCGCCATCAGAGCGGCCTTGGCGGTCTTGGGGTTTTCGCTGCCGCGAATGATTTTGATGACCTCGTCGAGGTTGTCCACGGCGATCATCAGGCCCTCCAAAATGTGGGCGCGCGCCTTGGCCTTGTCCAGATCGTACTGGGTGCGGGCGGTAACGACGTTCTTGCGGTGGCGGATGTAATACTTGATCGCGCGGCGCAGGGAGAGGAGGCGCGGCTTGCCGTCGGCGATGGCAAACATGTTGACGCCGAAGGTGACCTGCAGGTCGGAGTATTTGAAAAGATAGCCAAGAACCTTGTCTACGTCCGCATCTTTGCGCAGCTCGATGACCGCGCGCATGCCCATGCGGTCGGATTCGTCGCGGATGTCATAGATGCAGCCCAGCGCAGCCTTCTTCTCTTCGCTGAGCTTGAGAATCTTCTCAAGCATCGCGGCCTTGTTGACCTGATAGGGAATCTCGGTGATGACGATGAGCTTGCGGCCTGCGCTGCCGTCCTCAATGTGGGTGCGGGCGCGCAGCGTCAATTTGCCCTTGCCGGTTTCATAGGCGGCGCGAATCTCGGGGGTGTTGAGCAGCACGCCGCCGGTGGGGAAGTCGGGAGCGGGCATGATCTGCATCAGCTCGTCCAGCGTGATATCAGGCTTGTCGATCTGCGCGATCACGGCGGAGATGGTTTCCCGCAGGTTGTGAGGCGGAATGTTGGTGGCAAGGCCGACTGCGATGCCGCTTGCGCCGTTGACCAGCAGATTGGGGAAGCTGGCGGGCAGCATGTCCGGCTCCTTCAGGGTATCGTCAAAGTTGAGGCGGAAGGGCACGGTGTCCTTGTCGAGGTCTTTGAGCATCTCGGTGGCCAGAGGAGCCATGCGCGCTTCGGTGTAACGCATGGCCGCAGCGCCGTCGCCGTCCACGGAGCCGAAGTTGCCGTGACCGTCGACGAGCTTTCCGCGCATGGAAAAGTCCTGCGCCAGACGAACCAGCGCGTCGTACACGGAGCTGTCGCCGTGAGGATGATATTTACCCAGACAGTCGCCCACGATGCGAGCGCACTTGCGGTGGGGCGTATCGGGATGGATCGCCAGCTCGTTCATGGTGTAGAGAATGCGGCGCTGCACGGGTTTGAGGCCGTCCTCCACGCGCGGAATGGCGCGCTCCATGATGACGTGCTCGGCGTAGGGGATCATGCTGTTGTGCATGACCTCCTCCATGGGAGAGATGATGATGTTCTGGTCAACGCCGATCGGCGGACGGTCGTCCTTGGGCTTGCGGGGCGGCATCAGTCATTCCTCCCTTCGTTGAGTTTGTCGCTGATGGCCATGAAGCTGTCCTCGCGGTTGAAATTGGCATGCTGGCTGATGTATTCGCGGCGCGGGTCGACCTTGTCGCCCATGAGGATGGTGACGAGCCGCTCGGCCTGCGCCGCATCCTCGATGGAAACCTGCATGAGCTTTCGCTCACTGGGGTCCATGGTGGTTTCCCACAGCTGTTCGGGATTCATTTCGCCAAGGCCTTTGTAGCGCTGCAGCTGATAGCCCTTGGTGGAACCCTTGGTGATTTTGCGCAGCTCGTTGTCGTCGTAGGCGTACTGCACCTTATTGCCGCGCTGCACCTTGTAAAGCGGCGGCATGCCGATGTAGACATGTCCGGCGGTGATGAGCTCCTTCATGTAGCGGTAGAAGAAGGTCAGCAGGATGGCACGGATATGCGCGCCGTCCTGGTCGGCGTCGGAGAGGATGATGACCTTGTGATACTTGAGGTTGCTTAAGTCAAAGCTCTCGTCGATGTTGGTGCCCAGCGCCGTGATGATGGAGCGGAACTCCTCGTTGCTTAAAACCTGATCCAGACGCTTCTTTTCGGCGTTGAGCGGCTTTCCGCGCAGAGGCAGAATGGCCTGGAAGCGGCGGTCACGGCCCTGCTTGGCGCTGCCGCCGGCGCTGTCGCCCTCGACGAGGAACAGCTCGTTCTGTTCAGCCTTGCGGCCGGTGCAGCTGGCCAGCTTGCCCACCAGAGGCGCAGCCTCCAGCGCGTTCTTGGTGCGCGCCACATCGCGCGCCTTGCGGGCGGCCTCGCGCACCTTGGCGGCTTTCACGGCCTTTTCCACCAGCTGGGTACACAGCTCCTGATGGCGGAGATCCTCAAAATAGGCCGTCAGGTGCTGGGTGAGGATGGCCTCCACCGCCGGGCGAACCTCGGTGTTGCCCAGCTTGCCCTTGGTCTGACCTTCGAACTGGGGATTCTTGACCATGGCCAGCATCACAGCGGTCATGCCCTCGCGGAAGTCGTCGCCGCTCAGGTTGGCGTCCTTGTCCTTGAGCGCGCCGAGGCGGCGGGCAAAGTCGTTCATCACCTTGGTATAGGCGGCCTTGAAGCCGGTTTCGTGCGTTCCGCCTTCGCCGGTGGGAATGTTGTTGACATAGCTGAACACGTTTTCAGTGTAACTATCGGTATACTGGATGGCGACGCGGAAGATGATATCGTCCTTCATGCCTTCCAGATACACGGGATCGTCGTGCAGGCAGGTTTTGTCGGCGTTGAGATACTTCACATAGTCGATGATGCCGCCTTCATAATAATAGGTCTGGCGGCCCTGCGGCTGCTGCTCCGCATTTTCCTCGTCATCGTCGGCCTGCTTTTTGGGCTTGCGCTCATCAAGGAAGGTGATGGTCACGCCCTTGTTGAGGTAGGCCAATTCGCGCAGACGGCGGGAGACGGTATCACCGTTGAAGTTTACGGTTTCGAAGATTTCGTCGTCGGGCATGAAGCGCACCAGCGTGCCGCGCTGACGGGTGTTTCCGACCATTTCCAGCGGAGCCACGGCGCGTCCGGCCACGACCTTCTTTTCTTCGGCATCGTAGCCGCTTTCAAAGCGCATGCGGTAGTGCTTGAATTGCAGATAGACGTCGATATTCACCCACTTTGACAGGGCGTTGACGACGCTGGCGCCCACGCCGTGCAGACCGCCGGAGTAGGCATAGTTATCGTTATTGAATTTTCCGCCTGCGTGGAGCTTGGTATAAATCACTTCCACGCCGCTGACGCCCATGGTGGGGTGAATGTCCACAGGCAGGCCGCGCCCGTTGTCGCGCACGCTCGCCGAGCCGTCCGAGTGCAGCGTGACATCTACCTGCGTGGCATGTCCGGCCATGCACTCGTCGATGGCGTTATCCACGATTTCCCACAGCATATGGTGCAGACCCCTCGAACCCGTGGAGCCGATATACATGCCCGGGCGCATGCGTACTGCGTCCAGTCCCTCCAGCACCTGTATGCTCTGCGCGTTATATTGCTTGGTCATCCGGTTCACTCCTTGATCATTCGGGTGTGCATAGGCACACAAAACAACAGTTTATTATACCACGAAATTCCTTTGTCACACAAGGGTTTGCATGCGGTACATCATTTCGGTTGAATCTCTTGCGGCATGAGTTGACTTTACATTCAAAAAGCGTTAAACTATTAACAAGAGGTATAATCATATACCGAAAATTTTTGGGAGGTTTTTCGTCATGAAATGTTTCGAACAGTCCAGGCGTGATTTCCTGCGTACCGCCGGTAAGGGCATGCTGGGCGCTGCTGCTCTGACCGCCGTTCCCTCTGTATTTACCCCTGCGCTGGCCGAGGGCGTGGAAGCTCCTGCCTGGCCTTTCGAGTGGAAGCCCGTTGACAAGCAGAAGGTGCTGGAGCGCACCTATGCTTCCTTCTCTACCCACGGCGGCTGCTGCGCGGCTGTTGTTGCCGGTGTTGTGGAAGAGCTGGCTGAGCAGTACGGCTATCCCTACAACCAGATTCCTGCCCGTATGTTCGCCAACGGCGGCGGCGGATACGGCCGTAAGACCCTGTGCGGTTCTCTGGGCGGCGGCTGCGCCGTGCTGGGCCTGTTCTGCGAAGGCAAGGACGCTGGCGCTCTGCGCAACGAACTCTACACCTGGTACGAGAACCACGAGTTCCCCCAGTATCAGCCTGTGATCCAGTCTGTTTACACCGTTTCCAACTCCATTCAGTGCGCTGACTCCGTGGGCAACTGGATGGCCGCTTCCGGCTTTGAGTTCTCCTCTCCCGAGCGTGCTGCCCGCTGCGCCGGTCTGAGCGCTGAGGTTGCCGTGAAGGTCGTCGAACTGCTCAACATCAAGTACGGCTTCGAGGCTGCTCCCGTTGTGGAAGAAGCTCCCGCCGAACCCGCTCTGGCCGCTAACGAGTACATCGGCGTTGGCAAGGGCTTCGAGGGCGACGTGAAGGTCAAGGTCACCATGGACGGCGACAAGATCGCCAAGATCGACGTTCTGGAGCAGAAGGAATCCATGCCCCAGACCGCTATGGTCGACATTCCCGCCGCTGTGATCGCTGCTCAGTCCACCGAGGTTGACGCCATCGCTGGCTCCACCGTGTCCTCCAAGGCTCTGATCGACGCCATCAACGACGCTCTGTCCCAGATCAAGAAGTAAGGGCTGCGCGGAAATCACTTCCGTGACCGGTTCATATGAAAAAACCTGCTGCATGAAATGTGCAGCAGGTTTTTTGTTACATTTCTTCGGTTTTTGCGGGCTTGACAAACCGCGCCATCTGGGCAGCAATTTCGTAGAGGATGTACATCGGAAGCCCCAGCATGCACTGGCTGACAACATCCGGCGGAGTCAGCACGGCGGCGCTCACGGCAATGATGAGGATGACGTATTTGCGGAAGCGGGAGAGTTTCTGATAGTTGACCATGCCGCGCTTGGCCAGCATGTAGATGACCACCGGCAATTCAAACATGAGACCGAAGGGAAGCACGAAGGAAAGCACGAAGCTGATGTACTCCTTGACCGACCACATCGCCGTAGCCACGGTATCGCTGGCAGCCCAGAACAGGTCGATGGCCAGCGGGAACACGTACACATAGCAGAAGGCCACGCCTGTCAGAAACAGAAGCAGCGCCACAAAGAACAGCCCGGCAAACAGCCGTTTTTCATGCGGATACAGGGCTGGTGAGATAAAGCCCCAGATCTGCTGGATGATCACCGGCATCGCGCACACGATGGCTGCGATCAGGCACACCTTGAACTGCGTCATCAGCGCCTCGCTCACCGCCATCGAAATCATATCGATTCCGCGGTCGCGTACCGGACGCAGCACAAAATCCACCAGCGGATCGCACGCCAGATAAAACAGCAGCAGAAACAAAACCGCCACTGCGGCAATGGAGACGATGAGCACACGCCTGAGTGCCAGCACATGCTCCATGATCGCCTGTTTCTTATCGGTGCTCATGCGTCCTTCTTTTCTTCGTCAGCTTTTTCGTCCTTTTCGGTGCCGACTTCCTTCTTGAACTCGCGGATGCTCTGACCCAGCGCCTTGCCCACGCCCGACAGCTTGCCGCCGCCGAAAATCACCAGAGCGATCACCAGAATCAACAGAATTTCCATAATACCCAGTCGCATACAAGTACCTCCTGCAATCAATGATTCACGGCGTCTTCGGCTTCCTTCACGGCAGCCTCAACGTCCTTTTGTGCCTGCTTCAGTTCCTTCGTGGGATCAGCCTCGCGGAAGGTCTTCTCCAGCTCGCGCGAAGTCTTTTTGAACTCATCCACTGCCTCGCCCAGGCCGGTTTCCTCCTGAAAGTCCTTGATAAATCCTTTGACCCACCTCACGCCTCTGCCCAGCGAACGCGCCACCTTTGGCAGATCCTTGGGGCCCACGATCACGAAGGCGACGAGCAGGATCAGGATCAATTCAGAAAAGCCGATATTGAACATCTGCCCGCTCCTTTTTCAAAATGATTCCTGTCTATTATAGCAAACGGGAGCGAGGAATGCAAATTGCTTTTCGAGAATAAAGAATCAAGCAAAATCCCTTGACAGCCTCCTTCAAATAGTGTATGATATTCAAGCTGTCAAGGAGAAACACTTGATGGCAGGAGGAAAGCTGCGTGAAACCGGTTGGAAACGACGGGCCGGAAAGGCTTGAAAAGAGCGTGGAAATCGGCACGCTGTGCGCCTTCTACGGCGGATTGCTGACGGAGCGCCAGCTCAGCGCACTCAGGCTCCACTATGAGGAGGATTTCTCGCTGGGAGAGATCGCCGAGGAGCTGGGCGTAAGCCGCCAGAACGTGCATGAACTCATCACCCGCTCGGCGCAGAAGCTCCGCCGCTATGAAGAGGCGCTGGGCGCTGCCAGAAGAGCGGAGGAAACCGCCAGGGTTCTGCGTCAGGCGCAGGAGCTGATTTTGAAGGCGGATACGGCGTCTGCAGAGGCGCACAATGAGCTGGAGGAGGCCGCGAAGCTGATCGGCCATATCATCCGCCAGCAGGAAGGGGAATGACCCATGGCCTTTGAAGGTTTGAGCCAGAAGCTTTCCGGTGCGCTGTCGAAGCTGACGGGCCGCGGAAAGCTCACCGAGCAGGCCGTGAAGGAAGCGATGCGCGAAGTGCGTATGGCCCTTCTGGAAGCCGACGTGAACTACCTTGTCGTCAAGGATTTCTGCAAGAAGGTTACTGAGCGCTGCGTTGGTCAGCAGGTGCTGGAAAGCATGACGCCCTCCCAGCAGGTCATCCGCATCGTCAACGAAGAGATGACCGCGCTTATGGGCACTGAAAACGCCCGCCTCACCTGGTCTTCGAGCGTGCCGACCATCTACATGCTCTGCGGCCTGCAGGGCGCCGGTAAAACGACCATGGCCGCCAAGCTGGCCAATTTCCTGCAGAAGACCGGCAAAAAGCCCATGCTCGCCGCGTGTGACATCTACCGTCCTGCCGCGATCACCCAGCTGCAGGTGGTGGGCAAGCAGGTCAACGTGCCGGTGTACGAGCATGGCACGCAGGATCCGGTCAAGACCGCGCTGGAAGCCATCGAGTACGCCCGCGACTACGGCCGCGACGTGCTGATCATCGATACCGCCGGCCGTCTGCACATCGATGAAGCCCTCATGGAGGAGCTTCGCCGCGTGAAGGCTGCCGTGAAGCCGCAGGAAATCCTGTTCGTGGTGGACGCCATGACCGGTCAGGATGCCGTAACCGTTGCCAAGAGCTTCGATGAGAACCTCGGCATCGACGGCGTCATCCTCACCAAGCTCGACGGCGATACCCGCGGCGGTGCTGCACTGTCCATCAAGGCGGTTGTCGGCAAGCCCATCAAGTTCTCCGGTACGGGCGAAAAGCTCTCCGATATCGAACCCTTCCACCCCGACCGCATGGCCAGCCGCATCCTCGGCATGGGCGACGTGATGACGCTCATCGAGAAGGCGCAGGAAGCCGTCGACACCGACGTGGTCGATAAGCTCGCCAAGAAGGGTCCGCAGGACTTCGACCTCGAAGACTTCCTCACCCAGATGCAGCAGATGAAGAAGATGGGCGGCCTTCAGAGCATGCTGAGCATGCTTCCCGGCGTGGGCGCGAAGCTCGCGGACGTCGAAATCGACGACGACGCCATGAAGAAGCCCGAAGCCATCATCCGCAGCATGACTCCGCGTGAGCGCCGCAATCCCGGCATTCTCAATGCCAGCCGCCGCAAGCGCATCGCCGCTGGCTCCGGCACCACCGTGCAGGACGTAAACGCGCTTATCCGTCAGTTTGATCAGTCCAAGCAGATGATGAAGCAGATGATGAGCCGCGGACGCAAAGGCAAGTTCGGCCGCATGCGCATGCCGTTTTAAGGGCTCTGCCCTTAAAAATCCAGGCAGGGGGACTGAGCCCCCCTGCACCCCCACTCTTTGACTGCAATCACACACTTGTGATTTCAGATATATATCCTTATAAGCGTGATAAATAGGAGGAAAAACCAATGTCTGTTAAGATTCGCCTCAAGAGAATGGGTATGAAGAAGATGCCTTTCTACCGTGTTGTCGTCGCTGACGAGCGCTCCCCCCGTGATGGCCGCTTCATCGAGGAGATCGGCTACTACAATCCCATGACCGAGCCCGCCACCATCAAGATCGACACCGAGAAGGCCCAGCAGTGGCTGAAGAACGGCGCCCAGCCCACCGACACTGCCCGCACCCTGCTCAAGAAGAGCGGCGTCATCGAGGGCTAAGATCGATGAAAGAACTGGTCGAATACGTGGCCAAGTCACTGGTGGACAACAAGGACGCCGTGACTGTGGAAGAAACTGTGGGTCCGGAAGCCACCATCCTTGAGCTGCATGTTGCGCCCGAGGACATGGGCAAGGTGATCGGCAAGCAGGGTCGTATCGCCAAGGCGATCCGCGCTGTGGTGCGCGCCGCCACCGCCAAGAACCAGAAGCCCGTTTTTGTGGAGATCCAGTAACAAGGCTTCCGGGATAACTGAAATGGCTCACTCAGGGCGCATCTGAGAGCGTAATGCACTCAAATGCGCCCATTCTTTTTGAAAAGAAGGAGCAGCACATGAAACAGGCATATTTGCTTTTGGGCGAGATTGTGCGTCCGCAGGGCATCCGCGGCGAGGTCAAGGTGAAGCACTACACCGACGATCCCTACCGCTTTGAGGATCTGGAAACCGTCTATTTGAAGCGCGGAAACGAGTATCAGCCCGTGGGCGTTGTGGATGCGCGCGTGCAGAAGGATGACGTGTACCTTGCGCTGGAAGGCGTCGAGGACCGCAACGAGGCCGAAAAGCTGCGCGGCGTTGAATTGTGGGTGGATCGTGAGAACGCTGTGGAGCTGGACGAGGATCAGGTGTTCATTGCCGACATCCTCGGCGCGAAGGCATTTGATACCAAGGGCAACGAAATCGGCACCCTCAAGGACGTGCTCACGCCCGGCGGCGTGGACGTGTTCGTCTTCAAGACCAAAAAGGGTACGCTTATGATGCCTGCGCTCAAAACCGTGATCCTTGAAATGGATGCGGACGAGGGCAGAATCATTCTGGATGAAAACAGGCTCGAAGAGGTTGCGCTGTATGAAGATAGCCATTCTTAGTCTGTTTCCGGAGATGTTCGACAGCTTCCTTTCCACCAGCATCATCGGCCGGGCAAGAGAGGACAAGCTCATCGATATCCGTCCGGTGGACATCCGTCCCTACAGCGACAAAAAGCACAAAAACACCGACGACTATCCCTTCGGCGGCGGTGCGGGCATGGTGATGATGGCGCAGCCCATCGTCGACTGTGTGCGCGACGTACGCGCCCAGGGCTTTGACGGTCCGTGCATTTATTTAAGCCCGCGCGGCAAGCCTCTCAACCAGCAGAAGGTCACGGAGCTTGCGCAGCATGACGGACTGATCCTTTTGTGCGGCCACTACGAGGGCGTCGATCAGCGAGCCATTGATCTGGTGGTGGATGAGGAAATCTCGCTGGGCGATTTTGTGCTCACCGGCGGCGAACTGGCCGCCATGGCGCTGACGGACGCGGTGGCGCGTTATGTGCCGGGCGTGCTTGGCAGCGATGAGAGCACAGGCGAGGAGAGCTTCACCGACGGACTGCTGGAGTATCCGCAGTACACCCGTCCGCGCACGTTTGAGGGCATGGAGGTACCGGAGGTGCTCTTAAACGGCGATCACGCCAAAATCCGCAAGTGGCGCCGCGAACAGTCGCTTCTGACGACGCTCAGGTGCCGTCCGGATCTGTTCGAAACCGCAGAGATGACTGACAAGGAGCGCAAGGCCGCCATCGAGATGCTTTCGCAGGAGGAAAACGGATGATCCTGAGAAAACTCGTGACGGCGCTGTGTCCGCTTTTGCTGTGCATTCTGGTTTGCACGGCCTTCCGCTGGATCGACGGGCTGATGGGCTCAGGCGCGTTCTGGGCGTTTGCGCTCAAGGGCGCGCTGCTGGGCGCGGCTTTGTCGCTGATTCTGCCCATCTCAGGCGTGCGTGCGCGCACCAACGGTCTTACCGGCTGGCTGTGGCTGGGCGCAGGGCTGCTGCTGGCTGCGGTGATCTATCAGTACATGGAGACCACCGGCGCGGTACACCTGCCGGTGCTTAAAAGCATCATGACCGTCAACGGTCAGGTGGTGCTGGTCGAAAGCGCCGCCATGGGCTACATGGCAGCGCTGGCGATCTGGAAACGATGATATTGTTTACATTTTCCGCGTGGGCGGCAGGCTGTCAAGCACCAGATGATCGATGTATTCGCCGGTGGTCAGCCCCCGCCCGCGCGCTTCTTTGAGCATGATTTCACAGGCCCGTCGATCCATCAGAAGGCATACGCACACCCGGCTGTCCAGTTTCGGCGTGGTGTCCAGGTCCTGCGTGTCGGTGAAAAAGCGGCTCTTCATGCGCGGTCCCTCCCACGGTGTGATTTGCTTTCAGCGTATGCCGTTTTTGGATTAGGGTGCCGCTTTTGCAGATTGCTATGCACAGAGGCGGGAAATGTGTTATAATGAAATGACGTTTGCCTGAAAGAACGGTGACGGGAAAGTCAAAGGGGTGTGAAGGATGTTTGGCGCAGTCCTGCGGTTTGGAATCACGGTGGCCGCGCTGCCGCTGTGCGCGGAGTTTATGGACGGCGTTCAGGTGCTTGATCTGCACAATGCGCTGTTTGTGGGCGCGATTCTGGCGGTTATCTTCACCGTGCTTCGTCCGCTGATCCGGATGCTTTTGAGCGTCATCAACTTCTGCACCATGGGCCTTTTGTTTGTGGTCGTGGATGCATGGCTGGTGTGGACGGCGGCAGGCTACGTGGAAAACAGCGTCCAGTTTGAAAGCTTCTGGTGGGCGCTGGCAGCGGCGCTTGCGCTCAACGCAGCCAGAACGCTGGTAGACGTCATCACGGGCGACGTAAGACGATGAGGACAGGAGTACATTATGCATATTTTTCTGGTCAATGACGACGGCATCGGCGCCAAGGGCATCATGGCGCTTCTGCGCGCGGCGGTCAAACGCGGTCACGAAGTGACGATGTGCGCGCCCAAGTATCAGCAAAGCGCTGCCAGCCACCGTTTTACGCTGGCCGATCCGCTGTATGCCGCCGAGTACCCGGTAGAGGAGCCCGGCTGTCAGGCGTGGGCGATCGCCGGTTCGCCTGCCGACTGCGTGCGTGTGGGCCTCAATCAGCTGGTTGACCGTCCGGTGGATATTGTGATTTCCGGCATCAACGACGGCTACAACGCGGGCGTCGCCGTGCATTACAGCGGCACCGTGGGCGCGGCCATGGAGGGACGTTTCCACCACCTGCCCGCTATCGCGGCCTCAATCCATCACAAGGCCACCCTGGAGATGATCGACCATCTGGCCGACTACACCATCCGCATGGCCGAGCAGTATGTCGCCAAAACCGTGCCCGATGGCATGATTCTCAACATCAACGCGCCGCTGGCCGCTCCCTCTGAAATCAAGGGAAGCGTGTACGCGCCGCTGGATGGCTCCTACTTCACCGATCAGTACGACCGCCGCCAGTCTCCGCGCGCGGGCATGTATTTCTGGCTGGAGGCAGGTTCGCCCATGGAGGCGTTCCACGCAGGTTCCGATAACGAGTACCTCGAAAACGGGTACATCACACTGACGCTGATGGGTCATCCCATGACGATGGACAAATCGTTCTGGGACGGACTGGACATGCACTGAGAAGGGAGCGTTTGCCGTGCAGGATACACGGGAGATGATCGACAGACTCAATCTGCGCGGCAGGCCTCTGAGCAAGGGACACCGCCGCATCGCCGACTATATCGCCCAGCACTATGAAAAGGCGGTCTTCATGACGGCTGCAACGCTGGGGCAGCAGTGCGGCGTGAGCGAATCCACCGTGGTGCGCTTTGCATCCGCCATGGGCTACGAGGGATATCCGGAAATGCGCGAGGCGCTTTCGTCTTTGGTGCGCCAGCGCCTCACCAGCGAGCAGCGCTTTGCCATCGCATCCGGCATCGGCGAGCGCGATGTGCTGGAAACCGTGCTTCGCAACGACGAGCAGAACATCCGCAAGACCATTGAGGCCGTCTCCCGCCGGGAGTTTGACGACGTGGTCAGCCGCCTGCTCGGCGCGCGCAGAATCTACGTGATGGGTCTGCGTTCAGCGGCTCCGCTGGCGCAGTTCATGTATCACTACCTGCATCAGATCCTCGACGACGTGGTGCTGGTGTCCAACACCACCGGCGACGTGTTTGAGGAAATTGCCCGCATCGGCAAACAGGACGTGCTGGTGGGCATCAGCTATCCGCGCTACTCCACGCGTACGCTCGAATGCATGCGTTTTGCGCGGCAGAACGGCGCGCAGGTGGTGGGCTTTACCGACGGCGATATGTCGCCTCTGAAGGACACTTCCGACGTGTGCCTGTGCGCATCCACCGACATGGCCAGCTTTGTGGACTCTCTGGCTGCGCCGCTGAGCCTGATCAACGCGCTGGTGGTCAGCGTGGGCCTGCACCGCCGCGAGGAGCTGGCCGAGCATTTCAAACGACTGGAAGGAATATGGAACGCGCACAGCGTCTATATCGATAAAGAGCATGAATGAAGTCATCATCATCGGCGGAGGCGCCGCAGGCCTGATGGCCGCCGTATCCGCCGCCAATGCCGGCGCTAGCGTTACGCTTCTGGAGCGCAACGAAAAGCTGGGCAAAAAGATTTACATCACCGGCAAGGGACGCTGCAACGCGACCAATGCCTGTGAACCCGACGCCTTTATGAAAAGCGTGGTCAAAAATCCCCGCTTTCTTTACAGCGCGCTCAATGCCCTGCCGCCCTCCGCTTTGATGGAGTGGCTGGAAAACCACGGCTGTCCCGTGGTGGTGGAGCGCGGCGACCGCGTTTTCCCCGAAAGCCAGAAGGCCAGCGACGTGACCCGTGCCTTTGAACGGGAGCTTCGCCGCCTGAACGTCAGCGTCCGCCTCAACGCGCGCGTGCGTTCTCTCAATGTGAAGGAAGCCCGCGTCACCGGCGTAACGCTGGAAAACGGTCAGCAGCTCCGCGCCGACTCGGTGATTCTCTGTACCGGCGGTCAGAGCTACGTTTCCACCGGCTCCACCGGCGACGGCTGGAAGTGGCTGGAGGAACAGGGTCACACCACCTTTCCGGCGCTGCCCTCGCTGGTGGGTCTGACCAGCGATGAAAAATGGGTGCAGGATCTGCAGGGACTTTCCCTCAAAAACGTGCGCCTGACCCTCACCCGCGGCAAAAAGAAGCTCTACTCCGAGCTTGGCGAAATGCTTTTCACTCACTTTGGCGTCAGCGGCCCTCTGATTCTGAGCGCATCGGCCTACATGACCGAGCTCGCGCCCGAGGACGTGACCCTCGCCATCGACCTCAAGCCCGGCCTCAAGGCGGATCAGCTCGACGCGCGCATCCTGCGCGACGTGGCTGAGTCTCCCAAAAAGCAGCTGGGCAACCTCCTGTGCGGGCTTTTCCCGTCGCGCCTGGCGGAGAGCATGGCCAGACTCTGCAACCTTGATCCCGCGAAGCCCGCAGGCTCTCTGACGCGCGAGGAGCGCGCGCAGCTGGTGGCCAGAACCCAGTCGCTGATCATTCCGGTCAGCGGAACGCGCAGCCTTAATGAGGCCATCGTTACCCGCGGCGGCGTGAGCGTGAAGGAAATCGATCCTTCCACCATGGAAAGCCGCCTCGTGCGCGGCCTGTACGTCGCCGGCGAACTCCTCGACGTCGACGCCCTCACCGGCGGCTTCAACCTCCACATCGCCTTCTCCACCGGCTTCCTCGCAGGCAGAGCCGCAGCGGAGTAACGGGGGAGAGACGCAAGGAGGCGCCGCCTCCTTGACCTCCGCTTAAGGGTTTCACCCTTAAGAATCCCGTTCTTTGGGATCAGAAGGTGGGATTCCAAAGGAATGAAATCCCTTTGGCAGGGTTTGGGGCAGCGCCCCAACGTACCCCTCCCTTTATACTGACTTTTGGAGTTGTATGTATGCAGTACATTGTTTTGGATCTGGAATGGAACCAGCCGGTGAGCTATCAGAGCTCGGCGTACCGGAAGGTCGGAGACAGGCTTCTGTTTGAGGTCATTCAGTTTGGCGCGGCCAAGCTGGACGAGGAGCTCAACATTGTCGACACCATTTCCATTCCTGTGCATCCCACGCATTATCTGACGATTCATCCGCGCGTCAAGCGCATGACGGGTCTGACGCAGGAGGTTCTGTGCGACGCGCCGGAGTTTGTGGAAGGCTGCAATCAGTTTCTGGACTGGTGCGGCCCGGACTGTGCGTTCCTCACCTGGGGCTGCGACGACGTAAGCGTTCTGCAGCAGAATGTAGACTTTTTCCGCGTCGAGCGCGAGCTGCCCAAGATGTACGACATTCAGCGTATGTATGCGTCGGCAGTGGGCAAGAGCGGGCAGACAGCTTTGAAGACGGCCATGGAGGCGTTGGAAATCGAGGTCGAGGAAGACCGCGAGTTCCACAACGCCATGCACGATGCATATTATACCGCGCGCGTGTTTCAGAAGCTGCCGCAGCCCATGGACGTGCTCAAGTTTGAGGAGCATCCCAAGAAGCTGTGCCACAACGAGCGCCGCAGCCGTTTCCGCGTGACGGATACGGTTCCGTCGGTCACGGAGGCGCTGGAGAGTGAGAAGCTGACCGCGCCCGCATGTCCCACCTGTCAGAAGCCGACGAAGCTGCAGTCTGCGCTGGTGCCGCAGGCTCCGGGCAAGTATGTGGCGCTCAGTCGCTGCGCACAGCACGGCGTCATGTTTGTGAAGGTGCGCTTTTCGCAATTGCCCGACGGTCAGAAGGGCATGCACCTGAGCGTGCTCCCGGCCAACCATCAGAACCGCGCGTATGTACACACCAAGGAGCTGCAGTATCAGCTCAAGAAAAAGCGCGGCGACTACGATCAGGTGGACATTGAAGATCTCACCGAGGCGTTTTCGAGCAACATGCCCTTTGAGGACGCCTGAAACAAGGAGTATGCCATGGAACAGATCATCGTCAGGATCAGCGGGCAGGAGAGAGCCTTCGAACGCGGCGTCACGGCCGCCGAGGCGGTTTCTGCCATGCTTGAGAAGAGTCAGGCACAGCGCGTTTTGTGTGTTCAGCGCGGCGGCATGTGTCTGGAGCTGAATGAACGGCTGGAGGCAGACGCCGAACTGGTGCCGCTTACCTATCAGGACGAGGAAGGGCGGCGTGTGTACGAGCGTTCGCTGCGGTTTCTGTTTCTTCTGAGCATGAAGCGCCTGTATCCCGGAAAGCGGGTGAGGATGCTCAACTCCGTGGGCTACGGGCTGAGCATCCGCATGGTGGACGGCGAGATGGGCCACGACATGGCCCGGGCGCTGGAAAAAGACATGCAGGAGCTTGTGCGGCAGGATCTGCCGTTTGTCAAGGAAATGTGGAGCCGCGCCGAGGCCATTGCATACTTTGAAAAAGAGGGCTGGCAGGACAAGGCGGAGCTTCTGCGCTACCGCTCGCGCGAGAACATTGCGATGTACCGCATCGGGCCCCTGTGCGAGTATTTTTACGGCGCGATGCTGCCCTCCACCGGTTACATCCGCGCCTTCCGCGTCAAGCCGCATTTCCCGGGTGTGGTGCTGCTCGCTCCTTCGCCCGACGACCCCGATCAGCCTGCGCCCTACGTGCCCAGAGCCAAGTTCCTCAGGCAGTTCACGCAGTCGCAGCAGTGGTGCGGGATTCTGGGCGCTCAGAATGCTGCCGACGTCAACCGCATGATGCAGGAAGGAAGGATGCGCGAGTTTATCCGCATCAATGAAGCCCTGCACGATAAATCCATCGCAGGAATTGCCGATGAAATCGTGCGCCGCGGCGCGCGCGTGGTGATGATCTTCGGCCCCTCGTCGTCGGGCAAGACGACCTTTGCCAACCGGCTTGCGGTGCACCTGCGGGTGCTGGGGCAGAAGCCGCATCTTTTGTCGCTGGATGATTTTTACCGCAACCGCGCAGATGTGCCGCTGGAGGAGGACGGTCAGCCGGATCTGGAGCATGTAGACGCGCTGGATGTACCGTTTTTGACCGAGTGTCTGGAGGGCCTTCTGGCCGGACGCACGGTGATGATGCCGCGCTACTCCTTCAAAACCGGCAGCCGCGAGCCTGAAGGCGTGCCGCTGAAGGTCGGCGCAGGAGAACCGCTGCTCATCGAAGGCATCCACGGCATGAACGACCGCATCACAGCCGAGATTCCCGAGCAGCTGATGTTCGGCATCTATGTGAGCGCGCTGGGCTGCATCAACCTGGACGATCACAACCGCATCCGCACCACGGATGTGCGTTTGCTTCGCCGCATCGTGCGCGATATCCGCTTCCGCAACACCTCGCCGCAGGAGACCATCCGCATGTGGCCCAAGGTGCGGCAGGGAGAGGAAAAATGGATTTTCCCCAATCAGGAGAAGGCCGATGTGATGTTCAATACCTCGCTTCACTACGAGCTCCCGGTGCTCAAGGTGATGGCCTACGAATTGCTTCTGGCCATCCCGCACAGCTCGCCGGAGTATCTGGTGGCGCGCAGGCTGCTGAAGGTACTTAACTACTTCCTGCCGGCGGACGGCAGCATGATGAACGAGATCCCGCCTCTGAGCATCCTCAGGGAGTTTGTGGGCGAGTGCTCGTTCTACGATCATCATTAAGAAAAAGGGTGTATTGTTGTGGAAATCTTCGCAGCGCTTGTGGAAGGCCTGATGGGCGTCATGAGCGTTTGGCTGATTGTGCTGCTCCTGTGGCAGGTGCTCATCAGCTTCTTTGGCTTCAGCCGCAAAACCAAGAACTATCAGGATCACGAACCCGAAAAGCGCTTCCTGGTGCTGGTGCCCGCTCATAACGAGGAGAAGGTCATCGGCGATATCATCAACAATCTGTCGCATATGGACTATCCGCGTGAGATGTATGACTTCTACATCCTCGCTGACAACTGCACTGACCACACCGCCGACGTGGCGCGCAGCATGGGTGCAAACGTGCTGGAGTTCTTCAAGGACGGTCCCGATGCGCCCACCGGCAAGCCCATCGCGCTGCAGAAGGCGCTCAACGCGCTGGAGGGCTATCAGGACAAATACGATCTGGTGATGTTCTTCGACGCGGACAATCTGGCCGATCCCAACATGTTCCGCGAGGTCAACAGCCAGTTTGTGGATGCAAACGGCAAGGCGGATATCATCCAGTGCTACCTGGGTGCGAAGAACCGCAAGGGCATGGTGGCGCTGTTTTACTACATGAGCTACACCATTACCAACCGCTTTTTCCAGTTTGCCAAAAGCCGCATGGGCCTCAACTCCGTGATCGGCGGCACGGGCTTTGCGGTGTCGGCAAAGTATCTGCACAGCCGCGGAGGCTGGACGGCCATGTCGCTGACCGAGGACTTTGAGCTGCAGATCGAGGCCACCTGCGAGGGCAGACGCATCCTGTGGAACAACAACGTTCGCATCTACGACGAAAAGCCCACCCGCTTCCGCGCCAGCTTCCGCCAGCGCACGCGCTGGGCGCAGGGCCACTGGTTTGTGGCGTTCAAAAACACCGGCAGGCTGTTCAAGTCCCTTGTGAAGGGAACAATCAAGCCGCTGGAGTTCTTCTCCACCTTCCTGTACATGTACAGCCTCACGCCCTTTGTGGTGCTGGTCATTGAACTGGCGCTGGGCATGGTGATGTCGGTGCTGGCGATGTTCGGACTGGTTCCTCCGCGTCCGGTCTTTGTGGACGCAACCAGCTGGTTTACGGGCAATCTGCCCAGCATTCTTCTGTTCTTCTATTCGTTCGTGTTCCTGTTCTACATGGGCGAGTGGATGGACAACCGCATCCGCTTTGACATCAAGGTGCTGCCGGGACTGTTGGTGAGCATGCTGATCAACACCGTTGTGGCCGGCTGGGCGCAGGTGGTGGGATTGTTCAAGCACCGCCAGCAGAGCAAGTGGGTCAAGACCGAACATTCCATGGACCACTCCAAGGACCTTACTGTGAGCCTGAGCGATGTGGGTCTGGAAGAAAAAAATAAATAATCAATTTTCAAACCGCCGCCCTCTCAGCGGCGGTTTTTAATGTTTGTTTTCGAAAACGTTTAAGTGAATAGAAGGCTAAAAAGCTTGTACCGCCTCGTTTTTTGGTGCTTTTGTCAGTATTGCGATCTGATTATACAAATAAAAAGCATGAAACTGCTTGACACGAGCATGTAAACAGTGTAAGATGAGCTTAAACGATTAAGAGCACATAGAACGGTGGCGATGCCGGTGACAACCCTCAAGGAAATCGCTGCTCGCTGCGGGTGTTCGGTCGCGACCGTCAGTAAGGCGCTTAACGCAATGCCGGATATCAGCCCCGAAACGGCGAAAAGAATTCGACAGACAGCCCATGAAATGGGGTATATTCCCAATGCTGCTGCACGTACGCTGAAAACAAACCGAAGCCATACCATCGCGCTTCTGCTGTTTCTCAGAAACGAAAGCGTATGGAAGCACGACTATTTTGCCCGGGTTGCCTGCGGCATCCAGTCGGTTACGGAAGCGGCAGGATATGATATCACGCCTGTTACCTGTACCGGCGAGGCCATCAAAGGTCGTTACGTGGACTATTGCAGGCACCGCGGATACGACGGCGTGATTGTGATGAGCGGCCAGTACGACGAAGCCGAGCTCATGGAACTGGTCAACAGCGAAATTCCGCTGGTAACCATTGATTATGCATTCCATCACCGCGGCGCGGTGATCAGCGACAACGCCGCAGGCATGAGCGAGCTGGTGCGCTTCGTCCACTCGCGAGGACACAGGCGCATCGCCTACATCTACGGCGAGGACGGATCCGTATCCCAGACACGTCTGGCCGCCTTCTACGGCACCTGTCAGCAGCTGGGCATTCCGGTGCCGGACGAATACGTCAAGCCCGCGCTCTACCGCGATCATGAAAGCAGCGCAAAGGCCACCCGCGAGCTGCTGGCCATGCGCGAGCCGCCCACCTGCATCCTTTACCCTGATGACTATGCCTCCATCGGCGGCATGCATGAAATCGTCAGCGAAGGACTCAGAATTCCCCACGATGTCAGCATTACCGGTTTCGACGGCATTCCGCTGGCGGAAATGTTCAGGCCAAGGCTGACGACCCTGCATCAGGATGCGGAGGGCGTGGGGCAGAACGCCGGACGGCTGATCCTCAAGGCCATCGAATCCCCGAAATCCTTCCTGCCTCAGCATATCATGCTCAAGGGCAATGTAATCGAAGGCGAAACGGTGCGTGATCTGACCGCACTGTAAAAACGCCCGAAACAAGGGACGTCCCTTGTTTGCATATGACAGAGTCATATGCAAGGACATCTTTCCACTGTATATAATGGCGATAAGGCGCCGTTATAAAATAAAAAGGAGGTAACCCCAAATGAAGAAGATCCTTTCCCTGGTTCTCGCTCTCATGATGGTTCTCGGCTGCATGAGCTTTGCTTCCGCCGAGGAAGAGATCGTGCTGAACGTCTGGTCCTTCACCAACGAGCTCGAAGGCATGATCAACACCTACTATCTGCCTAATCATCCCAACGTAAAGGTCAACTACACCATCTACCCCACTGACGGCGGCGCCTACACCACCGCTGTTGACACCCTGCTCGCTGCCGACGCTGCCAGCGCCGAAGCTCCCGACATCTTCACCCTGGAAGCTGCCTTCGTGAAGAAGTACGTGAACTCCGACTGGACCGCCGACCTCATCGGCGACCTGGGCTTCACCGAGGAAGAACTGGCTCCCGCCATCCCCGTGATGCGTCAGATCGGTACCTCCAACGTCAACGGCAAGCTCAAGGGCCTGTCCTGGCAGGCTACCCCCGGCGCCCTGATGTATCGTGCCTCCCTGGCCGAGAAGTACCTGGGCGTGACCACTCCTGAAGAGATGCAGGCCAAGGTTGCCGATTGGGATCTGTTCATGGAGACCGCTGCTGAGCTGGTTGAGGCTTCCGAAGGCGCCACCAAGATGGTCGTCGGCGCTGGCGACATCTGGAATGCTTTCAACTTCGGCCGTTCTCAGGGCTGGGTTGTCGACAACAAGCTCGTCATCGACGACGTTCTGTATGATTACCTCGACATCGCTGTGACCCTCGAAGAGGACGACCTGTCCAACAAGGGCGCCGCTTGGTCCGAAGTCTGGTTCCAGGGCATGAAGACCGACAGCACCTTCTGCTTCTTCCTCCCCACCTGGGGCCTGCACTACACCCTGAAGCCCAACTGCGGCCTCACCACCAACGACACCATGAATGACGAGCAGCTCAAGGCTGCCTGCGAAGCCGACGGCGGCACCTATGGCGACTGGCGCATGATCGCTGGCCCCGTGGGCTACAGCTGGGGCGGCACCTGGATCGGCGCCAACACCGCTAAGGTGCAGGCTGCTGACGAGGCCAAGAAGGCTGCTATCAAGGACTTCATCAAGTTCTTCACCCTGGACGAAGGCTTCCTGTATGAGTACGCCAAGGCTTCCGGCGACTTCGTTGGCTCCAACGCTGTTGTTGAGAAGATCCTCGCCGAGGGCGGCACTCCCAACCCCTTCCTGGGCGGCCAGGATCACTACTCCATCTTCGCCGAGGCTGCCAACCTGGCCAACGGCGCCATCATGACCGACTATGATGAGAAGATGAACTCCCTGTGGTCTGACCACGTCACCACTCCCTACTCCAAGGGCGAAAAGGATCTGGACACCGCCATCGCCGACTTCAAGGCTGCCGTGGCTGCTCAGTTCCCCGAGCTGATCGTGGAATAATCATTTCCTGAATCTGACGTGTAAACGTCAAACAGGATTCCGGGGCTGCCTCGTGCAACTTCATTGGGGCATGAGGCAGCCCCTTTCTTCCATTGTCAGACTTCCTGATTCAGCCGGGCCTTCATTGCAGCACCCCGCGCTGACGGGGTGAAATCAGCGAAAGGGGTGGAGATATGCAAAAAGTTTCTTCTGGCGCGCAGCTTTCCCGCAAAGGAAAGCGCAAATCCATCAGCTATGATAAGTATGGCTACCTGTTTGTAGCTCCGTTCTTTATTACCTTCCTCATTTTCCAGCTTTATCCGATTTGCTTTACGTTCTATACTTCCGTTTCCGATGCCGCAGGCTGGGACAAGATTCTCCAGAACTCCTACATCGGATTTGCCAACTTCGAAAAACTCCTGGATATGTCCTCCAATGTGGCTCCCTTTTTCTGGGGCGCTTTGAAGAACACCGTTATTATGTGGGTATTCAACTTCATCCCCCAGCTGGGCATGGCGCTGCTTCTGGCCAGCTGGTTCACTGATACCCGCCTGCATCTGAAGTTCCAGGGCGGCTTCAAGGTGCTGATCTTCATGCCCAACATCATTACCGCTGCGACCATCGGCATGCTGTTCATGTCGCTGTTCAACTATCCCATTGCACCGGTCAACACGCTGCTGCAGCAGTTCGGCCTTTCCAGCGCCCCGATTGAGTACTTCCGCTCCACGCCCATCTCCCGCGGCCTGATCTCCTTCCTGCAGTGGTGGATGTGGTATGGCAATACCATGATCATCATGATTGCCGGTATTCTGGGTATCAACCCGTCTCTGTTCGAGGCCAGCCTTGTGGACGGCTGCTCCAGCCGTCAGGTGTTCTGGAAGATCACCCTGCCGCTGATCAAGCCCATCCTGCTGTACAACCTCGTTACCTCTCTGGTGGGCGGCCTGACCATGTTCGATATTCCGCACATGATGACGCAGGGCAACCCCAACAACACCACCAACACCGTGGCGCGCTTTATTTACACGCAGGGCTTCGAAACCCCCAACAACTTCAACATCGCGTCCGCCGCGTCTGTGATTCTGTTTGTGATTATCGTGATCTGCTCGCTGATTCTGAACATGATCATGAAGGATCGCTCCGGCCGTGTGCCGCGCTCTGAAAGGAGGGCTGCAAAGTGAAGATGAAGAAGATTCGTACTCTGATTGCAGCGATCCTTCTGCTGGTGACGGCTGCGGCCATGTTCCTGCCTGTTGCCACGTTCGAGGACAACTCCGCCGACGCCATGCTGGAAGACATCGACAAGCAGGCCGGCAAGGTCGAGCGTGAGCAGGCCAAGTGGGATCGTGACAATGCCTCCGGCAAGAAAACGCAGGAGCAGATGGACAAACAGCAGGCCAAGATTGACAAAGAACAGGCCAAGCTGGACGAGCTGAAGGCGCAGTACGAGGCGCTTACTTCCGGAAGCGCCAGCAGCGGCCTGAAGTATGCCCTGCTGCCCGGCAAGCTGCCTGCCGATATCCATGTAGACATGACGGTGGTCAACGCCAACGCCGGCATTTATCCCACTGATTTCAGCCAGCTGTATGTGCTGGTCTGGGTCGCCTTCGTGCTGCTGATTGCGGCGGCTGCGATGCTGCTGATCCCCAACGGCAAGCTCGTCAGCAAATTCTACACCTATTCCAGCTTTGCCAATCTCGTGGCCGTTCTGATCCTTGGCTACGCCATTCTGCGCGTGCGCGCCATCCCGGTCAAGCTGCCCTACGGCAACGCCTCCATGAGCGGGCTGCTTTGCGCGCTGCTGCTGGCACTGCCGTGCATCGCCCTTCTGATCAACTGCACTGAACGCACCAACACCAAGCGCAGCATGATCTATACCCTGTGCATCGCGCTGTCGGCGCTGAGCATTCTGCCCTTCTGGCTGATGATCGTCAACGCCACCCGCAACTCCGTGCAGATTCAGTCCGGCGTGTCGCTGCTGCCCTCTACCTTCCTGGATCACAACATCTCCGTGCTTCGCACCAAGGACTTCCAGGTGATGACCGGCTTCAAGAACAGCGCCATCATCTCCTTCGGTTCCACGCTGGTGAGCGTATACTTCTCCGCCCTGACTGCCTACGGCCTGACCGTGTACAAGTTCAAGGGCAGCAAGTTCCTCTACGCTGTGGTGCTGGCCATCATCATGATCCCCGGACAGGTTACCGCCACGGGCTTCTACATGTTCATGTACCGCCTCGGCTGGGTCAACAGCTACCTGCCGCTGATCATTCCCTCCATCGCTTCTGCGTCCACCGTGTTCTTCTTCAAGCAGTATCTGGAGGCCAACTTCCAGATCTCGCTGGTGGAAGCCGCGCGCATTGACGGCGCTGGCGAGTTCTACACCTACAACACCATCATCATGCCCATCATGATTCCTGCGATGGCAACCATGGGCATCATGGCCGTGATCGGTTCGTGGAACAACTACCTGACTCCCCTGATGCTGCTGACCAAGAAGGAAATGGCCACCCTGCCCATGATGGTCAAGGAGCTGCGCGGCGATATCTACCGCACAGAATACGGCTCCATCTACCTGGGCCTGACCATGACCGCTCTGCCGCTGATGATCGTGTACTTCTGCTTCTCCAAGTACATCATCGCGGGCGTTGCCGTTGGCGGCGTGAAGGAATAATCCAACCAAACCATCCTCCGGTCTTTGGCCGGAGGATTTTTCAGAAAGGAAGATTCACATGGGCTTTTGCAAGGATTTCATCTGGGGCGCCGCCACGGCTTCCTACCAGATTGAAGGAGCTGCCTTCGAAGGCGGACGCAGCGAATCCGTATGGGATCGTTTTTCCCACACGCCGGGCAAGGTGCTCGGCGGACATACCGGCGACGTGGCGTGCGATCATTATCACCGCTTCAGGGAAGATATCGCCCTGATGGCCGAGATGGGCATCAAAAACTATCGCTTCTCCGTGGCATGGCCGCGCATCATCCCTGAGGGCACCGGCAAGGTCAATCAGGAGGGAATCGACTTCTACAACAGCCTCATCGATGAGCTCATCAAGCACGGCATCCGTCCGTTCATGACCCTGTTCCATTGGGATTATCCCAGCGCGCTGCAGGCAAAGGGCGCATGGGAAAACCCCGACAGCCCTAAGTGGTTTGAAGAATATGTGTCCGTCTGCGCCCGCGCCTTCGGCGACCGCGTGAAGGATTTCATCACCTTCAACGAGCCGCAGTGCTTCATCGGACTTGGCTACGCCATGGGCAAGCACGCTCCCGGCCTGCTCCTTCCGGCCAGCAGCACGGTTCCGATGGCGCACAATGTGCTCAAGGCTCACGGCATGGCCGTGCGTGCTCTGAGAAGCCTTGTGCCGGACTGCCGCGTCGGCTACGCGCCCTGCGGTGATCCCTGCGTGCCCTATACCGAATCCCCGGAGGACATCGAAGCCGCCCGCAAGGCTTACTTCACCGTGCCGCCGGAAAGCCACTGGGTGTGGAACATCTCCTGGTGGAGCGATCCTGCCATGCTCGGCTCCTACCCCGAACAGGGCCTTAAGCACCTCGGCAAATACCTGCCCGAAGGCTGGGAAAAGGATCTCGAACTGATCCATCAGCCGCTCGATTACTACTGCCAGAACATCTACAACGGCCGTCTCATCCGCCATGCCGACAATGCCCTCGGCTGGGAAGAGGTTGACAAGGCTCCCGGCGCGCCCAAGACCGCCATTCAGTGGTACGTCACGCCCGGTGCGCTCTACTGGGGTCCGCGCTTCCTCTATGAGCGCTACAAGACCCCCTTCATGATCACTGAAAACGGCATGTCCTGCCACGACTCCGTTTCCCTCGACGGCAAAGTCCACGACCCCAACCGTCAGGATTACCTCCATCGCTACCTGCTCGCCTACAAGCGCGCGGCGGAGGACGGAGTCGACGCCCGCGGTTACTTCCAGTGGTCCTTCCTTGACAACTACGAGTGGTCCGAAGGCTACAACGAGCGCTTCGGCATGGTCTACGTCGACTACGCCACTCAGCAGCGCACCGTCAAGGACTCCGCCTACTGGTACAAAACCGTGATGGAGACGAACGGCGAGGAGCTGTAAGGGGAACGAGGGGACGTTGGGAGGCGCTGCCTCCCAACCCCACCGCCAAAGGGATTTCATCCCTTTGGAATCCCATTTTTGGGGAGAAATAAGAATAATAAAAAGGCTGCATGGCCGGTCAAGCGACTGGTCATGCAGCTTTTATTTGGTTTTCAGAATGGGATTCTTAAGGGCGAAGCCCTTAAGCGGAGGTCAAGGAGGCAGCGCCTCCTTGCGTCCCTCTCCGTTACTGTAACGCGTACTCCGCCGCTTCCTCCAGCGTCCCTACGACCGGATACCCGGACGTCTCCAGCGTTTCGCGGCTCTGATGGCCGCGGGCAACGAGGACACAGTGCGCGCCGATGGCACGGGCGACGTCAGCATCGTGGAGGGTATCGCCGATCATGAGCGTTTCATCGGGTGAGAAGCCGCTGGTGAGCAGATACTGGCGGCCGACGTCCTCTTTGCTGCCTGCGTAGATGTCATCCAGACCGATGAGGTCATGGAAGAGATGCTGGATGCTGAACTGGGAAATCTGTTCAACGAGCATGGTACGCTTGGTAGCGGAGAGGACGACCTGCCGAAGACCGGCATCGGCGAAACGGTCAAGGACGGTGAGCGCGTCGGAATGGAGTTTGACATTGGGAAAGCCGCGCACGTATTCGTTCATCCATGCGTGGGCGACAGCGACGAAGTTTTCATCGGTCACGCCCGCGCGGTCGTAGTAAAGGCGGATGGGGAAGGTAAACTGGCGGTGATATTCCTCAATGCTGTCCATGGTGGGCAAGCCGAAGGCCGGAAAGGTACGGTTGCGGACGCTGATGCCATAAGCCACGTCGTCAAGCAGCGTACCGTTCCAGTCCCACAAAATCTGACGGATCATCATCAATAGGCCTTGGCGAAGTAGATGACCTTATCGGCCTTCTTGCCGCAGCACACGCAGGTGTCGCCGCACTTTTCGCCTTCCTGATCAAAGGGCATGTTGCGGGTGGTGGCGTTGAACTTCTCCTTGACGAGGTTTTCGCACGCTTCGTCGCCGCACCACATGGCCTTGGCAAAGCCGGTCTGCACCTGCTCGCCGAGCTCGTCAATGTTGGAGACAACCTTGGTGCGCTCGTCGCGGAAGGCCTTGGCCTGGTTGAAGAGGGTATTGTGGATGTCGACGAACAGCTCCTTGAGCGCGTCGGCCAGACCTTCGAGGGGCAGAGTGAGCTTTTCGCACAGGTCGCGGCGGAAAATGGTCACGACGCCGTTTTCCAGATCGCGGGGGCCAACCTCAACGCGTACGGGCACGCCCTTGAGCTCCCAGTCGTTGAACTTGAAGCCGGCGGACACAGTATCGCGGTCATCGAGTTTGACGCGGATGCCGGCAGCCTTGAGCTCGGCGTTGAGCTTTTCGCAGGCTTCCATGACGCCGGGCTTGTGAGCGGCGATGGGCAGGATGACAGCCTGAATGGGAGCCAGTTTCGGGGGCAGACGCAGGCCGCGCTCGTCGCCATGGGTCATGATGATGGCGCCGATCAGACGGGTGGAAACGCCCCAGCTGGTCTCATGCACATACTCGAGCTTGCCAGCCTTGGACTGGAACTGGATGTCGAAAGCTTCAGCGAAGTTGGTGCCGAAGTTGTGGGTGGTACCGGCCTGCAGGGCCTTGCCATCCTGCATCATGGCTTCCATGGAGTAGGTAGCGCGGGCGCCGGCGAACTTTTCCTTGTCGGACTTACGGCCGACGTACACGGGCAGGGCGAGGACGTCCTCGGCTACCTCGCGGTAGAGGTCCAGCATGCCCAGCGTTTCGTTTTCGGCCTCTTCGGGGGTGGCGTGGATGGTGTGGCCTTCCTGCCAGAGGAACTCACTGGTGCGCAGGAAGGGACGGGTGCTCTTTTCCCAGCGCATAACGGAGCACCACTGGTTGTACTTCATGGGCAGATCGCGCCAGGTCTGCACCCACTTGGAGTACATGGTGCAGAAGATGGTCTCGGACGTGGGGCGCACGGCCAGACGCTCGGTCAGGGGCTCCTGACCGCCCTGGGTAACCCACGCCACTTCGGGTGCGAAGCCTTCTACGTGATCGGCTTCCTTGAGCAGCAGGCTCTCGGGGATCAGCATGGGCATGGACACATTTTCAACGCCATTGGCCTTGAAGCGGCTGTCCATTTCCTGCTGGATGCGCTCCCAGATGGCGTAGCCATAGGGACGGATGGCCATGCAGCCGCGCACGGGGGTGTAGTCGCACAGCTGGGTCTGAATGATAACATCGGTATACCACTGGGAGAAATCTTCGCTGCGGGGCGTGATAAACGCAGCAATGCTCTGCTTCTTGTCTTCCTTGGCCATGGTTTGTTCTCTCCTTTTTTGTACCTGTCAGTGTGGCGCCGGATCTTCCGGTGCTGTTGATATGAAAAAAGCCTCCGATTCGCTCCCGGCCATGACGAAAGTCATGCGCTGGGACGAAGGGAGCCTTCGCGGTACCACCCGGCTTAAACGCTGCTGAGGAGCAGGCGTCTCACCTTTAGGCCCAGTAACGCGGGCAAAACGTCGGGGATTGGCCGAATGGGACGAAAGCGGGATGCGCCGGTTCATCCGCCGATCTTGCAGCCGTGGATCAGCTCTCTGAGAGGATGGGGGAAGGCGCTTGTTCTTCGCCGTTCCGAAACGGAACGCTGGTATTTTACCATAGAATGCGCGGTTTTGCAACCACTTGAGAGGCAACAAAAATGCGCCATCCAAACAGGACGGCGCATGGATAATCCATTTGATTACGGCTCGCTGGCGGTGGCCACGGAGAGCGTCGCAACCTGAGCGTTCAGCTCGGTGACGGCAACTTCCAGCTCGGCCTTGGCGGCAGCAGCTTCAGCCAGCTCGGCTTCAACGCCGGCCTTGGCAGCTTCAGTCTCGGCCAGCTTGGCTTCGACATCGGCCTTGGCGGCTTCGGTCTCAGCCAGCTTTTCGTCGGCGGCAGCCTTGGCGGCGGCAGCTTCGGTCAGCTGGGCTTCGAGCTCAGCAACCTTGGCTTCCAGCTCAGCCTTGGCGGCAGCGGTTTCAGCCAGTTCGGCGTCCACCTTGGCCTTGGCGGCTTCGAGTTCAGCAATCTTGGCTTCCGAAGCGGCCTTGGCAGCTTCCAGCTCGGCCACAGTGGCTTCCACAGCGGCCTTCGCAGCTTCAACGTCAGCCTTGGCGGCTTCACCCTCGGCAACCTTCGCGGCAGCTTCGGCGGCCTTGGCGTCAGCAGCGGCGGTGGCGGCGGCAGCTTCGGTCAGCTTGCCTTCCAGCTCCCTGGCCTTGGCTTCGCCATCAGCCTTGGCGGCTTCGAGCTCGGCAATTTTGGCTTCGCCATCAGCCTTAGCGGCTTCGAGCTCGGCAATTTTGGCTTCGCCATCAGCCTTGGCGGCTTCGAGCTCGGCAACCTTGGCTTCGCCTTCGGCCTTAGCGGCTTCGAGCTCGGCAACCTTGGCTTCGCCTTCGGCCTTAGCGGCTTCGAGCTCAGCAACCTTGGCTTCGCCATCAGCCTTGGCGGCTTCAAGTTCGGCGATCTTGGCTTCGCCTTCGGCCTTCGCGGCTTCCAGCTCTGCGGCCTTGGCTTCGGTTTCGGTCAGTTTGGCGGTGGTATCGGCAAGCGCTGCATCGGCTTCAGCCTTGGCAGCGGTCAGGGTTTCCAGTTCCTTGGCCTTGGCTTCCACATCCGCAGCGGAGGCGGCAAGCTGGCCTTCCAGATCGGTCACGCTGGCAGCGGCGGCTTCCAGCTGAGCGGTGAGATCGGCATTCTGTTCAAGCGCGGAGTTCTTGCCGCTGAATCCGACAACAGCCAGGATCACAGCGACGAGAAGCGCAATGCACACGGCATAAAGAGGGGTTTTGTTCGGAGCGGCAGCGGCCGTGGTGTTCGGTTCAGCCATGGGAAGACCTCCTGTTCAATTGTGATGGGAATTTTGATTCATTATAACACAAAGAGGTTGAAAATGGAAGTAGTTATGCCATTTTACACACGAAGGATGTGTAAAGGCAGAAACGAGTCAGCGCTTGACGGGAGATAAAGCGCAAGATATAATATTCTCTGATTTGTCTGGGAAGAAGCATAGATTCCGGGAGGTGAAAGCATGCGCAAAACTGCAGCCGTCATTGTGTTCGGCGGGCTTTTTCTGCTCATGCTGAGCGCTCTGGTGGTAACGCCCGGGGACGCTCTGCCGCCTGAACCGCCGCCTCTGCCCCGGCAATATCATGCGGTTTTCATGCCGCCGGTAGATCCGCCCGCGCCCGTATCGGCAGGAGTGCCTTTGCAAAGGGCTCAGCCGTGGCTGACAGAGCATGCGGCAGATGCCGTCATACCTGACGGCCGGCATATGCCGGAAGCTTGCGATTCCAACGGCCGGGTGCTGCATTCTGCAAGGTATGAAAACAACGTCCATGAGGTCTTCCGTGCCGAGGTTGCAGGAGGCTGAAACAGCGGCGTCCAAACGGCATGAACCTCATCAAAAATCAGAATCGGAAGGAAGGTTGACTCTTTATGAAGGGCAACAAATATCGCGTCCGCAAGAAGATGGACAAGCGCACCGGCGCTGTCATCGCCCTGTGCGTGACGCTGGTCCTCACCCTGGCCGTGGGCTTCCTGGGCTTCAACGGCACCTGGCTGGACAGCCGCGGACTGTACAAACTGCTTCCCTGGCTTCCCACCAACAATGTGGAAAACTGGCCTCAGGCCATTTCTCTGGGCCTTGACCTCAAGGGCGGCGTGTATGTGGAATACGAAGCCACCATGTCCAAGGAGCTGGAGGAGGCCGGATACAACTTCGGCACCCTGCTGGACTCCACCATGGGCGTTATTTCCAAGCGCCTGACGGAAAAGGGCTATCCGGAGGCCACGGTGAGCCAGCTTGGCACCAGCGGCATCCGCGTGGAGATTCCCGCTGTGACCGATCCTGCCGCCGTGCTGGATCTGATCGGCTCTCCTGCGAAGCTTGAGTTCCTCGATCCTCAGGGCAATGTGTTCATGGAAGGCCGTCACCTGCAGGCCGCGACTCCCGCTGTGGATGAGAACTACCAGCCTGCCATCAGCTTTACGCTCACCAAGGAAGGCGGTCAGCTCTTCGGCGACACCACCGCCCAGTCCATCGGCGAAACCGTGACCATTCAGCTCGACGGCCAGGTGCTCATGAGCCCCACCGTCAACGAAGCCATCTACGGCGGCAGCGTGCTGGTTACCGGCACCTTCACCCAGGAGGAAGTGGAAAACATCTGCCTGCAGCTGCAGTCCGGCGCTCTGCCTCTGGACCTGCGCCAGGACAAGCTGGACACCATCTCTGCGACCCTCGGCATTGACGCGCTGGCTACCAGTGTGACCGCCGCCATGATCGGCATCGCGATCGTGATGCTGATTATGATCGTCCGCTACCGTCTGGCCGGCGTTGTGGCCGACTGGGCGCTGGTGATCTACATCATCCTGCTGTTCCTGCTCCTGGCCGTGGTTCCCGGCGTGCAGCTGACTCTGCCCGGCATCGCGGGTATCATCCTTGGCATCGGCATGGCGGTTGACGCCAATGTCGTTATCTTCGAGCGCGTGAAGGAAGAGGTGCGCAGCGGCCGTCCCATGATCCACGCCGTGCGCATTGGTTTCAAGAACGCGCTGAGCGCCGTGATCGACGCTAACGTCACCACCATCATCGCCGCTGTGGTGCTGTTGGCCTTCGGTACCGGCAGCGTGCAGGGCTTTGCCACCACGCTGCTGCTTGGCGTTATCACCTCCATGATCTCCGCCATTCTTGTCACCCGTTTCCTGCTCACCCGCTTTGTGCGCGTGTGGCCTGAAAGCAAGCTGTATGCGGCCGTCAAGAGCACTGCCGCCATCGAAGGGGAGGCGAAGTAAGCGATGAAAATTCAGAATCGCTCCCGCATCTGCATGTGCATTTCCGCCGCGATTATGGTACTGGCGCTGGTGATGTCCATCTTTGGCATGGGCATCAACTTCGGCATCGACTTTGCGGGCGGACTCAATATTCAGTACAACATGGGCGCTGCCTTTGAACAGGCCGACGTCGAGGAAGCCCTCAAGGCACAGGGCGTCAATGAGTACGCCATCTCCGTTTCCGGCGAGGAAGGACACACTGTGCAGATCCGTGTGCCCCAGCTCTCCGGCGACGAGGAAATCCAGAGCCTGCAGAACGGTCTGGAGGAAGCCCTTTCCGCCAAGTATCCTGCCATGGACACCGAAACCGCCACCGCCAGCTACGTGGGCCCTGTGGCAGGCAAGGTGCTTGTGCAGAATGCCATCCTCAGCGTGCTCATCGCCAGCGCTCTGATGCTGGTGTACATCGCCTTCCGCTTTGACTTCTCCTCCGGCCTGGCTGCTGTGATCGGACTTCTGCACGACGTGCTGATCATGCTCAGCTTCATGGTGCTCCTGCGCAGCTTCATCCAGATGAACTCTTCCTTCATCGCTGCCATGCTCACCATCGTCGGCTATTCCATCAACAACACCATCGTGATCTTTGACCGCATCCGCGAGAACAACCGCAAGCCGGAATACGCCGCTATGAAGCGCGAAGAGATCGTGAATATCTCCGTGAAGGAAAGCCTTGGCCGCACGATCAACACCACGCTTACCACGCTGGTGACGATTGTGGCTCTGTATGTGCTGGGCGTGGACGCCATCCGCGAGTTCAGCCTGCCTATCATCGTGGGCATTCTCTCCGGCGTGTACAGCGCAAACCTGATCAATGGCTATGTGTGGGCAATGCTTGAGGAATACCGCATGAGCCGCAAAGGCCAGAAGACAAAGAAAGCTTAACGGAATATGGACAAAACCGGAGTGTTGAAAGACGCTCCGGTTTTTGTCGTTTCTTGACATTGCTGATGCCGACCCTTATAATGAAGTGAATTCATCCTAAGGAGAGAGACCGACCGATGCGCAAACGGAAACTGGTCATGTTCTGGATCAAACTTCTCGCGCTGTGCTGCGTGCTGGCGGTGACGATCAATGCAGTCGGCCTGCTGATGGCCGGCGGCGATGATGTGGTCAGAAATGCTTCAGCGCTGCGCACGCTTCCGCGAAACAGCGTGGACGTGTTCTTTTCAGGCACATCGCATATGCATTACAACGTGATTCCGCAGATGCTGTATGATGATTACGGCATCACCAGCACCATGGTGAGCGGCAACTCCGTGGATTTTGCTCAGTCTTATTGGGAGATCCGGCAGGCGATGCTTACGCAGAAGCCCAAGGTCATCGTGCTGGATGTGTACCCGGCAGCCGCACCCTACTGCTATTTCTATGTGCAGAATGTGCTGGGCATGCGGGCGACGGAAAACATGTCCACCGGAACCAATCCCTACAACACCGGCTCCAGCATGGCGCGCTGGCTGCCGCTGGGAAGCCCGTACAAGGTTCCGGCCATCGCGGAGGCATATGATTCCTTCGGACTGGAAGGCGAGGCGTATTTTGAAATCACCCGTTTCCACTCCCGCTACAACGAGCTGGGCCGCTACATGTTCCAAAATGCCAATGGCGAAAAGCGGATCAACCACAACTTCGGCTATTCCTACGGCGACTATGTGCTGTACGAGCCTGCGGTTACCGGCATTCCGTACTCGCTGGAAAACGCCATGGCGGCCAATGAAAACGGCAGCTTCTGGACATTTACCGAAGAGCAGCTGGCTGAAGTGGAAATGCTGGAGGAAACGAAGGCTGAGCTCATCCGCATCATCGAGTTTGCGAAGAAAAAGGACGTCCAGCTGGTGCTGTGCGCTTCGCCGTATTACACCAACGAGGCCGAGGAAAAGATCTTCGATCAGGTGGGCGAGCTGGCGGCAGAGTACGGCGTGCCTTTTGTAGGGCTTGACGACAGCGGCGCAAACGAAACCGATTATTTCCGAGACCTGGGCCATCTCAACGATGACGGCGCCCGGGTATATACCGAGTTCTGGGGCGGCTATCTCACGGAGAATTTCGGCCTGGAAGACCGCCGTGAAAGCGACGACAGCCGCTATGCTCCCTGGCGCGAGCGTGAGGGCAGCCATGAAGAGCAGCGTACGGCCAGACAGCTGGTGCGCTATGAGGGCGGTCTGACGGGTTATCTGGAGGAGGTTGCATCGCTCGACCGCAACCATATCGTGCTCATCACCATCAACGGCGACGTGTACGACGGATTTACCGAGGATGACTACTGGATTCTGGTGGACGACATGGGTATTCCCGAGGAAGCCATCGAGGACTGGTACTACACCGGCTGCGGCACGCTGGACGTGCTGCTGGTGGATGGAGAATTCATCCTTGCCAACTATGAGGAGGAAGGCCGCGAATATGACGTCCTACGCAATGTGGACGGCTACGATATTTCCTTCACGCCGGGACGCTGGTACATCAACGGCAATTCCGCAGGCAATGTGAAGGAATCGGGACTGAATATCTCGGTCTACTCGATGATCGACGAGTTCATGATGGATTACCGCGTCTTCGACCTCACGGAGATGTATTTTGAGGAGTAAACGGATGAAAAACGTTACGATTTCCCCTGCGGCGAAGAGCCGGTGCGTTTTCGCGGTGAAGCTTATCGCCTTTGTGTGTGTGCTGGCCATGGTGCTCAACACCTGCGGCACGATCATGGACGGCGGCAAGAGCTCCACGGAAAACTCGTCGTCGCTTCAGCAGATCCCGCGCAATTCCATCGACGTGCTGTGGATGGGCTCATCGCATGTGTACGCGGGCATCATTCCGCAGTATCTCTACGATACCACCGGCATCACCAGCACCATGGCTTCCGGCCACGGCCTGGACGTAAATGCCTCCTACTGGCAGCTGAAGGAGATTCTGCGCAAACAGGATCCCAAAGTGGTCGTGGTGGACATCTACAGCGTGGGCGGCCCCTATGTGTATGCTGATTCCATGCGCGATGCGGTGATGCGTCATCCGGATAACATGCATCCCGGCGGATTTCCCTACAACATGACCACCTCCGCAGCGCGCTGGATTCCGCTGCTGAGTCCCAACAAGATTCCGGCCATCATCGACACCTACCGCCTGACCAAGGCGCGCGGCGAGGCATACTTCTCTCTGACCAATGTGCATGATTCCTACTTTGACATCACACGCAAGAACTTCGATTTCTACGCCGGCGAGAATGCCTTTGCACCCAGCTTCGGCTATAAGTACATGAACCACACCACGCCGGAGGAGCTGCTTCAGCCCTTTCCCTTCGGTGAGGATCCCTCCGACTATCAGATGTACTACTACTGGTCGTTCACTGACGAACAGCTGGAACAGGTGCAGCTGGAGGAGTTCATGGCCTACGACATCCAGCGCCTGATGGATCTGTCCAAAAAGAAGGGCTTCGAGCTGGTGTTCTGCTCCATTCCGTACTTCGCCAACGACGCCGAGCGTAAGCTCTTTGCACAGGTGGAGGAGATGGCGGCGGAGAATGATATCGCCTTTGTGGGAATGGATGATATCGTGATCGATGATCCGGAACTGTTCGACGACATGGGCCATCTGAACTATGAGGGCGCGGTGATCAACACCGATTTCTGGGCGGAATATCTCACCGAGCATTATGACCTCGAAGACCGCCGCGAAAGCACCGACGCACGCTATGCGCCGTGGCGTGAGGGCGAGGAGAGCTATCTGCAGGCCGATACCGTCGGAACGCTCGATCAGCTGGAAAGCCTCACTGAGACGCTGGAGGCTGTGGCCACGCTGGGCGATGACTATATCATCACCTTCATGATCACCGGCGACGTGTACGAGGGCTTCAGCTACGACGATTATGATCTGCTCATCGAAATGGGTCTGGACGAGGAAGCGGTGGATGAATGGTTCAACACCGGCACCGGCGTCTTTACGGCCGTTCTTCGTGGCGGAGAAACCATGCACACCTTCTTCGATCCCGACGCAGGCGATTTTGCCGTCAAGTGTGATGTGGACGGTTTCAAAATCGAGATGGAAAAAAAGAAAGAAATCTTGGGGTGGAGCGTCAATGAATCTCGTCCGTCCTCCATTCAGACGGGTCTGAATTTGACGGTGTTCTGCAAATCCACTGCGCTCAGCCCCTACGCCCGCTGCTTCGACCTGACCGAAATCTACTTTGAGGAATAATCCGCAAGTGAACCTGAGAAGGAGAATGACCGATGCTGTTTAATTCCGTACCCTTTCTGATGTTCTTCCCGCTGGTGCTTGCGGTGCATTTTGTGCTGCCCAAGCGGGTGCGTTATCTGTGGCTGCTGGCGGCCAGCTACTATTTCTACATGTGCTGGAACCCGGCCTATGCGCTGCTCATGCTCACCTCCACGGCCATCACCTACCTCAGCGGCCTCCTGATTGACCGCGCCCGCAAGGCCGAGAAGCCGGCGAAGCTGTATGTGGGTCTGAGCTTCCTGCTGAATCTGGCGATTCTGTTCTTCTTCAAGTACTACCAGTTTGCTGCGGATTCGATCATCGCGGCGCTGGCGCAGTTCGGCGTAAGCTGGGAAGCGCCCAAGCTGGATGTGCTCCCGCCGGTTGGCATCAGCTTCTACACCTTCCAGGCGCTGAGCTACACCATGGACGTCTACCGCGGCGAAGTCGAAGCGGAGCGCAATTTCTTCCGCTATGCGCTGTTTGTCAGCTTCTTCCCGCAGCTGGTGGCCGGTCCCATCGAACGCAGCAAGAACCTGCTGCAGCAGCTGCGCGAGCCCAAGCCCTTTGAGCCTGAAAACGTGAAAAACGGCGCGGCGATGATGCTCTGGGGTTACTTCCAGAAGATGGTCATTGCCGACCGCGCAGCCACGCTGGTGGATCACGTGTTTGCCAATTATCAGGCGTATGCCGGATACAGCCTGGCGGTGGCTGTTGCGGTATTTGCCGTGCAGATCTACTGCGATTTCGGCGGCTACTCGGCCATCGCTATCGGCGCGGCCAAGGTGCTGGGCGTGGATCTGATGCAGAACTTCCGTCAGCCCTACTTCGCCCTTTCCGTAAGCGGTTTCTGGCGCCGCTGGCATATCAGCCTGTCCACCTGGTTCCGTGATTATCTCTACATTCCGCTGGGCGGCAACCGCAAAGGCCCCCTGCGCAAGTACCTGAACGTCATGATTACCTTCCTCCTCAGCGGCCTGTGGCACGGCGCCAACTGGACCTACGTGATCTGGGGCGGATTGAACGGCCTGTTCCAGGTGATTGGCGATCTGAAGGACAAGCTTTTGAAAAAGCTGAATCTGGGCCGCTTCATCAACCGTGAATGCTTCAGCTACCGTCTGTTCCAGCGCCTGTTCACCTTTGTGCTGATCTGCCTGACATGGGTGTTCTTCCGCGCGGAATCCATCACGGAGGCCATCGGCTACTTCGAGCAGATGTTCTCAGTGCACAATCCGTGGATTTTCTTTGACCAGACACTCTACACCCTCGGCCTGAGCCGTCTGGAGCTGGGTATCCTGCTGTTTTCCATCGGAGTGCTGCTGGCGGTGGACATCGCCCACGAGCACGGCGTAAGCCTGCGCGAACGTCTGAGCAAGCAGAATCTCGTGTTCCGCTGGATGGTGTACATCGGCGCGATTGTGTTCATTCTGATTTACGGCATCTACGGCCCCGGCTACAACGCTGCGCAGTTCATTTACTTCCAGTTCTAAAAGCAAGCCCGTCTTCGGACGGGCTTTTTCATATTCCAAAACTTTCGATTTTCTATACAATCCTCAAAAAACTGAATACGAAATCAAAATTGACAAATCCCTATGCCGGTGCTATGCTTTGGATAACCCCATTTTCGAAAAACAGGCGAATACAGGAGGTCGTTTCAATGTATTCCATGAAAAACGGTATTCTCTATCAGGATGGCAAGGCAGTTTTTTGTGTGGGCCAGTCCTATTATCCGAGCTATCACGCCAAGAAGGTTCCCGTGCCGGAAACCGGCGACCGCGTGGGCGAAATGAAGAAGGATATCCGCGGCATGAAGGAAGCGGGCTTCAATCTGGTGCGCGCGGCCTCCATCGGCGAAGTGAAGCGCGTAGGCGACGAAATTGAAGTGCATACCGAGTTTATCGAGCAGCTGCTGGACGAGTGCGACGCGGTGGATATCGCCAGCATGATGCGCCTGCAGGGCTATTCGATGAACCTCAGCGGCTACGACGACTTCCTGATGCTGGACGAGGAAGGCAACGAGATGGATACCACCAAGTGGTACGATTTCCTGCAGAACTCCATGTATCACGAAGGCATTCTGCGCGACAACAACGAAGGCACTGTGGCGCTGGCGAAGCTGTACAGCCGTCATCCCAGCCTCGTATCCTTCCAGACCTACAACGAGCCGCACTATCCGGGCCGCAACAAGGGCATTTATGACTATCATCCGGCCACCATCGCGGCCTACCGCAAGTGGCTGGCTGCCAAGGGAATCATGACCGAGGAAGAAGCCCGCGATTACGATCCGCCCCGCAAGCGTCCCGACAAGGACGGCGACGTCACCGAGTGGGTGAACTGGAGACTGTTCTCGCTGGAAACCCTGTCCAATTTCCTTAACCACACCGCTGATGTGGCCAAGCAGGTGAATCCGGATATCGAATCCCTCACCTGCCTGACCTCTGTGCCCACGCTGGTACGCAACAGCAAGGACGGCGTGAGCTACTTTGACAACGCCAAGGGCATGGACACCGTGGGCATCACCCATTACCTCAGCTGCCGCGGCTCCACCTACTATCATGCCTGCCTGGTGCTGGACAGCGCTGAATCCGCCGCTGCGCTCAACGGCAAGCATTGCTGGCTGATTGAATATGATGCCCGTACCAACATCACTCTGCAGAAGCTCTATCAGGAAACCTACGCCGCCATCGGCGCGGGCATCAAGGGCATTATGTACTACCAGTGGCGCGGCGACCACGTCTTCCCCGACAGCCCTGAAGGCAATGGCTTCGGTTTCATCAACTACGACGGCACCAAGACCGAAAATTACGAAGAAAAGCTCGACATGGTGCGCCTGCTCAACAAGCTCTCTGACTGGACGGTCAACGCTGAAAAGAAGCGCTGCGGTCTGGCTATTCTGTCCTCCAACCATGCGATGATGAGCGCTGACGCCATCGAAAACGGCGCAGACGCGGTCGTCAACAGCTATCTGGAGCTCCACAAGTCCCTCTACAAGCATTTCCGCGCCGAGGGCATCACCGTGGATATCACCGAAACCGATATGCTTGCCAGCAATCCTCTTGGCTTCAAGGTGGTCATCGTGCCCAAGTACAGCCTCATCAGCGAGCAGGAAAAGGCCGATCTGGAGGCTTTTGTCGCCAACGGCGGTGTGGTTTATACCTGCGAGGACGCAACGCTTAGCATGTACAAGCTGGGCGAGGCGTTTGTAAAGTACGAGGATGCATCCCACAATGTGCAGGACGTGCTGGACGCCAATGGCATTGAGCCCATCATCATCTCCTCCAACCGCTCCATGATGGTACAGGTCATCGAGGGTAAGGATTACGCCATGGCATGCCTGAACAATATTTCCACCGTAAACAAGACCCTCAAGGGCGTGAAGCTGACCCTCAATCAGGTCAAGGCCACTTCCGCCACCATGTACACGCCCTATGGCGAAACTGAGCTGACCGTGAACGGCAATGTGATTGAACTGCCTGAAATCAAGGAAGGCGCATTCGTTCTGCTGAAGTAATGGGAAGCAGACAGATGAATCCGCTCAAGGGCGGAAGCGTCTGAAGACAAGAATTGATCTCATGAGCCGGTGTGCTGCCTCCAAAGCATTCCCAGTCGGTATGCAGCAGCACATCGGCTTCTTTTGTCCACCCGGAGGAGATGGCCGCTTCATGATCTGAAAAGTTGAGCAGGATGAGAAGGGTCTGCTGTCCGTACGCTTGAAGCCATTCAGCGAAAATGGGTGGAGAGAGGGTTTCAGGAAAGTCTGGATGAGATCGTTGCTATAGCTGAACGCGCTGTGCAGAGGCCGCTTGTGCCGCAATGTATGTCTTGCCCATAAATCCGCTTTTTGGTATAATAGCAAAACGCTGTGCATATAACAGCCAAGCAACCATAAGGAGGCGGTTTTTTTGACCGCATGGCTGATTCGACTTTTTGTACCCAACCGTGATCAGGTGGCTGATCCCGGCGTGCGCGCGGCCTATGGCACGCTCGCGTCCATCACAGGCATCATTGTCAACGTGCTGCTTGCGGCAGCCAAGTTCCTCATCGGTGTCTTCAGCGGATCGCTGGCCATTACCGCGGACGCTGTGAACAACCTCTCCGATGCGGCGGGCAGCGTGATGACGCTTGTCAGCGTCCGCGTGGCCAACAAGCCGGTGGATACCGAGCATCCCTTCGGCCATGGAAGGATGGAATACATCGGCTCGCTCGGCGTGGGCGCGCTGATCGTGTTCATGGGCCTTTCGCTTCTGCGCGACGGCATTACGGCGATCCTCCATCCGGAAGCGCTGTCGGTGTCGTGGGTGATGCTGGCCGTACTGGTTTTGTCGGTGCTGGGCAAGCTGTGGCTGTATTTCTTCTACCGCAAGACCGGCGGCGCGGTCAATAATGGCACGCTGCTGGCTGCGGCCAAGGATAGCCTCGGCGACGTGCTGGCTACCAGCGCGGTGATTCTGGGAACGCTGCTTAACTGGCTTCTGGGCTGGAAGCTCGATGGTCCCATGGGCATCATCGTGGCGCTGATTGTGCTCAAGGCCGGTCTGGAGGTCTGCCGTGATACGCTGGACAGCCTGCTCGGCGGCAAGCCGGATCCGGAAAAAATCCAGCAAATCCGCGAACTGCTGCTCAGCCGCGAAGGCATTCTGGGCCTGCATGATCTGGTGCTGCACGATTACGGCCCCGGCCGCTGCGTGGCTTCGGTGCATGCGGAGGTCAGCGCGGAGGATGATATCCTCACCATCCATGAGATGATCGATGATGCTGAACGCGAAATAGGCGAAAAGATGCATATGCCCATCTGCATTCACATGGACCCGATCATCACCCGCGATGAAACCACCAACCGCGTCAGGCAGCAGTTTGGCGACTTCCTCACGGCGTTTGATGCGTCGCTCTCACTGCATGATTTCCGCATGGTGCCGGGCGAGGGTCATACCAACCTGATCTTTGACTGTGTGCTGCCTGCCGGATACGTCAACAAAGAGGCGCTGATGAAGGCTCTTACCGCCTTTGCACGCTCCATTGACGAGCGCTACCGGCTGGTGGTGCAGTTTGATACCGATTACACCTGATTCTGCCATCGGCATGAAACAATCCCTCCTGTGCGTTATTTGAGCAAGGAGGGATTGTTTGTGTTTCTGAAACGACTGACAGCGTGTATCTTCGCGCTGATGTTATTGACAGGCTCTGCCATGGCTGGGGAAAAGACCGCGCTCAATCTGCTCATCATCGGCGTCGACAGCGCCTCGCCCGGCAAAACCGGCCGCAGCGATACGATGATGCTGGCGCAAATCGATTATCAAAACAATGACGTTCGTCTCGTATCCTTTCTGCGGGATCTGTACGTGCCTATTCCCGGACATGGCCGCACAAGGCTCAACGCCGCCTACTTCTACGGCGGAGAGGAGCTTCTGAGGAAAACGCTGAAAACCAATTTCGGCGTGGAGGTTGACCGTACCGTAACCGTGCATTACAGGGTGCTTGCGGATTTGGTGGATCAGCTGGGCGGCGTGGAAATCGACGTAACCGAGGCTGAGCGCAGGCACCTCAACAAACTCCTCGCAGACTACGGGGATTCCGTTCCGCGTGTGCCTGCTCCCGGCCTTCAGCGCCTCAGCGGGCTGCAGGCGCTCACCTATAGCCGCATCCGGAAAATCGACAGCGACTTCCAGCGCACTTCCCGCCAGCAGACGGTCATTGCCGCAATGCTCAGGGAAATGTCCGGCATGGGCAAGTGGCCGCTGTTCAGACTCGCCGTAAGCAACATGAGCAAAGTACAGACCGACTTTACCCTGGGCGACCTCTACCGCCTCGCTCCGATGATGGGCAAACTGGACGAACTGACCATTACCACAGCTCATGTTCCCTTTGAGGGAACCTACACCGATGAAACCATCAGCGGCATGATGGTTCTCAAACCCAATTTGGAAAAGAACCAGAAACTGCTGAAAACATTTCTGACTGAATAAAAAACCGCCGTTTCCCAGCATCCCGGGAAACGGCGTCAAATATAGATCCCCAAAGTGGGATTCTTAAGGGCAAAGCCCTTAAGCGGTGGGTCTGGGAGGCGGAGCCTCTC
>JAGBBE010000042.1 GCA_017938645.1 Clostridia bacterium
GAAGAACATCGTCACCATCATGCTCTCCACCGCTGTCGGCGCGACCATGGTCGGCTCCACCTTCCTCACCGCGCAGACCCTCAAGATCGTTGCCCTGGGCATCGTGGCGTTTGGCCTGTCCACCGCCGGCGGCCTGCTGGCCGGCGTGCTGATGTGCAAGCTGACCCACGGCAAGGTCAACCCGCTGATCGGCTCTGCCGGCGTCTCCGCCGTCCCGATGGCTGCCCGCGTCGCTCATGTCGAGGCGCAGAAGGCCAACCCGGCGAACTTCCTGCTCATGCACGCCATGGGCCCGAACGTTGCCGGCGTCATCGGCTCCGCCATCGCTGCCGGCTTCCTGCTGAGCATCTTCGGCGTGTAAGCTGAGAATCACTCAAAAATACGCTCCCGGTCCTTTGCGGCCGGGGGCGTTTGTTATATGGGTCGGAGAATGATGTCTGTTCCGGCTATCGGCTACGGGACTCCGGGTTTTCATCATCTGTGAGATTATCGAAAAAACCGCCCCCGACCGGGGGCGGCAGCAGAATACGGGAGTGGTTACCAGACGCAGTTCTGTGTCTGAGTGTGAGGCGCGCAATCTCTGCCGGAGGCATGAGATCAGGAGAGTGGGAGATTCTGAAAGGAAACGCTGCAATACTGGGAAGTTATATCAGGGGACAGATGCAGCCTTGCGGCTGCATGCCGAAGCGCATCATTTGTCATCGTCCTCAGCATCTCTGAACCAGCTTTCATCTTCATCGCAGAGCATTTCATGGAGCAGGATACCGGGATGTTCTTTTGCGAATTGCTCAGTTGCATCCATAGCGTCTCGCGGATGCATAACGCGACTGAATCCGCTATGCATTCTCTCCAGTCCTGTGCCGTACTTAATGAGCGGCAGAAGCATAACGAAAAGGATAATGAGGGCAATGGCGTACAAACCCAGCGACAGACAAAGCGCTGCCACTGCCACAATGATAGAATTGACGAGCCAGTTTTCTGTGTCACAGTTGTCATTAAAGAAAGCAATGTTCAGAAACAACGTTCCGATGATTGGCAGCGGCAACAGATACGCGAGCGGAACAGGATCATAACCGACCAGTTCTCCGTCGTATGCGAGTCGGTTTAGACCTTTGTGAATCCATTCGAAAAGCGCCTTTCCCGGAAACATCGTAATGACAACGGTAAGCGCGATGCTGATGATGAGAAACAGAATACCATTCATCACGCTCGGCTCTGAATACCCGCGGTTATACCTGCTCACTTCGTAAGCACCTCCTGACTTTGGAATAAATACTGCAATATGTGCTGCGACATGAAGTACCTGATATGTATATTACCACACAATACGTGCCGTTTCAATATCATACACAACAATATATAACAAAAAAACTGCTTATTAACGGACGACAACCGGTTTCGTGCTGAGGCATGCTTTGAGGTTGTATAACTCTTCTTGATTCAGGTTGTATCGGTGCATGCATCCATTCTTTCTTCATATCCGCACGAATCCGGGGCATATTGTTGCATATTGTCATCGATATGTGAACAGTCTGTGAACAGTTCCTCGTTTTGTTGATTTCATCATATAACACTGCTATACTGATGGAAGTTCACCCGCAGCGGGCTATGCCGCGCCGCATCGCCGGGCGTCCGCTGCAATACCGATGAAAAGAGGAAATGGCTATGAAGCGCTGGTTTTCGCTCCTCCTTCTGCTGGCTCTGATCCTGACCGCGTCCGTCGCCTTTGCGGCCTCCGACACGGTCGGCCGCGTCTATGGCTATATGGATAAGATCAAGCATCCGGGCAACATGTTTGCTCCGCATGTCATCTTCACCGACGTCCCGCATGTGGAGGACCGCTATGCGGAGTTCGCCTACATCAAGGAGGGCACGTACGAGCGCCACTGGCAGATCAATATCGTGGACGGCGCTGGCAGGTCCCGTCCCTCGGAGGGTACCTATGTCCGCGTGATCCCGCCGTATCCGAGCATCTGGTCCAAGGCGCAGCAGCTCTACTGGAAGTGGACGCAGCGCTACGCCGATAAGCACTATAGCTGGGAGTATGCGCTGGGCTATTCCCGCGACATCACCGACAAAGAGGGCAACTATGTCACGATCTACGAGCGCGACGAGTACAGGCCCGTCAAGGAGATGCTTGAGTTCGGCCCGTGCATCGATATCCAGACCGGCATCTTCAAAAGCGGCCTGACGATCTGGGTCCGGTTTGAATAAGGACGATCCATCAACCCTATCCATTCAGAGCACCGAGCAGCATGCTGCCCGGTGCTTTTGCGTTCCCGTCATGCCCCTACGGACGGCATGAAAAAAACGGCCGGGCATGACCGGTCGTTTGGTATGGATAGCCCGTCCCTCACAGCACGTCCACAAAGAACCAGATGACGGGCATCAGCGGGAGGAAGGCCGTCTTCATGAGCGAAGAGCCAAGGGCGCGGATGCGCCATAGATGGCTGCTCTCGCCGAGCATGAACAGCACGAGGCTGAGAAGCAGGCAGCATACCCAGATGCGCAGCGCAGGCGTCTGCCATGGGCGCGGCGCGTCGCTGCCGATGCTGCGCAGGGCCGCGATGAGCGCAAGAAGATTCTTCGCGGCGATGTACAGGAGGAGGGCGGCGATGGGGAGGAGCAGCAGGTTGACCATGATGACGCCGTTATCGTGCATAAAATCGCTCCTTTCACGGCGGCTTGCCAGCCGCGCAGGATCAGTATATCACGGATGACCGGAGGGCGTGTATACCGTGGAGAGAGAGGGAGATGAGAGAGACCCCACCCGAAGAAGCACAAAAAAACGACCGGATGATTCCGATCGTCTGGCGTCGGGTGACAAATCCGACTGTATTGGTGGGGTCTATAGGGCTCGAACCTACGACCTCCACGATGTCAAGGCTCCCTCCCGATGGTCGGGAGCCTTGCAAATACCGCTTGTTAGAGATGAGAAAAGTGTAATTGTCTGTCGATTCAAAAGGGTAAAATCAAAGATGATTTTGAAGCGCTTGCGCAGCTGCGTAGGCGCTTTAATAGTCTTCATAATATGATCTCCCTAAATGAAATGGGAATTGAGTTTTCGTTCATGCAAATTATTCAAGAGTAAAACCTTGCTTCAGGATACCAATCCAATCCCTTTTACCATACAGGAATCGAACGATATACACGCGGCTTTCTTCTTCAGAAATGACGTAGAACGCCAGATAATTGTTCACCTGAATGAAGCGGATTCCCCATGCTTTAAGAACGGGATCGTCAACCAGCGCGTTCCGTTCAGCATACTGTGTAAGTGTGGAGATCCTTTCCGTTGCGGCATCGAGCAGGCGATCTGCGGCGTCGGGATTCAAGAGGACGTATTCGATATAGTCTGCGGCTTCATTCAGATCATTCTCAGCTGCGCTGGTGATATGAAGATCGTACATCATCTTTTCCTGCGGCTCCTGATATCGGCCATGGCATCAGCAAACGGACGGGTGTTGCCACGGGTAATGTCGTTTAGACCTTCCTGCAATTTTCCGTAGAGTTCAAAGCGTCCCATGAGTTGTTCGTATACTTCAATACTCATCACGGCGAGATCGCCCTTGCCGTTTTTGGTAATAAAGACAGGCTCAGAGTAAGTATGACAGAAGTTGGAAATCTCATTGTAGCTGTTGCGCAGATCAGCGCTTGATTTGATAGTTGGCATACAGCGCACCTCCTTGGATAACAAAATTATACCTGAATTTCTTTATAGCGTCAACGGAATTCTATGAGTTGGATAAAAGAACCAGATGCTTAATGCATCTGGTTCTTTGGCATTTTATTTCGTAAAGTGAAGTGTTACAGCCTCATTGTTATGCACCGTAGGCTTGAAATTATCATCGTATTCTACGAGGGTCATGATGAGCGTATCTGGCTGAGTGAAGAGTTCAAGTGCTTCATAATGATAAACACTCATGTATCTTCCGTCTTCCATCTGCACGGGATCATCCCATCGGCCACCAGCATTTCCAGTCCATGTGGATTTATCTGGCAAATCGAATTCTAATCCCCAAAGAGGACCAAAGCCTTTACCACCATCCTTTGGTTTGTCTGCGGTGATATACGCGACTTCGATGTGTGCAGAGATTGCCGTCGTATAAGCACTATTGATACGAAGCTCATAATCATCAAACTCGAATTCAACTTGACCAGAATACACCATCTTGGATGCTTCCAGAAGCTTACTATCCAGTTCAAACTGAAGCGTGAAGGTATCGGCAATTTCAAACTGCCCGGAAGCAAGAAGCATCTGCAAGTAAGTTTTATCGGCTTCATATTCTGTCAGGACATATCCGTCAGGTTCAAGTGGGATCTTTCCGGCATTCCTCAGAGCTCTTGCAGCTTGAGAGATATCTTCAGCCTCCTCGGGTAGTTCTTCATAAGGATACAAACCACGCAGGAACGTATATTTCATTTCACAGATTCCTTTTGCGCCTTCGGGCAATTCACCCATCACTGCACCTTCAGTGATTCCTTTGGGGAGAATGTATTCATCAACATTCATCATTGAGCGCATGTGCGCTTGCTCACCATCAAATGTAATGCTTTCGCAAACTACATATAGATCATCAGCATCGGTCAGGTTTTCAATCGTGAATCCAATTGCGTAACTCTGACCCGTTACATCATAGAGTGCATCATTTACAGTAAAGCGTACATGATTACCTTCATAGCTGGCATCGACAATTTGTACACCACTTGCTGCGCTCTCATTGGATTCTCCGTCGATCGTAAACATATCCAATACACCAAGCCTTACGGCTGCGTAAGCCACCGTGCCGGCAAGAAGGGTACTTATGAGGATTACGAAAACAAATGCTGCAGAAACCTTTTTTCTAATTCGCATATCAACTGGATCTCCTTTCTCGGACGCAATGATTCGCTGCGCCAGAAAGGGGTTTTCTTGTAATCCAGAGAGTCTATGATCTACAGCATCTTTGAAGTATTTCTTTTGATCACGTTCATTCATGGAAATCCCTCCTTTCCAGAACTGTCCTCAGTTTATCTCTGGCACGCTTTAAGCGCCCTGAGACAGACGATTGAGACAGATTCAGCGAATCGGCAATTTCGGTTACAGGCATGTCTTGATAGTAATATAGGAGAATGACTTCTCGTAGTTTTACTGGCAGTTTCATCACGGCTTCTACCAAATCATCCTCGTGCTTATCAAAAGGAACACTTGCTTCAGGAAGCATCTCTGGTGAAATCTGATGATCAATCATTCTGAACCAATTGGAACGATGAATATCATGGCAGGTATTCATTGCGATCTTCATTATCCATGTTTTTTCGCTGCTATCACCGCGAAACTTATTCATATTGCGATAGACTTTGATAAACGTATCCTGAACTGCATCCTCTGCCAGCGCTTTGTCGCGCAAATAGAGGTAACACATGCGCAGAAGTGTTTTTTGATATTGCTTCACGATTCGTTCAAACTCGTGATTCTGAGCGCTATCTGGGCCCTTGATATTGCTCATGTGTTCCTCACCTCCTTACACTTATACTGACGAAGATCAGATGAAAAATATCGTATTCCTGCAAGGATAATTTCTGCAGATGGCCTAACCCCCTGATAGAACACGCTGTTTTGAATGTGAAGCACATAAGAACCGGAAGGAATGGATTCAATCCGGTTGCTTTTGCGGCGGCATAATAAATCCGCTTCCTGACCGGAAGCGGCATTCAGTGCGGCGACTAACTCACTACTACGCTGGTGGCACCGAAGCCGAGCGCGTCCGGTGGACGCAATGAGCGAGGCGGAGCGTGGGGAATCGCAAGGAGCGCTTGCGCGACTATGCGAGTTCCCCGGGTGATCGTTTCTCCCCTTATATCCTCCGAAGAAGCACAAAAAAACGACCGGATGATTCCGATCGTCTGGTGTTGGCTGACAAGACCAACTGTACTGGTGGCACCGGAGCCTGCCGCGCCCGGTGGGCGAAACAGGCAGGCGGAGCGTGGGGAACCGCAAGAAGCAATGGAACATTGTGACTATGCGGGCTCCCCGGGTGATACAAACTGAGACCCC
>JAGBBE010000043.1 GCA_017938645.1 Clostridia bacterium
AGAAGTTAAGCCTCAGCACGCCGATGGTACTTGGCTGGAGACGGCCCGGGAGAGTAGGTCGCTGCCGCATTCCAATTCCCGATCAGCTTATCGCTGGTCGGGCTTTTTTTGTTTGGCCGCACGTGCGCGGCTTAACCGCGCCCGCGCTCTCGCACATAAGCATCCAGTGAGCCGCTCCCTTACGGCAGGGGCCCTTCCCTGCCTTCGGTCGCTGTGGCGTGTTTGAACGGACGTTCACGGCTTCGCCGTGCCCGCCCTGCTGCACATAAGCATCCAGTGAGCCGCTCCCTCGCGGCAGGGGCCCTTCCCTGCCTTCGGTCGCTGTGGCATACACTTTTGATTGGTCATGCAGGAACTCGTTTGTGAGAGAAAAACATCATACAAGTTTATAGAAAAAAGGCCTTCAATGAATGTAAGGTCTTTTGGGTAAGGTCTTTTGGATTAGCTATTAGCGAACACAAACTTGCTGTTTCCTGGTTGCTGTGCTAGAATAAGCGCAATCATCCAAAGTTTTGAGAGGTTCATATGCGCGATTACAGTCAGCAGAACAAAATAGCATGGGAATATGATGCTTATGCTTTCTGGGTTCATCAGTATGGTACTCCGGCTGAGAGGGCAAAGGCAGATCTGGAAAATCCGGAAGGAATGCTGAAGAAGTACGCAAAGTATTTTGATGCTTTTGAAGGCGTAAGGATTGCCAATATCTGCGGTTCGTGTGGTAAGAAGGCCGTACCACTCGCACTGCTGGGCGCAGAGGTAACGGTATTTGATATTTCTGAGGCGAATCGGAAATATGCAATGGAAGTTGCTGAGGCAGCCGGAGCACATATTCATTATGAAGTCGGCGATGTGTTGGAAATCGATCTGAAAAAACATGGCGCCTGTTTTGATGTTGTTTTCATGGAAGGCGGCGTGCTGCACTATTTTCATGATCTCGATGAGTTCATGCGGATGATGCATGGCTTGCTGAGAAAAGGCGGCAAAATGATTTGCAGCGATTTCCATCCATTCATAAAACTGGAAGATGCATTGGGACTCGAGACAAAAACCATGGATTATTTTTCTACAGAGGTTTTTGAAGGCGAGATGGCGCATGCACGTTTTTATGATAAAGAGATCAGACGGCAGATGCCCAAATGCAGCTACAGGAAGTATACGATCAGCGAAATCATCAATGCGATCATCCGAAGTGGATTCGTTTTGGAGCGATTCGATGAGCATCCCGCATGGACGAAGCCTCACTTGCCCGGAGAATTCACAGCTGTAGCGAAAAAATGAAATCGGAGATGAGTTGGATGAATCCTCGCATTGAGACTTGCCGGTTGCTGCTGCGTCCATTGTGTGAAGCGGATGCAGAGGACGTCTTCGAATGGGTCGGTGATCCTGTGGTGAACCGGTATATGCCTTATCCTGTCTATCAGAATGTTGATCAGGTGAAAAGATGGATTCAAGGGATTCAGCCGGAAGATTACGAGTTTGGATTTGAACTGAAAGAAACGGGAAAAGTCATCGGCGCAGGAAGTATCGGACTGAATGATGAGGGTATGTATGAACTGGGGTATAACCTGAATCGTTCCTACTGGGGAAAGGGATATGCAACTGAAGCGGCAAGCGCGATGATTCGCTGGGCACATGAGACACTTGGTGCGGAGGATTTTGTGGCATCGCATGCCACGGCTAATACCGCTTCCGGCAATGTGCTGCGAAAGTGTGGATTTACGTTTGTTCGGTATGGACAGTATTCACGCTTTGATGACAGCGAAACCTTTGATGCCACGTTTTTGAAACTCCATCTGGATTGACTGTATATATACGCTGTTGTCCGGTCATGCTAAGTATAGCAGCATTGGAAAGGGTGACCGGATGCTCACGGAATATGAATGGCGAAAACAGGCCTCAGTCAGCCGCAGACAGAGAAGCAACTGCTGTGGAGCTCAGTGTGTGTATACTGTTTCCAAGGGAAAAAGGCTGATGCTGGACCGCTCTTTTCATGCGTTTTTGCTGCTGCTTTCCCTGTGCGCTGCGATTTTGCTGCCGGTATTTATCCCTGAAAGATCATCAGAGAATTTCACAGAAGCCGAGAAAATGGAAAGTACAGGAGTGGAGCAGCCCAGAAAAATCAGAGCAGTTTCGTATCAGCCCCCCGGAACGCTTGAATACACACAGCATACCATTACAAGAGCGCAGCTTGCAGAAGGCAGAATGCTTCTGGTTGATGCGGAGCATCCGCTGCCTGCGGATATTCCGTATCCCAACACGATGAGCATTGCCATTTATGGACGAGGACGGGTTCCTGTGCGTGATCTGAAGCTGAAAAGCGGCCGGGGCACGATTGATGCGCTGGCGCTGATGTTTGACGCACTCAGCACACAGCGTGTGAGTGGTTTGACCGTGTGGGATGGAACGCATAGCGCAGCTGAACAGCGTCACAGGCTGGAAAGTACCGCACGCGTGCTGATGAAGACGCTTCCTCCGGAAGAAGCAGTCCGTCAGACCATTCAGGAAATGGACTGGCCTGGCAGCGGCGAGATGCAGCAGGAATATACCGTTGAGATTCGTCCGGCAGATGCTGGCAACCATGCCGCGTGGCAAGCGCTTCTGCAGACCTCATGGAGATACGGATTTGTACGAACCATGCCGGATGGAGAAGGCCGCGAGGTTTTCCGATTCCGATGGGTAGGGAAAGCACACGCAACGGCCATGACCTATCTGGATCTGTCGATGAAAGAATACCTGCTCTGGCTTCATGAAAAGGGGCAAATTGTGATTGAAGAGCAGGGGAGAATCCGATATCTGATTTTATGTCAGCCGATGAATGGAACGCATACAGCTTTTCAGCTTCCGGCAGGCACAGAATATGAGGCCAGTCTGGACAATATGGGATATGCGCTGGTGGCCTGTACCTTTCCAAGCGCTGAATAAAAACCGCCTGCAGCAGGATCAAGTGCTGCAGGCGGTTTGCGTTATGCTTCGGGTAACTGTCGTAAATACACGAGGTTTCCATCCGGATCGCGAAAACTCAGGTTGATGGCGCCCCATGGACGTTTTGCCGGTGGTTCGACAATCTCTGCGCCGAGCGCAAGGAGCTTTTGATATTCCGATTCGAGATCATCCACGGTAAAGGCAAGACAGATGGTCTGACCGGATTGACTCATGTCAGTTCCATCGTTGTAAACGGTCAGGGAAACATCGCCGCTGATGATGAACTGATGCACCGGATCGGTGCTGCCATTGTCTGTATCAAGCAGCTCCTTGTAGAAGGTTGCAAGCCTCGGAACGTCGTTTGTCAGCAGACAGACTTCGCCAAGTCTCATGCATAAGCCTCCCGTTTACTTCAGCTGCTTTTCGATAAAGTCAAAGATAATGGTAAGCAGCTGTTTGCTCCAGAAGTTGCCTTCGTGCGGCGCGTCCTTGACGCATACCAGATCGGCCTCATATCCGTTTGCAATCAGTTTGTCATGCATGGCTTCGCTGTCGGCATAGGGTACGACATCGTCGGCGTCGCCGTGCAGAATCAGGAAGGGAGGCAGATCACGGCCGGGCCTTACATATTCGGCCGGACTGACCAGCTTGAGATTGTCGATCCAGTTTTCAGGATCTCTTCCGCCCAGAGCGTACAGAATATTGGTGTCATCCAGCGGCATCGTGCCCTCATAGTTGGCGATGAGCATGGCCATGTCCGCTGGGCCAAAGCAGTCAACCACGGCCTGCACCCTGGTGGATTCACCAGCCCACTCTTCGGTTTCAAACGCGGGATCATCCGCCGTAACGCCGAGCAGAAGCGCGGTGTTTCCGCCGGAGGACGTACCCCACGCGCATACACGGGATTTGTCGATATCGTATTCCTCGGCATGCGCCTTGAGGAAGCGAAGCGCGGCCTTCACGTCCTTGAGGAAAGCCGGAGCGGGAGTCTGGAAGCAAGAGCGATGCGTTACGCTGGCGATGACAAAGCCGCGCCTGACCAGTTCGCAAAGCTGGGGAATTTCCCAGAACTGATTGGGCTTGGTCCACGCGCTGCCCTGAATGAACACAACAAGAGGGAAGCCCTGTCCGCCGGAAGACCACTGAGGCTTTACCAGCTGCAGCGCAAGCTCCTCGCCGTTGGCTGTGGAAAAGACGATGTTCGCCTTCATGTCCAGCAGATCAAGAAAAGCGGGATTGTTCGCAATGGTGATCTTTGCCATATCAGTTGTCCTCCTTTTCGCTCAGCTCATCGCGTACATAACCGGCAAGAATATCCTTGATGCGCGCATTGCGTCCGCCGCGGGCCACGATCACATCCGCCAGCTCGATGTAGTTTCGGATGTGTTTATCAAACATGGGCTTGACGGTGGAAAGATACTGGGCCGAAATGTTTTCGATGCTTCGTCCGCGCTCGTTGATATCGCGGGTAATGCGGCGCAGGAGGCAGATATCCGTGTCCACGCTCATATACAGCTTGAGGAACATCAGATCGCACAGACGCTGATCGTAGAAGACATGAATGCCTTCAATGATCAAAACCTTCGGCGGCTGAATCAGCTCGTCGGTGTCGTCGCGGCGATGCTCGGCATAGTTGTAAGCCTTGCGGGTGATGGGCTTTCCAGCCATCAGAAGCTTCATATCCTCAAGGAACAGATCATGGTCGAAAATTTCCGGCTCGTCATAGTTGAGCAGGCACCTTTCCTCAAACGGCAGATGGGAGTGATCCTTGTAATACCAGTCGTGGTTGATCACGGTGCAGCCTTCGCCGATGGCATCAGCCAGTTCATATGCCAGAGTGCTTTTGCCGCTTCCGCTTGCACCGCAGATTCCAATAACGATCATCGGTAAATCCCGCCTCTTTTGTTGTTTTCTTAACGATACCAAACCGTGCGCGGACTGTCAAGCATAAAGACGAAGGTTGTAGCGAATGTAAAAAAACGTATTCCACTGGTCAATAAAGACAAAAAGGAGTATAATGATATTCTACTCATGAGCAGGAGGATGGAAATGCAGAAGCATTCAGTTCTTACCCGTCGTCCCATCCGTCCGGAACGCATTCTGGCGCTTGGGTTTCTGACAGCTATTGTCATTGGCGGACTTCTTCTGACGCTCCCGGTATGCGGAGCGGGAGGCAGATCCATCGGCTTGAAACAGGGGTTATTTACAGCCACATCTGCTGTATGTGTAACAGGCCTTACGATCATCGATGCGGGGACACAGCTTTCTTTGCTGGGGCAGGCGGTGCTGCTTGTGCTCATTCAGATAGGCGGGCTGGGATTCATGTCCTTTGCTACGGTGATCATGGCGGCGCTTGGTAAGCGCGTGTCGCTTCGGGGGCGGCTGATACTGCGGGAGGCCATGAATCAGACCGGACTGCGCGGGATGGTCAGGCTGTCTTTGAACTTTTTTCTGATTGCGATGATCATCGAAACCGCAGGCGCGCTGATCCTGATGACACGCCTCGTTCCGCTGTATGGAAAAGGCAAAGGCATATGGTACAGCTTTTTTACATCGGTCAGCGCTTTTTGCAACGCTGGTTTTGATATATTCGGCGGATGGAAAAGCCTTACGCTGTTTCAGCTTGAGCCTGTGATTCTGCTTACGCTTTGCGGGCTGATTGTTCTGGGCGGACTGGGTTTTTCAGTGATTTTGGAATGCCTTCATCACCGCTTCCACTTCAAGCGGCTCTCTGTACATGCCAGATTAGTATTGCTTTCGACGGCAGTTCTTCTTTTGAGCGGCACGGCATGGATGCTTGCGCTGGACTGGAATCACTCATTGGCGGATTTGCCCGTTGGAGCAAAAGTGACGAATGGCTTCTTTCAGTCTGTTACGCTTCGTACGGCGGGTTTCGCCAGCGTGGATCAGGCTGCGCTGACGGATGTGAGCAAGCTCATAAGCTGTCTTTGGATGTTCATTGGCGCCTCCTCGGCTTCCACCGGCGGAGGAATCAAGACCACCACAGCTATGATGCTTGTGTTGCTCGTGTGGAATGTTATCCGAGGGCGTGAACGGATTAACGTATTCGGACGCGAAATTTCGCAGGATACGGCAAAGCGCTCCATGGCCATTGCTTTTATCGGGATGGCCATGGTATTCCTGAGCACCTGCCTGGTTGGCTTTTTTGAGCAGGGCGGAGGAAAATCGATGATTGACATTCTATTTGAAACAACGAGCGCATTCAGCACAACCGGCCTTTCTTCGCTGAATACGCCTACGCTCAGACCGGCATCCCAGTGGCTTCTGATGCCGCTGATGTATCTGGGCCGCGTTGGGCCGCTTACATTGGCACTTGCGCTTGCAAGCCGCAGCGAAAGCGGCACTGGAACGCGTGTACGATATCCCGAAGAAAAAATCATGATTGGATAATGGAGGCAGTATCAAAATGAAGACCAAGCAGTTTATTGTGCTGGGATTAGGCCGTTTTGGCATGAGCCTCGCCAAAACGCTATGCGAACTGGGACAGGAGGTGCTGGCGGTTGACGAAAGCGAAGAACTGGTCAATGAAGCTGCGCCTTATGTGACGCAGGCGCTTCAGATGAACGCCACCGATGAAACGGCCCTTGCCGAGCTTGGCGTGAACAATTTCGACGCGGCTATCGTATCCATCGGCCAGAATACGCGAGACAGCATTCTGGTGTGCGTGCTGCTCAAGGAACTGGGAATTCCATACCTCATTGCCAAGGCAAACGACGATCTTCACGCCAAGGTGCTGTGCAAAATCGGAGCAGATCGTGTCGTGTTTCCGGAGCGTGACATGGGCGCGAGAGTGGCACGCAGCATTCTGACGCCGAATGTGCTGGATCTGATGAATCTTTCCGATGATTATCAGATCGTAGAAATCCATGTGCCGGAAAAATGGGTCGGGAACAGCATTATCGGCGTAAATGTGCGCCGCCATTACGGACTGAATATTCTTGCCATCCATCGTGAAGGTCGTTTTCTGATGTCTCCTGCGCCGGATCTGCTGTTTGAGGAGCAGGATACGCTGCTGGTGATGGGCAGAAAGAACGATATCGAGCGTCTGGAAGAATAATTCGCACTGTGAAAGCATAAGTGTTAGGAAAAACTTTTCAGAGAGGATGAAGAACAGATGAAGCCTACCGAACCCGGGTATTTCGACCGGGAAGTCTGTCAGCCCTATTCGTTTGATGGCAGCAAAAACGGCATTCTTCTTGTGCACGGCTTCACTGGAAGTGCGGCGCATATGCGAAAGCTGGCTGAGGCGCTGGCCAGACGCGGCCACAGCGTAAGAACCATCAATCTGCCCGGCCATGCAACCACGGAGGACGATATGGCAAAGGCTACGTGGCAGAGCTGGCTGTATGCGGTCAAGCAGGCGGCGCTGGAGATGATGGATGAGATGGACACCTTTACCATCTGCGGTTTGTCCATGGGCGGCGTGCTGGCGCTGCTGGTGGCTGAACAGATGAAGGTGGACGCCTGCGTACCCATTTCTGCGCCTATGGCGGTGAAAAACCGTGCGCTGCCGCTGGCAGGTATCTTTGCTCCTCTGATGCCCCGCATTGCATGGGGGCCGCCCACTGAACGTCACGCCGCGCTGGACAGTGCCTACGACTTCGGCTATACCGGCTTTCCTACAGCCAAAGGCGCGGACCTCAACCAGCTCATCAAGCTGGCGAGGCGCAACCTGTTCAACATTACCTGCCCGGTTCTGTGCGTGCAGAGCGATTCGGATGAAACCATCTGGGAAGGCAGCGCGGATGCCATTCTGGAAGGCGTCAACAGCGGTATCCGTCAGAAACTGTGGCTGAAGAATGTTCCTCATGTGTGCACCATCTCGCGTGAGCTTCCGGCCATTGCGGACGCCATCGACAAGCTGATGACGCGCATTCATACCGAAAAGGAACGGTAAAGGCATATTGACTTTCATGCCTGTTTTGGGTATGATTTGATACAAGCGAAACCTAGTTGAAAGGAAGATTTACCATGAAAAAGCTTCTGGCTGAGTTCAAAAAATTCTGCGCCAAGGGCAACATCCTCGAACTGGCAACCGGCGTTATGATCGGCGGCGCCTTCACCACCATCGTCAATTCTCTGGTCAATGATATGCTCATGCCCGTGATCGGCCTGATCACCGGCGGTGTCAATCTGAGCGGACTGTTCATCGCGCTTGACGGTCAGCAGTACGTGTCCATTGACGCAGCCAAGGAAGCCGGCGTCGGCACGCTCAACTACGGCAGCTTCATTCAGAACATCATCAACTTCATCATCATCGCTTTCTGCGTGTTCCTGTTTGTGAGGCTGATGTCCAAGCTTCTGCCCAAGAAGGAAGAAGCACCCAAGAAGCCTGCCCGTCTGTGCCCTTACTGCAAGCAGGCCGTGCATGACGAAGCCGTGAAGTGCCAGCACTGCGGCAGCGACATCGCCGGTAAGTAAAAAAGCATCAAAACATCCCGCCTTGACGCATGTGCAAGGCGGGATGCTTTTTAGTGCCGGATGATGGTGGGCGAGGCACTTTCAACGTCCACATAATAGCGGCTGTCGTCGCGCCAGTCCAGATAGATTGTAACCGGGTCGCCGGGCAGGAGGCCAGGATCAGAGCGGAGCATGTCGCTGCGGTATTCGTGCAGCACGCTTCCCTCTTCGATGCGGCAGACCACGCGATAGGGACAGCGTCCGTTGATATGAACGCTGTATACGCGCTCAACTTCCACAACCACGGCGGTTTTGGTATATCCACCAGCTTTCAGCTCCTCGCGGAGCTTTTCTTTTTTTCGCACATGGGTCAGAAAGCCGGCGCCGATACCGCCGAACACGAGCGTCTGGATGCCGAGCACACTTGGCAGCACGATCAGCGCCTCGTCACTGTGCCGCACGGCAGGAATGGCCAGCAAGATAATCAGAGCTGCCAGCTCCACGGCTGCGATACTGGCAAAAACGGTTCCGAGGATTTTCAAGGGATGTTTCTTCATAAGCTGTTACTCCATATATCCGCCCTTCATAGGGCTGACAGCATGCTCAGAGTAGATTTTCAGAACGCCGCTTTCGTAGCGCGGAGGACGGGGCTGCCATGCCTGACGGCGAAGCGCGAGGATCTTGTCCATTTCCTCGGGCGTTTTTTGCTCGCCGTTTACACCCACGATCGCCAGCAGCCTGCCGGGAATGTCGATTTCAATCAGATCGCCCTCTTCCACCAGCGCAATCGGGCCGCCCTCAGCCGCCTCGGGGGACACATGCCCGATGGCAGGACCTTTGGATGCTCCGGAGAAGCGACCGTCGGTGATGAGCGCAATGCTGCGGGCAAGCTGTTCGTCGCTGGAAATGGCCTCGGTGGTGTAGAACATCTCAGGCATACCGCTGCCCTTGGGGCCTTCGTAGCGGATGAATACCGCGTCTCCGGGCTGGATCTGATGAGAGAGAACGGCAGCAATTGCATCCTCCTCACAGTCGAAGGGACGGGCACGCAGAACGGCCTTGTGCATTTCTTTGGGAACGGCGGAGTGCTTGACCACTGCGCCATAGGGCGCAAGATTTCCGCGCAGGATGGCCGTGGTGCCTTCGCTGCCGATGGGCCGGTCATACGGACGGATGATCTCTTCCTTTGTCAATCCGATGCGTTTGAGGTACTCCGCGCATTTTTCGTAGTAGCCGCTTTCATGCAGCTCATCCAGGTTTTCACCCAGCGTCCTGCCGGTTACGGTCATTGCGTCCAGATGCAGCAGCGGACGAAGCTCCTCCATAATGGCCGGGACGCCGCCTGCATAATATACAAACTCCGACGGCCAGCGGCCCGCAGGACGTACATCCAGCAGAAAATGAGCATTGCGGTGGATGCTTTCGAAGGTATCGGCGTCGATTTCAATGCCGAATTCGTGCGCGATGGCGGGCAGATGCAAAAGCGCATTTGTCGAACCCGAGATGGCCGCATGCACGATGATGGCGTTTTCAAAGCTCTTGCGATTAACGATATCGCGCGCAGTAAGCCCGCTTTTTGCCAGCACTACCGCTTGTTTTCCGGCTTCAACGGCCACCTTGTGCAGATCTTCGCAGGTTGCAGGCAGGAGCGCGCTGCCGGGCAGAGACAGCCCCAGCGCCTCGCACATCACCTGCATGGTGCCGGCAGTGCCCATGAAGCTGCACGCCCCGCAGGAAGGACAGGCGTGATGCTTGTACCATGTAAGCTGTTCCTCCGTGATTTCGCCGCGTGCGCACATGGCGCTGTATTTGCCGATCTGCTCAAGGGTCAGCAGATCCGGTCCCGCCTCCATCACGCCGCCGGGTACGACTACAGTGGGCAGATTGGTGCGCCCAATACCCATGAGCAGCCCGGGAAGGCCCTTGTCACAGCTGGCGATAAACACGCCTGCATCAAACGGTGTTGCGTTATGATGAATTTCTACCATGCCGACGATCATATCGCGGCTGGCAAGGGAATAGTTGATGCCGTCGTGACCCTGCGCCTGACCGTCGCAGATATCGGTTACAAAATAGCGCGCAGCCTTGGCATTGCAGGATTTCACGCCTTGGACAGCGTCATTGACAAAGTCCCACAGATGCGCGCTGCCGGGGTGACTGTCGCCGAATGTGCTTTCAATCAGGATCTGGGGCTTGTCCAGCTCATCGGCCTTCCAGCCCATGCCAATGCGCAGGGGATCCATTTCGGGCGCCAATCCGCGTACTTTCTGACTGGGTAACATATGCCGTTTCCTCCTGATGTGTTTTTTTCATTGTATCATTCCATGCCTTCCCCGGCAACCTCACATTCTGATCTTTTGCTAACAGAATCCGTTTTTTGAAGATGTACAGAGGCTGCGGTTGTTGCGTTTCTTTGGCTGATGAAGTATAATACAATCGCTTTTCTATGCGGTTTCATCGCTTTGAAAAGCGGATATGTATGAACAGGAGAGGATACAGCATGAGCGGTCTGCCGTTTGGGCTGGAAGGCCGGGTGGTACCGGGCAAGCAGCTGGGCACCAGACTGGGTTTTCCCACGGCGAACATCGCCTATGATCCTTTGGAGCGCGACTGGCCGCAGGAAGGCGTGTATGTGGGCGTTGCGCAGGTGGAAGGCGAGGCACGCGCCTATGTATCGATCCTCAATCAGGGCAGGCATCCCACCGCCCCCGGAGGTATGCCCACGGTGGAAGCGCATTTGCTGGGTCATCCGCCTGAGGCGCTTTATGGGAAAAAGCTCATGCTTTCCTACCGTGCCTATCTCAGAGCGGAAATGCAGTTTCCCTCGCTGGATGAACTGAAAGCGCAGCTTTCGCGCGACCGCCTGAGCGCATTGCACTGGGCGGAGGAAAACGCGCCGCAGCTGCTTGAACCCATCGGAAACGAAGGAGCAAAAGATGGAGCATTATGAATTTCCCATGCAGACGGAAAACGTCTGCTATCAGTATGAGGACGCTGACCGCGCCGCTGTGGATCATGTGAGCCTGAACATTGAAAAGGGCTCTTTTGTAGCGGTGCTGGGCCATAACGGCAGCGGCAAGAGTACGCTGGCCAAGATGATGAACGCGCTGTACCTGCCCACCGATGGCAAGGTGATTGTGTGCGGCCTCGATACCGCCGACGAAGAGGAAATCTGGAATGTACGCCGTCATGCGGGCATGGTATTTCAGAATCCCGACAACCAGATCGTGGCCAATGTGGTACGCGAGGACGTGGCTTTCGGCCTTGAAAACCTCGGCGTGCCGCAGGAGGATATGATTGAGCGCATTGACGCCGCGCTTGCTGCTGTGCGCATGTCTGAACGTGCCGACCGCGCGCCGCACATGCTTTCCGGCGGTCAGAAGCAGCGCGTGGCAGTTGCGGGCGTGCTGGCGATGCAGCCCGAGGTTATGATTTTTGACGAAGCCACCGCGATGCTCGATCCTTCCGGCCGCGCCGACGTGCTTAAAACCGTTCGCAAGCTCAACCGCGAGCAGGGCATGACGGTGGTGTGGATCACGCATTTCATGGAGGAAGCGGCCGTGGCCGACCGCGTGGTGGTGCTCGATCAGGGTAAAATTGCGCTGGATGGCGTTCCCGGAGACGTCTTCACGCAGGTGGAGAAGATCAAGTCACTGGGCCTTGACGTACCGCCCATGGCGGAACTTGCCATGGAATTGCGCAAGAGCGGAATGAACCTGCCTGGCGGCATTCTTACGGTAGATGATATGGTAAAGGAGCTGAAGCAGAAGCTATGCCGATAAGAATTGAGCATCTCACGCATACCTATATGCCCGGCAGCCCCTTTGCTTCCGTGGCGCTCAACGACGTGAACCTCACCATTGAGGATGGTGAACTCATCGGCCTTCTGGGTCACACCGGCAGCGGCAAAACCACGCTGGTTCAGCATCTGAACGGTCTGGTCAAGGCCACTGAGGGCCGCATTATTGTGGACGGACTGGATCTGACTGAGAAGGGCGTCAGTCTTCTGGAGGTGCGCCGCAAGGTGGGCCTTGTGTTCCAGTATCCTGAGTATCAGCTTTTTGAAGAAACGGTCGCCAAGGATATCGCTTTCGGTCCCAAGAACCTCGGTCTTCCGGCGGAGGAAATCGACCGCCGCGTCCGTCGGGCCATGGAACAGGTGGGTCTGGACTATGATTCCATTGCCGAATGCTCGCCCTTTGAACTCTCCGGCGGACAGATGCGCCGCGTTGCCATCGCCGGCGTACTGGCCATGCAGCCGAAAGTTCTGATTCTTGACGAGCCCACTGCCGGACTGGATCCTGCAGGCCGCCGCAGCATTCTCAATATGATCCGCAATCTCCATGCGGCAGGCGGGCTGACGGTGATCATGGTCAGCCACAGCATGGACGACATCTCAACCCTCGCCACGCGCCTTGTGGTGATGAGCAAGGGTGAAATGGTGCTCACCGGCACGCCGCGCGAGGTGTTCCGTCAGCAGGAATTGATGCAGTCCATCGGCCTTGGCGTGCCGCAGGCTGCTCAGCTGGCGCATGCGCTGCGTGCGGAGGGATATGATCTGCCTGAAGATCTCTATACGCTGGAAGAACTGCGCGACGCCATTTTGAGGCTTTCCGGAAAGGAGGCGGAATGATGCTCAGAGACATTACGCTGGGTCAGTATATGCCCGGAAAGACCATCGTTCACCGCCTTGATCCGCGCACCAAGATCATCCTGACGATTCTTTATATCGCCGTGATCTTCTGCGTATCCAGTCCCATCTGGTACATTCTGCCGCTGGCGTATCTGTTGTTTGCCACGCGCCTGAGCGGACTGAAGGCCAAGAATCTGCTCAAATCCATCAAGCCGCTCAGGTTTCTGCTGATCCTGACGTTCGTGCTCAACCTCTTTTTCTCCACCGGCGAAACGGTGTGGATTCACTGGGGCATTCTCAAGATCACCAAAGAAGGACTGATCACCGCCATCCACTTTGCGATGCGTCTGGTGTTTCTGGTGGCCGGTACGTCGATTCTGACGCTCACCACGTCGCCCATCGCACTCAGCGACGGCATTGAGCTGCTGCTGAAACCGCTCAAGGTCATCCATTTTCCGGCGCATGAGCTGGCCATGATGATGACCATTGCCCTGCGCTTCATTCCTACGCTGATTGAAGAAGCGGACAAGATCATGAAAGCGCAGATGGCTCGCGGCGCGGACTTTGAAAGCGGCAACCTGCTCAAGCGCGCCAAGGCCATGATTCCGCTGCTGGTGCCGCTGTTTGTAAGCGCCTTCCGCCGTGCAGGCGAGCTGGCCATGGCCATGGAGGCGCGCTGCTATCACGGCGGCGAAGGACGCACCCGTCTGCGTGTGCTCAAGTACACGTTGAACGACCTGTGGGCGCTGCTGCTGACCGTTGCTACGCTGGTGCTTACCATTCTTGCCGGGAAGTGGATCGCATGAGTGAACTGCCTCCCATCATCAAGGAAAAGCCCCCGGAAGGCACGCGCCGCATTCTGCTTACCATAAGCTACGACGGCACAAACTATGCCGGATGGCAGCTGCAGGAGAATGCTGTGGCTGTGCAGCAGCGGCTGGAGGAAGCCCTTCAGAAGCTGACAGGTGAGTTCATCCGCGTAACCGGCGCAAGCCGTACAGATGCAGGCGTGCATGCTTTGGGACAGCGCGTGCATTTCGACACGAAAAGCCGCATTCCCGCCGATAAATATCCCTTTGCGCTTAACACCTGCCTGCCGCCGGACATCCGCGTGCTGGAAGGACGCGAGGTTTCCGGGGAGTTCCATGCGCGCTTTGACGCCAAAGGCAAACGCTACACCTACCGCATCCATAATGCGCCTCACGCCAGTGCGCTGTACCGCAATATCTCCGCTCATGTTCCGCAGAAGCTGAATGTGGATCTGATGCGTCAGGCGCTTCCGGATCTGCTCGGCACGCATGATTTCGCGGCTTTTCAGGCATCAGGCGGCACGGCGAAAACCACCGTTCGTACGCTTACGGATGTTCGCCTTGATCAGCAGGGTGAAGAACTGACGCTTACGGTGTTCGGCAATGCTTTCCTCTACAACATGGTTCGCATTATCGCCGGTACGCTTACGGATATCGGCATGGGGCGAAAGCAGCCCGATGCATTCAGGCGCGCGCTGGAAACGCTCGACCGGCTGGAGCTGGGCATTACCGCACCTGCCTGCGGTCTGGAACTTACGCGCGTGTATTATGAGGATGAATTGCAGGATTTTTCCCGGACTTGAACGAAATAATATTTGTTACATCGAATGGAAAGGGGTTGAACCCGATGGCTGACTTTGTCCTCAGCTGCTGTTCCACTGCTGATTTGAGCGAGCAGCATTTTCTTTCCCGCGATATTCATTACATCTGCTTCCACTATATGCTCGATGATAAGACCTATCCTGATGATTTGGGAAAATCCATTCCCTTTGATCAGTTTTATCAGGCCATGGCTGACGGCGCGGAAACCCGCACCTCGCAGGTGAATGCAGAGGAATATGCGGAGTATTTCGAGTCGTTCCTCAAGGAGGGCAAGGACATTCTGCATGTATGCCTGTCCAGCGGCATCTCCGGCTCTTTTAACTCTGCCCGTGTTGCGCGCACTGAACTGGTGGAAAAATATCCGGATCGCAGGATCTATGTGGTTGATTCAACGCTTGCTTCCTCCGGCTATGGCTTGCTGGTGGAAAAGCTGGCTGATCTGCGCGATGAGGGAATGGATCTGGAGCAGCTCTACAGCTGGGTGGAAGAAAACAAGCTTAACTTCCATGCATGGTTTTTTTCTACCGACCTGACCTTCTACGTCAAGGGCGGACGCATCTCCAAGGCCAGCGGCTGGTTTGGCACGATGCTGCATATCTGTCCGCTGCTCAACATGAACTTTGACGGCAAGCTCATCCCGCGTCAGAAGCTCCGCGGCAAAAACAAGGCCATCCGCGAGATTGTTGCGCAGATGGAAAAGCATGCCCAGGACGGCCTTGACTACAACGGCAAGTGCTATATGTCCCACTCCGCCTGCCTTGAGGACGCTCAGGCGGTTGCAAGCCTCATTGAGGAGCGCTTTACCAAGCTTGACGGCAAGGTGCTCATCAACAACGTCGGCACTGTCATCGGCAGCCACACAGGCCCCGGTACTGTCGCTCTGTTCTTCTGGGGCGACAAGCGGGAAGATTGATTCAAAACCAAAACGAACCCCATGCAGATCGCATGGGGTTCGTTTTTCATCAGGATTTCAGGGCTGCCTTTTTGTCGCGCAGATACCACGGAAGATACGCCAGACCATACATCAGCGTAATCACCGCTGCCATAATTGTCAGCCGGAGTGCAAAGTTAGGCGGCAGAATATCCAGCACGGAGGGCGCAGCCTCAGGCCTTGCCATGTACAGGTAATTGGCGCCCGGGATCATCCGGTTCACCATGTAGGCAATGACTGCCATCACAACGAGCGCCGCATAGGACTTGAAGGCCGACTTGACCGTGGGGCGCATCTGATGCACAAAGATCATGTAGAACAGCGCGATATAGCCCAGCGTATGCTCCGACCAGAACTGGTAGTAGCGGAAGCGCGTCGGGCCGGTATAGGTGATAGGCGTGGGCGTAATGAGTGCAAACAGCGAACCCGACAGAAGCCAGAAGTAGCTGATATCAAACAGCGTCTGCTTTTTGCCGATCAGCATGTAGCTGGAGAAGATCACAGCCCAGCCGCACACGCCGATGGGCAGATTTTCCACCGGGCCAGGGTGCAGCCACGGTGAGCCGACCAGACGCCAGTAATAGGACATATCGGAGATGATCAGCGCAAACGCCAGAATCCAGCGCAGATGCTCTTCGTATTTGGAAGAACGGATCTGATCGCGTTTGCGGTAGATCAGCCAGATCACAGCCAGCATCACGAGGATGGGCAGGAAATGTGCCGGAGTAAACAGGGCGAATTCCTGCTCGGCGCCTTCGCCGAAAAAATAAACAAAAAACTCTTTCATATGCAATACTCCTGCAATTTTTTACAATTATAACATTCGCTCGGACTGATGGCAAGCTTTACCCCGGTATGGAAAGAAAAATGCAGACTGCAGATTGAATCTGTCCAATGAAATGACTATAATAAATAGAAAATCAGGACAAAAGAGAAGGGAAAATGACGATGAACCATTATTTTGTATGGGTTGAAATTACGGCAAACCGAAATCTGATTCTGGATGGAGCGCGTTTTTCCGAGGCGATGGAACGCTGCGCAGAGTGTGGAATAGATTCTGTTATCCTGAGCATTAAGGATACCTCCGGCTTTGTCCTGTATCCCAGTAAATATGCGGAACACTATTCAAAGTTTAACGACAGGTTTCAAAACACGGACTACCTGCAGCAGTGCCTGGAGATTGTTCACGAAAAAGGAATGAAGCTCTATGCTTCGTTCGATGTGTTCGCTGAAGGCAACAAAAAAAGAAGAAGTCCTTACATGAAGGGCCTCAACCGTACAGGATGGATGTGTGAAGTTTACGGCCTGAATCAGGAGGACAAACCGGTTGTTCAGCTGATTGCAGATGAAACGCCGATTCAGACAATTGGCTCCATTGATGACTTTGGCGAAGTGTTTGTCAATCCGGCCAATGACGAGGTTGTGGATTACGAGCTTTGTTTGATTGAAGAGGTCATAAATCGCTATGACATCGACGGAATCGTCCTCGACCGCGTAAGATATGTCGGGCTCAGCTCGGATTTCAGCCAGCTGTCGATCAACAAGTGGAAACAGGCCAGCGGCATTGAGGGTGAAATCGATCTTTCCGATATCTACAGGCTGAAGAAAATCGACGGCAAGGTTGAAATCGAATACGGTAAATACTTCGGTTCCTTCAATACCTTCCGTGCGCAGCTGATCTGTGACTTCATCCGCAAGGTGCGTCAACTGGTAGACCATGCCGATAAAAAGGTCGAGTTTCTGGATTATACCGGCTCCTGGTATCCGCTGTATTACCTGATGGCGGCAAACTGGGCCTCTCCGGATCATCTGGAGGAGGCATATCCGGCCACCGATCCCGCTGAATATGCGAAAACTGGCTATATCCGCTATGTCGACCGAATGCTTTCCGGGTTTTATTACGAAGATGTGGAAATCCGCGAGGCGAGGGAGCATCATAAACCGCAGGACTGGTACAGCGTGGAAGGCTCGGCGGATATTGCGTACGCAGTGACCAGGCGCGAAAAGCCCATTCTGGGCAGTCTGTATCTTCACCAGTATGCCGATCAGCCGGAGAATATCACAAGAGCCATTGATATGTGCTTCAGCAAGTCGGATGGATGCATGCTCTTTGATTTGAGCTATCTGGTGCTCAATGACTGGTGGAAATATGCCGCCAGACAGTAGGAATAAAAACGGACATTTTGCATGCCTTTTGCCCATCCGCATGGCGGGTGGGCTTTTGTATTGGATAAAGGCATAGAAAAAGTCCTGAAATCACGTGGATTTCAGGACTTTTGATGTGAAATGACTCAAAAACTAATACAATTCCCGGCTATCGTTTTGCAATAACCCTTTCGTTTTGCATTGGGGGCATTTGGGTGCAGGATGGGTGCAGCTGGGTGCAAACTGAGGCTCGGTGGGTGCAACACCGAGCTTTCGTTTTCCTTTATAAAATTTCATTGATGTAAACACTGAGTTTCCTGTAAGGATCAAGGGTTACACATGGCTTTAGCATTTTGCGAGAAACAGATCTGCTTTGGGTTCTGCAACTGAACGGTTGATATAAACAAGATTAAATTCACCAGTGATTTCCATGCCTTCCACTCTAAATGTTGCCAAGTCATCTCGGCAGTGGCTGATTGGTTCATATGCGAAAGTAATCAAATGATCCATTGCAACCAGGTCGCAAATAATAGAAAAATTACTGATGGACGAATGCCTGAAAAAGCTGTCCAGAGAATAACCTCTGGCTGCTACAGCCTGTTCCAGAAGCATGCGTGTTCCGGAACCTTTCTCGCGAACAATCAGGCTTTCTTGAAGCACTTCCTCAAGTGATACCGTTCTGCCTGCAAAAGAATGGCGACAGCTGCATATGCCCATAAAGCTCTCTTTTTTATAAAGGCGATGCGGATACTTTTCCTTATCGAACACGCCTTCAATGATTGCAAAGTCCAATTCTCCCCGTTCGAGCATAAGAAGCAATGTTTCGGTATTGTCGACCAGCAGATCAATCTGATGATTTTCTTTCTTCAGGAAGTGACGCACCGTTGGCACAAGAACATATTCGCCTATGGTCTTGGTTGCTCCCACGCGCAGATGCAACATATCCGTTTGTACAAATCCGGCTCGAAGCTCCTGTTCTGCTACCCGTGTGCTGTCGATATGCCGTTTCAGCCGCTCCGCTTCAGGAGTTCTAAGCAAGCGATGCCCATCATAAACAAAGAGTTTTACGCCGTAATAATTCTCCAGATAGTGGATGTGCTGCGTCACGCCGGGCTGCGTCATTTGCAGACGCTCAGCAGTGCGGCGATAGTTCATTTCCTCGTACAGAGTCAGAAAGGTTTCAGTTCGGTAATCGAGCATAGCACACCATCCATAATTTGAGATTAATAGGTAATAACAAATGATAATTTCATTTTATCATATGGATGTGATATAATCAAGCCTGTTATCAAGCGAAGAGGAGATTTACCATGAAGATCATGAAGCTGCTTCCCGGCATTGTGCTGCCGATTATCGTGGCGTTGCTGGCATGCTGGCTGGAGAGCCTGCTGCCCATCCATCTGATCGGCTCTGCGGTCATCGCCATGTTTATCGGCATGTTTCTCAACCAGTTCGTGCGCAGGACGGATGCGTTCGCCACAGGGCTGAAGTTCACCTCCAAGAAGATCTTGAAGTTTGCTATCATTCTGCTGGGCTTGTCACTGAACATCACTACCATCCTGCATGTGGGGCGGATGTCTCTGACGGTGATGGTCTTCACTCTGCTGACCTGTTTTGGCGGCGGATACTTCATCGGCAAGGCGCTGGGGCTGAACTGGAAGCTGTCCAATCTGATCTCCGCCGGTACGGGCATCTGCGGCGGCTCTGCCATTGCAGCCATCGCCCCCACCATCGACGCAAACGACAACGACGTGGCCTACGCCATGTCCGCCACCTTCCTGTTTGACATGGCGATGATCGTGCTGTTCCCGATCATGGGGCGTGCGCTGGGCATGACGGATCAGGCTTTCGGCATCTGGGCGGGCACGGCGGTGAACGATACCTCCTCCGTGGTAGCTACCGGTTATGCGTTTTCCGAGGCGGCAGGCGATTTCGCCACCATGGTCAAGCTGACCCGCACGCTGGCGATCATCCCCACGGTGATCGTGTTCGCCCTTGTGCAGCTGAACCTGAAGCGTAAGGAAGCCATGGCTCTCCAGCAGGACGGCAGTGCGCTTAAAGCTGAGTTCTCCATCAAGAAGATCTTCCCCTGG
>JAGBBE010000044.1 GCA_017938645.1 Clostridia bacterium
AAGCATGACGACTGTATGGGTCAAGATCATCCGCGAAAAGGCAACTGGAAAGCGGGAAGTATTTCGAACCGTCCACGAGAACTACGTTCCTGATGAATGGGAACTGGACAGTGTGTTGGAAACCTTCACCATTGGTGGACCTTTGCCGTATGGAGAGAATAATCCGTACATCAAGGCAAAGCGGGAGAAGGAAGCCAGGGAGAACAGACAGGCCATCGGCATGTGCATGGGGATGGCAGCTGCAATGATCCTGTTTGTAATCGCAGTTATTGTGAGTGTGTAAAAAATACTCTGATAGTGACTGATTAGGTAAAGTCAGGATAGCGAAACCCGCCTGATTCATAACGGATCAAGCGGGTTCCTTTTTGTAGTTTTCATCCTGTCTCAAAGAAATGTTATCACTGGACCTCAGATACCGTTTACTCCTGCCAGAGTATATTCACATCAAACGTACAGTGCCGTCTGCCTTCTTGTCGTAAAAAGTTTTTACACGGCCGTTTTATGCATGCAATTTGTTTTTCCAGGCCACAAAAAACGGAAATCAGTGTTTGGAAACACAAAAAGTGTGGATTTTTACAAGCGGAAAAGTGCGAATTCTCAAAAAAAACCAGCTTTTTCTGAATGACTTTTGAAAAACACGGTGCTATGCTTGGGTCAGATGGAACGGGTGAAAGCAGAAGACAGTTTGAGCGATGAGTCGCTTTGTTTTCTATTTCATCCTTCAGAGCAAAGATGGGAGAGATGGCTATGGCAAGACCGGAAAGGATACAGGGAGGAGCCGCCATTCAGAGCGCCCTGCCCCGGAAAAAGGGTTTCCTGTACGAATTGAAGCGAAACAAAATTCTCTTTGTGATGCTGATCCCCACGTTTGTCTATTTCCTGCTCAACAGCTATATGCCGATGGTAGGCATATACTTTGCCTTTACCCGCTATAACTTCCGCGACGGTCTGTTCGGAAGCCCCTTTGTGGGACTGGAAAACTTCAAGTTCCTCTACAAATCCGGCAAACTGTTCTCCCTTACGGCGAATACCATCGGGTACAACGTTGCATTCATTTTGATTGCCAATGTGCTGCAGGTGACGCTGGCGATTATCCTCAGCCGCCTGAGCAGCAAGGTTTTCAAGCGGATCACCCAGTCGGTGATTTTCCTGCCTTACTTCGTTTCCTATGTTATCCTCAACGTCATTGTGTATAACATCTTCAACTACGAAGTTGGCTTCCTCAACGGCATGCTCACCAGTTTGGGCATGGAGCCCTACAATGCCTATGGCGAGCCGGGAATCTGGCGCATTCTGATGGTGATCTTCTACGTGTGGAAGAACCTTGGATATGGCATGGTGGTGTATCTGGCCACAATCACCGGAATCAGCAACGATCTGTATGAAGCGGCGGAAATCGATGGCGCGAATGTCATCCAGCAGATCCGCTGGATCACCATTCCGCTCCTGTTCCCTACCTTTGTCATCCTGCTGATGTTTGCGTTGGGCCGCATCATGCGCGGTCAGTTTGACCTGTTTTATCAGGTCATCGGCAATAACGGCGTGCTGTATGAAGTAACGGACATTCTGGATACCTTCGTCTTCCGTACCCTGAAACAGGACTTTGACGTAGGCATGAGTACGGCTGCCGGCCTGTTCCAGTCGATCGTTGGCTTCTTTATCATCACCACTGTCAATACGCTCATCAAGCGCAAGGACGAGTCCTACGCCCTGTTCTGATCGGGAAAGGAGGGAAAAAACATGAAAGACTCCGTGGTTTCCAACAAGATCCGCAAACCCAAATCGCAGATCGCCTTTGAAGCGTTCGGCTATTGCGTGATTGCTCTGGTCAGTATCTTCTGTATCTTTCCTCTGGTGCTGATCGTGTCAGGCTCGCTTACGGAAAACTCCATCCTCATGCGCGAGGGCTATAAGCTCTGGCCTGCGGAATTTTCCACAAGCGCCTATAAGCAGCTGTTTGAGTATCCGGAAGGCATTATCGCCGCTTATTCCAACACCATTGTGATCACCATCGTGGGCACGGTGCTTGGCCTGTGGTTTATCACCATGACGGGCTACGTGCTTCAGCGCAAGGATTTCCGCTACCGCGGCAAAATCTCCTTCCTCATCTATTTCCCCACCATCTTCAGCGGCGGTCTGGTGCCGTGGTACATGATGCTCACAAGGTATCTGCATTTCACCAATTCGTGGCTGGCACGTGTCTTTCCGCTGCTGATGACGCCTTTCCTCATCATTCTGATGCGTACGTTTATCTCCACCTCTGTGCCCGGCGAGATCATTGAATCCGCCAAAATTGACGGCGCCGGAGATTTCAAGATCTACTACGCGATTGTTCTGCCTGTTATCGGACCTGCGCTTGCCACGGTCGGTTTGTTCCTGGCATTGGCGTATTGGAACGATTGGTATAATACCTCTCTGTTCATTACGAAGAAGTCGATGTTCTCGCTGCAGTATTATCTGTATGATATGCTCAACAGCGCACGCTTCTCACAGGAGATGGGTATTTACACCGGCGACATTCAGCTGCCCACCGAGTCCATCAAGATGGCAATGGTGGTGGTCGTCACGGGACCGATCATCTTCCTTTACCCCTTTGTCCAGCGTTACTTCGTGACCGGCATCACCGTAGGATCCGTAAAAGGATAACGTTCATTACAAAAAGACGGGAGGAAAAAAATCATGACACGCAAGATTCTCAGCGCTCTGCTGGCTCTGATGATGGTGCTGCTTACCGGCATCCCGGCTCTGGCTGCGGATGACATGAGCAAGAAGGTCGAAATCACCATGTGGATGACCGGCTCCAGCTCTCCCCGCGATTTCGATCTGGTTGCTTCCGAACTGAGCAAGAAGTTCGAGCAGGACCTCAACTGCACGCTGAACTTCAACCTCTTCAACGACTCCAACTCTTCTCAGCGCATGACGCTGATGCTCTCCTCCGGCGAACCCATCGACCTGATCTACAGCGCAAACTACCTGGGCTATGCCAACTTCGCTCACCGCGGCGCCTACATGCCGCTGGAAGACATCCTGCCCGAAGTGGTTCCGGATCTGTGGAACTATGTTTCCGAAGAGTTCTGGGAGGCTGTGAAGGTTGACGGTCACATCTACATGATCCCCTGCATGTGGCCTGAGTACGTGCCCTATGGCTTCCTGTGGCGCGAGGACCTGCGCAAGCAGTATGACCTGCCCGTTCCCGTTGACTTCGAAACCATCGAAGCCTACATGGCCGGCATCAAGGAAAACTGCCCCGATATGCAGGTAACCGGCGAATTGGTTTCCAACTACAATCCTCTGGGCACCCACTTCACCACCTGGGAGCTGCTCGACGGCAAGTACCAGTGGGCTGACTATCGCGTACCCTATGGCCTCTACATCGACTACGCCGATCCTACCAAGGTCATTAACTGGTGGGAGTCTGACGAGTTCCGTGAGGACATGAAGATGTTCAAGCGCTGGGCGGAAGCTGGTTACTGGTCCAAGAGCGCTCTGGCGACCACCGAAACCAAGACCGACGCCTTCCAGGCCGGCAAGATCGCCTGCGACCTGGGCTACAACAGCCCCAGCGGATACGCAAACCTCGTTGCTACCCTCAAGAACTCTCATCCCGACTGGGAAATCGGCTGGCTGCCCTTCTACCGCATGAAGAAGCTCGCCACTCCCAACGATGCCACCCAGAACGGCTTCTCCATTCCGATCACTGCTGAGAATCCCGAGCGTGCTCTGAAGGTTCTGGAAAAGCTGATCCTGGACAAGGATTACTTCCGTCTGTCCCAGTACGGCATCGAGGGCGTGCACTACACCGTGTCTGAGGAGGGCTTCTACGAGTATGTCGGCGACGCCGCCTCCAGCGCCTTCCCGCGTGAGGGTTCCCGTCTGTGGGGCACCCGCAACACCGAGTTCATGCTCTACCCCGAAGAGACCGGCAAGATCCTTACCGAGCTCAACGAGGAATTCTCTCACTACACCTATCCCAACATCTGGACTGGCTTTGACGAGGACTACACCGCCTATCAGGCCGAGCGTGCCGCTGTGATGAACGTGCAGACCCAGTATCTGCCCGCCATCCAGGCTGGTCTTGTGGATGATGTGGACAAGGCCATCGATGAATTCCTGCAGAAGATGTACGACGCTGGTCTGGAAACCGTGCGCAAGGGCTACACCGAGCAGTGGCTGGCCTACGTGGAGCGCAAGGGCATCCAGAAGACCGTCATCGCTGACTAAACATCCCATGTAAATGAATGGGGAGACCGGGCGGCACAGCTGGCTGCCCCGGTCTCCCGCTTGTGCTTGAAATGTGATATACTGACCATACATCAAAAATGGACAGGTGAAGATTCATGAAATGGTTGCTGACAAGGCCAAACAGCAGAATCTATGCCGCGCTGAGAAATGCGCTGGTCATCCTGGTGATCGTCGCCATTGTGTGCACGAGCTTTGTTTCCTATTACGTGAATCTTCAGTCCGTGCTGGATACGGCATGGCAGAACGACCTTCAGCTTTTGAAGGTGCACAGCGGTCTCATGGCTTCGATGAAGGAGCTGGGATTTCAGATCGGACACCAGATCTATGCCGACAATCAAATCGCAAGCAGCCTCCTGTATGGTACCAATCACTCCATTCAGGAAAAGTATCTGGCGCATCTGCAGCTAAAAACCTACCGTATGTCGCTTCCCTATATCGACTCCATTTACGTCTACAACGGTGCAAGCCGCGCGCTTTCCATCGGATCCCAGCATTCCAGCGGCGTGGACATTCCCTATGAGAAATTCGACAGCATCGATCCGCTCATCCGTCAGGTGGTGGAAAATGCTACTATTCAGGATCTGCTTAGTCCTTTTCCGCACATGATTCTCCACGAGGAAAGCTATATTCCGGACACCTTCTGCTACACCTTTGTCATCAGTGAACTCTATGGAATGGAAACAATCAAGCAGGCGGTTTTCATCAACTTCTCCGCCGGCTGGGTGCAGCAGATCCTCAAGGAAGCGGTTGACAGCCCGTCTGAAACGCTGATGGTGGACGCAGACGGCAATGTCGTATTCAGCACAAGAGAAAAGCGGATTTTCCAGAACATCCGCGGCACAGAACTGTTTGCTCACATGCAGGAAGACCATCTGCAAAAGCAGTTTATGGTCTGTGAAATTGACGGAGAAAAGCATGTGCTCACGCTGCTTCCGCAGGATGAAAGCGGCTGGTATTACGCCAGACTTACGCCATACAACGTGGTGCGGCAGGGCAGCTTTCAAAGCCTGAAGCTGATGCTCACCATTGATATAGCGCTTCTGCTTGTATATGTCATTCTTTCGCTGATTGTATCCAAGCGCATCTATTTCCCCATCGACTTCATGAGCCGTCAGCTCAGCGACGTACAGACAACCGATCAGCGCAAGCGGCTTTTGCGCAAACTGCTGCTGGATACATCGGTTTCTGAACAGCATGAGGAACTGGTGGAAGAAGCGCGGCAGGCGGATGAAGAGCTCAGCTGTTCCGCTGCCTATCATGTGCTGGTAATACACATCGACAAGTACAACCGCTTCTGCAACACCTATCCGCTGCACGAGCGCGCCAGACGCATGCAGCTGCTCATTGAAATCGGCCGCGATGTGCTGGACGAAAGCTTCGGCATCCGCACGCTGGAATTGGGCGAGGGCAGCAACATTGTATTTGTGCTCACAAGCAGGGAAAACGAGGGAATTTCGCAGGAAAAATGGAAGAAGTACCTGCACAAGATGCGTCAGCGCTCTCTGGAGGAGGCTTCCATCAAATTCAGCTGCGCCGTCAGCCAGCAGGGCAGCCACATTGGTGAATTGTCTGCGCTCTATCACCAGGCACATAACACACTCAAGTACCGCATTTTCTCTGGCGGAGAGGCTACGCTGTTTGCCTCGGATATCCAGAAGTATGACAACAAAAATTACACCTATCCTGAGGAAATCGAAGAACGCATGATCAGCTGCATCATGAGCGGCGACAACACCGGCGCCCGCGCCTGCGCCAATGAAATTCTCTGGAGCATCCAGGAACAGCCGTTTTTGTCCATCAATCTGATGCTGAGCAAGCTGACGGTGGCGCTGATGACGACCATGCGAAAGACTGAGGTAGGCAATTTTGAATTTCCTGCCGAGCTTCGCGAGACGCTGATGGTAGCTGCTTCTCTGGAAGAAATCGACAGCTACGAAACCACGGTACAATATTTTGATTCCGTAATCGAACAGATCTGCATCAGCCTCCATGACAAGCGCGATACGCGCCATGCGGAACTGGCCGAACGTATCAACGAACTCATCGACAAAAACTATATGAACCCGGACTGCAATCTGTCCTTCCTGGCACAGAAGATCAATATGTCCCCGTCCTATATTACAAGGCTTTACCGCAGCCATACGCTTAAAACCATTCCCGATACCATTACCGAGGTACGCATGGCGGCTGCCCGCAGACTGCTGAAGGAAAAAATCACCCTGTCCATCACAGAGATTTCTCAGCAGGTGGGCTTCTCCTCCGTATCCTATTTCTCCAAAACCTTCCGCAAAGAACACGGAATGACTCCCAACGAATACAGAAACCGAATCGATCAGGGAGAGTGAATTGCTTGGACGCCCTCGCACAACGGCAAACAAACCTGAAACGGGTCAAAATTACCTTCTCAATCATCTTTTTCCTTTTCATGGGCGTCAGAGCCATTTTCACGCCCTTTGTGACCATCTATCTGGAAGAACGCGGCCTGTCTGCTGATCTGATCGGCTTGGTCAGCGGCATCAACTCCTTTGCCATCATCCTGTCCCAGCCTGTCTGGGGCGTACTGGCGGATAAAATCCGTTCCACCAAGAAAACACTGGTGATCTGTATCGTGGGTCAGGCGCTGTTCGCTCTGGCGCTGATCTTCACCACTGACTTTTTCATGATCGCCATTGGCTTTTGCCTCTACACCTTCTTTGCTTCCACGGAAGGACCTCTCATGGACGTATGGGGTCTGACAAGCGTGAAGGAGGCCGGCGATCCCAATGGTCTGGGCAGTCTGAAAACATGGGGCTGCGTGGGCTATGCCATTGCAAGCGTATCCGCAGGTCTGTTCGTGGCCGGACGCAAGGCCAGCGACCTGCTTCCTGTTTTTGCTGTTCTGCTTTTATGCCTGGCGGTGTTCATGTATACCGTCAAAGCCGGAAGCGGAGCCAAAGGTACCGGCAAGGCAGCCAGCTTCAAAGAACTGCAGCTGGGACGCATCATCAGGGATAAAGCGTTCCTTGCCTTCCTTGTGTATGTATTTTTTATGCAGCTGGGTCATCGCGCCACGTTCACCTTCCAGTCTTTGTACATGCGTACGCTGGGAGGCGAAATCTCATGGGCAGGGTATTCCGGCGCAATGATGTTCGTATCTGAGGCCATTATCATGGCTTTAGGCAAAAAAATGCTCAAGCGTTTCCGGCCGGTTACGCTGGTTATGGCTTCCTCCTTTGCTTTCGCCACATGGCAGTTCATCCTGCTTATGGCCACCAGTCCTCAGCAGGTGGTCATGGCCTGTCTGATGGACGGCCCTGCCTTTGCGCTGTTCACGCTGGGCACGCTGTACTATCTGGATGAGGTGGCGCACAAGGAAATCCGCACCACCTATCAGACGGTGGCCTACGGCGTGTACTACGGTCTCAGCGGCGTGGTTGGCAACGTAGTGGGCGGCGCGGTGATTGGCGCTTTCGGCTATAAGGCAATGTACGGTCTTGGCGTTGGCATCACGCTCACGGCCACGCTGGTCTATTTCCTCTTTACCCGTTTTTATGCCAACAGGAGGGCAAACGCATGAAGAAATTCTTGTTTCTGGGCACCAAGGTTGCAGCGTATCACGGCTCTGCCGGCATCGATGAACAGGTCAGCCGCCTGCTTAAAGACGAGTGGGAAATGACCTATGCCGAGGATCTGGCGTTGTTCACTCCGGAAGGACTTGCGCAGTTTGACATGGTCATTTCGTATCTGGAGTTCAACAAAGAGCGTGTCATTACCGACGCGCAGGCCGATGCACTGGTTCAATTCGTAGAAAACGGCGGCACGCTCATGGGCTTCCACAACGGCATCTCTCTTCAGACGCATCCCAAACTCCATCAACTTTTCGGCGCTCGTTTCTGCGGCCATCCCTACTACGAGGCCATGCCAATCCTACCCTACCGGGTGGTCAAGCAGCATCCTCTCACCGAAAATGTGAATACGCTTCCGTGGGTCTCGCCGGACGAACCCTACCGCTTTGAAATGCTGGAAGATGACAAGGAAATCTTCCTTGTATATGACTACGATGGCCGCGAATGGCCTGCTGCGTGGTATCGTCATGTCGGCAAGGGCAAGGTGATCTACTTTGCCAACGGCCATTGCCGCTGCGCATTCTATACCGAGTTTTACCGCCTGATCGTCAATGCCGCCCGCTGGGCGTCCCAGGCATAACGCGGAAAGGAGAAAAGCCATGAATACCGTATTTGTTACTGGTGCAGACCGAAATATCGGTCTGGAGATCGCGCGTGAATTTTTGAAGCGCGGATGGTTTGTTTATGCAGGGCGCTACATCATGGATCTGGGCTATCTGGAAGAACTGAAGGCCGAATATCCTGAAACGATGGAAATTGTAGATGCCGATGTGTCCAGCAGAGAGTCTCTTCTTGCGGCTGCGGAAACGGTGAAGGGTAAAACCGGAACGCTGGATATGCTTGTCCATAACGCCGCTGCTTTTGGCGATCATGCCGCTGAGCCTGACTTCAGCCGCTTCTGGATTCCCTATAACGTCAATGCCATCGGCGCCATCCGTCTGGTGCAGGCATTCCTGCCGCTGATGCAGGAGGGCATGAAGCGTTTGTGCTTTGTGTCCTCCGAGGCAGGCGTGGTGAGCGTTGCCCACCGAACCGAGGTGTCCAGCTACTGCATGTCCAAAACCGCGCTCAATATGGCGCTTCGTCTGATGTTCAACCAGCTTCAGCCCAAGGGCTGGACCTTCCGCCTGTTCCATCCCGGCTGGGTGAGGTCGGCCAAGGACGGACGTCCTGCGCGCGGCGGCAAGTTTGAGCCGTGGGAGGCTGCCTCCAGCGCCGTGCCTCAGTTTATCGAAGACAGGGACTGGGAAGACCGCATGGTACTCATCGACAACGAAGGCGCGGCCTGGCCGTTCTGACGGGAGGGAAAGCAATGATGAAAAATGTTGTTATTGTAGGCGCCGGTGATTTTACAGGCGCAAGGATCGCTGCAGATCTGGAAAAGAGGAACTGCAAAGTAGAGCGTGTGCTGCTTCAGGGGCAGGATGGCGAAGGCATCGTGCTGGATCCCATAAGCCATGAAAGCTGCAAAGCAGCCGCTGAAAATGTGGCGCAGAAAATGCCTGAAGTGGATATGCTGATTATCAACATCGACGGCACTGATCCTGACGACAATGCGACCATTCTGGATGAGCTGAATGATCAGGAAATGATCCGTGCCTACGAGTACAATGCCATCGGTCCCATGCGCGTGCTGTATTCCTTCCGTCCGCTGCTGGAAAAGGGTGAGGGCAAACGCGTATGCTTTGTGACTACAGCCGAGGGATCGAATCATGCCTGTTATGAATGCGGCGGATTCGGTCGGCACATGTCCAAGGCCGCTCTGAATATGGCCGTCAATCAGGAATTCAACGGCATGCGTCCCGACGGCTACACCATGCGCATGTACTGCAAGGATCTCACCGCGCCCAAAGAGCAGCAGGGCGCGTATGCGGCGGAATATTTCCTGCGCAACCGCAGCTATGAGATTGAATCCTACAAGCATTCCGATGAAAACCGTCTGGTACTTCGCGACGCTTATGCGCGCGAGCTTCCGTGGTGACGGCTATGGAAACTGTACAGACGATTTACGGCAGTGTGCGCGGCCTCTACGAGGACGGCATGTGGGTTTACCGGGGCATTCCCTTTGCCCGCGCTCCCGAAGGAGAATTGCGATTTCAGCCGCCCGTTCCGCCTCAGCCGTGGCAGAATGTGCTGGACGCTACGCGCGACGGCATGCGACCGTGGCAGAAGCCTGCTCCGTGGGTCACGGACGCTGACAGCCACGTTTATGGCGAGGATTGCCTGAACCTGAATGTCTGGACGCCTGCTGTTGATGGAAAGAAACGGCCGGTGCTGGTGTATTTCTTCGGCGGCGGACACTTTGAGGGTTCCAACTGCGAAGCCGGTTTGATTGCCCAGCCTCTTCTGAAGGATCAGGACTGCGTGATGGTCACGCCCAACTACCGCGTGGGCGCGCTGGGGTATCTGTATCTGGCACATCTGCTGGGTGATCAGTATGCCGACAGCGGAAATCTCGGCCTGCTGGATCAGATCGCCGCGCTAAAATGGGTGCGGGAAAACATCCATCGGTTCGGTGGGGATCCCGATCGGGTGACCATCATGGGGCAGTCCGCAGGCGCCAAGTCTGTTGCCTGTCTGCTGGCGTCTCCCCTGTCGCAGGGGCTGTACCGCCGCGCGATCCTCATGAGCGGCGGACTGCAGTGTATCAAGGACGTTCAGACAGAAAAAGCGCTGACCAGCAATTTTCTGCAAGCGGCAGGCCTGCAGGAGAACGAAGCGGAAGCCCTTTTGAGCATGTCTCCTGAAAAAATCCGCGATGCACAGGAAAAGGCCAACGAGGTATACTTTAAGGCCGAATCCTACGGTGCAACTGCGGATGGCCTGACGATTCCTGTTGATTTTGAAAAAGCTCTTTTGAAACGCCGTCTGAAAGGCGTGGACATCCTGATGGGACACACCCTGCAGGAGCTCTATCTGCGCCCGGATGCAGATAAGACGCCGCTGAGCGATGCAGAAATGCAGCGCCGGATGGTATGGAAGTTCGGTAAAAACGCACAGCATGTGATGGATGTCTATCAAAAGCGCCTCGAACGCGACGGATTCGAGAAGGCCTACGGCGAGACCATGACCGAATACACCTATGTGCAGGCATACCAGCGCACCGCCCGCCTGTTTGCCCAATGCGGTGCACAGGTTTACCTCTACCGCTGGGATGCGCCCGGCGCGCCTGTCGCCAGTCATACATCCGACCTGGAAACGTTGTTTGACATGCGAAACGATATCAGTCCCGATGCAGCCAGCAGACTGAAGCAGCTCTTCATACAGTTCATTCGAACCGGCACACCGCAGCTGGACCAACTGCCTTCATGGGAAAGATGCGATGGGAACCGCCTTCCGCAGATGCAGCTGGGCGTACAGGCTGACATGCGGCTGCTGACCGAGCGTCTGGATGCGGATTTTCCGCTTCAGGTAATGAGGCTGGATGGTTGAAAGGTTTCTTTATACTCTACTGTGAGCAAAGCATCTATTCATTTATTTCTTGCCCTGTGTTTTTTACGAAGCGCAGAAACTCCCAACCGCCATACCATCAGATTTTTGGTAAGGATGAGGTCACCGGTTCAAATCCGGTCATCAGCTCCATGAAACCGACTTGTGATATGCAGGTCGGTTTTTTGTTGTGTTTATTGGGGTTGAGGGGTGCAGCGATGACTGCATGCCACTGTTTTTTGTATCTGAAATCAGGTGAGAGAATTTGCAGTTGTCAAGGTTCATCTGCTCGTCGCATTCAATGCTTGAGCAGAGTTTTTCGTCCGCAAAGGCGCTTTGATGTAACTGATCTGCCTGATGTTTGCTTTATTTTGAAGGGATTTTTTTGGATTGAGTTTGGAAAGAAATGCGGATGTTTCGCTGACAAATGCTTAATTGTCTGGCTTTTCTGTTTCCAGCTAATTCTACTCTCGTTGCGGAAGAAAAAGCTGAGGCGATACAGAGCCTCAGCTTTTTCCTTTTGATCCAATCAGCTTCAAATACGTATAAGCTGTCAGTCTGTGAAGGATCGTGGTAAACAGTTCGATACGTCGTAAGACGCTTCTTCCTCTTTACTCCGCATGGAGAATCAGACAGTCGATACCGCTTTGTTTTGCAGCGGATTGAGCGGCACTGCCTTCGGTGCAGCAGATTGTTAGATTTGTGCTGCCGTCAAAGGCATCTGCAGCAATGGATGTGACCGTGTCGGGAATGCAGATGTAATCCAGATTGGCGCAGTCGGCGAACGCTCTGCTGCCGATGCCTGTGATCGCTGCACCGCGCAGATCAATGGCGCGCATGAGCGAGACAGAGGCAAACGCTTCGTCTTCAATGATGCGGAGCGCGCCGGGCAGCGTGAACTCGAGCGCGGGATCACGCACAAGTACGCGGATGGTGTGGCTGGCTGCATCCTGCGGCACGCAGGTGACACTGATAATGCCTGCGCCAGCAGCATGCAGAAGACCATCCTCATTGATGGAACCCGAAGAGGCACTCCATGCGACCTTGTCGATGGGCAGGGTATCAGTATCGATGAAGGAAAGCTGGAGCGTACCGCCGGTGAGCACTTCGTTTGCTGGAGACACAACTTCACAGGGAGTGTCTGTGACAATAACGGCGCATGCTGCGCTGGCGCCACCTGCATAGGCTGTAACAACAGCTGTTCCGCAGCCGGTAGCGCGCAGATAACCGCCGTCCGTGCGCACGACCGAGGCGTCGCTGGTGTGCCATACGATGGGCGTACCTTCCGCTTCCTCGGGGATGATCTGTGCGCTGAGCGTGAAAGCCGTGCCCAGCAGCATGCGCAGATCGCTGCGGTTGAGCGTGAGGCTCTGGGGCAGAATGACGGTTTGTTTGGGGTCGATGAAGACGAGGGAGTTCTTTTGTGCGTAGCTTGCTGCAGCGCTGGATGCGGAACCGTACAGGGTAACATCGTTGTCAAACGCGCCTGCTTCAATTTGCAAAACGCTGTCGGGTATAGCGATTTCTTTCAGATTTTCGCAACCGCTGAAAGCACGCACGCCGATGTTGTTCATTCCGTCGGGAATGGAGATGGATTCCAGATGACTGGCGCCTGCGAACGCATAGGACTCGATGAGAAATGCGCCGTCGGGGATCGCATAGGTCGTAGCCTTTCGGGCCTGCGGATAACGCACCACGCCGACGTCGCCCGTGAAGCAGAGCACACCGTCCGGGGCTTCGAACACAGGGTTTGCCTCATCAACCGTAAAGCCTGTGAGCGCGGTACAGTTCATGAAGGATTGCGGATCGATGGCGGATACATTGGCTCCCAGCGCAATGGAAGTCAGGCTGGTCAGTCCGCTGAGCGAATGGGTTTCAAGCGTGGTAAGCGTTTGCGGCAGATGGAGGTTCATCAGGTTGGCGCAGCCCATGAGCGCCTCTTCTTCCAGCACAGCAACGCCTTCCGGCAGGGACAGGCGCAGAAGCGATGTACAGCCCGCCATCACGCCGCTGGGCAGATTGCTCAGGGAGGACGGCCATGCAATGCTGATCAGACCTCTGCAGTTGCGCAGTGCGCCTGTGCCAACGGACGTCACCGTGTCCGGAATGATTATTTCGCGCAGACCGCTGCCCATGAAGGCATAGTCGCCGATAATGGTCAGGCTTTGCGGCAGGGTGATGGTGCGCAGGGTGCTGCAGGAAGAAAACGCCATGCGGGAAATTTCCTCTACGGCAAGCCCATGGATGGTTTCGGGAATGACGATGTGCGCCGCGTCTGTGTTTGCACCGGTAACGACGACATAGCGATGCATGCTGCCATCGTGCAGGATGCGTTCAGCAGTTTCCCAGCATACGTCGTAGGAAACGTTTTCTTCTACGGTCCAGGCGGCGTAAAGGGTGGTGTTTGCAGCGGGCATGGCGTACAGACCATCGTCGCTGAGAACAACCGGAACATGCAAAGCCTCGTCGATATACCAGCCGTTAAACGTGCAGCCATCGCGCACGGGCGTTGGAAGCATAGCGGCGGCATCCGGCGCAAGGGCCATATCAGACAGTTCCGCACCGCCGCTTGTTACAAAATGCAGCGCGTACAGCAGCGTTTCGCTTTCAAGACCGCTGCGTCCGATATAGTCCTGTGCATAGCTGCCCGCGGGTGCAAGCAGCGTTACGTTCTCCAAAGCGGAGAAGGCGTCCTCGGCAATTGCAGTCAGCAAGGCGTGAAGCGTAATGCGTGTAACGCCTGTGCCTGCAAACGCCCCACTGCCGATTTCTGTAACGAAGGAGCCGTGGATGGTTTCAGGAATGACGATCTGACTCTGCACGCCGTTGTATCCTGTGATGCGCACACCGTTTTCCACTGCTTCTGTTTCGTAGACGGGCTGCGTTTTTCCATAGAGGGTAAGACCGCTGCACGGCATGACCATGGTGCTGAAATCCCATTCCTCTTGGAAAGTGTCGTCCAGATACCAGTGGGTAACGATGGTATTGTCCGCAGGATAGTACGGTGCAGGCTGATTCAGCAGTGTTCCGGCACCGAGCACATAAGTGCGCAGGGGCGTATCGTCAATCATCAAGTTGGCCATGTAGAGATTGCAATAGCGCTTGTTGGCTGCGGCGTATGCAGCCAGAAGACCATCCGGCTCGCCGTAGAATACACACATACTGTCCGTGCCGAAGAAGGCGTTTTGGCCAATGCTTTCAAGCGCCGCGCCGCCGGATACACGCGTAATAGACGAGCAGTTGCGCAGGGCGTCCTCGCCGATGGAAACCAGCGTGTCGGGCAGTACGAAGGAGGTGAGGCCGCGGCAGTCGGCAAAGGCGGACTGACCGATAGATAACAGTCCCTCGTTGAGGGTAACGGAGGTTAAATACGGATGAGCGGAGAATGCGTCCTTGGCAATGGATTTTACGCTGTCCCCAAGAACATAGGTTGCGTTGGGAATGGCCTTTGGATAGTGTATCAGCTCGGTAAGATCCTTGCTAAAGAGCACGCCGTCGGCTGTGGTGAAGCTGGCATTGTCATCGGCGATGTAGAAGCCTTCCAGTTCGTCCATGCCGCGGAACGCGCCGTCTTCGATGGTCTTCAGCCCTGCGGGCAGCGTGAGACGGGTGATGCCCTCGCCCTCGAACGCACCGGCTGCAATGCGCGTTACCGGCACGCCCTGCCATGTGGCGGGCAGGCGCACGGCGGCGCTTTCGCCGCTGACACGCGCATAGGAGAGGAGCGTCGCCTCACAGTTTTCGATGCTGTAATAGCCGTTGAGGGATTCCTTCTCCCACTGTGCGGCAAGCGTAATGTCTTCAAACGGCATCACGGAGGTTTCAAAGCTCCATAGAGCCTGTGCTCCCTTTTCTTTCCAACCGGTAAAGACATAGCCCGAGCGCATGGGGGAGGCGGGCGCGGTCAGCTTTTCGCCGGGCATCAGGCGCTGCGGCGGGATAGTGCTGTCCGTGCCGGTGTCGAAAGTTGCGGTGACGGTCAGATTCATGTCCTCGCCGTACAGGTAGGGGACGCCGATGGCTTCGCAGCAGTCGGCCATGGCCTGGCTGAAGGCAGGCTCCGCGTCTGTGGGACGGCCGTAGATCCTGAGGGCCTCCGTAGCGGTGAAAGCATTTTGGGGAACGGTTATAAGATTCGCTCCGCACAGAACGAAGGAAAGTGCCGTGCACTGATGGAACGCGTATCCTCCGACGGACGTCAGCGAGTCGGGCAGGATGACGGTATGCAGCTTTGTGGAGCAATACGGCTTGTTGGTGTATGGAGAGGCAAAGGCCTCCTTTTCGATGGCGGTCACGCCCTCGCGGATGATGATCGTTTCCAGAACGCCGTCAAGCTCCGCAAACATGCCTTCCTTGATGGTTTCAATGCCGCCCTTGCCGCCGACGGTGAGCTTTTTGATCGGGGTACCGGCAAAGACGTTGGTTATTCTGAAAGAATAGCTGTTCGTCTCGCTGAACAGATATCCCACTGGGTAGGTGACGACCGTGGAGGGGATCACCATTTCGCTAAGGCCTGTGCAGTCTGCAAAAGCGCGTTTGCCGATGCTTTGCAGGTTCTCGTTCAGCGTGACCTGCGTAAGAGCGCTGCAGCCGTCAAAGGCGGATGAGCCGATGGACGTGATGCCGCCGGGCAGAAGCAGACCGGCAGCGCCTGCGCTCTGGACGGGCTGAATGCTTTCAAGCGCGGTGCAGTCAGTAAAAGCCTTTCCGCCAACGGTCGTCAGATCTGCAGGCAGAACAACCTTGCGCAGCTTCTGAAACTGGTAGCTAAACGGATTGAAATCCGAATAGAAAGCATAGTTACCGATGGTGTTTACGCCATCGCGAAGGATCACTTCTTCCAGCGTTTCGCTCATTTCACCCAGCATATACTGGGAGATGGCGGAAATACCGCCTTCTGTGGTCTGCTTTCGGCCGATGGTCAGCTTTCTGATCGGGGTGCCCGCAAAGATATTGTCTTCATCAAAGCGTTGACTGGAGTAGTAAGTGGTCAGACCGGCCGGGATCGAGATTTCCGTCAGGTTCGGGCAGTTTTGGAAGGAGCCCTTTTTAAGGGCCTTGAGTTTTTCGTTGAGCGTAACGGACGCAAGGCCGGTGCAGCCTCTGAAAGCATACTCGTCGATGGTTTCCAGCCAGTCAGACATGACTGCATTTTTCAGCTTTTCGCATCCCTCGAAAGCGCTTTTTCCGACATAGGTGACGTTCGGAGGCAGCTTCAGACCGGGTTCGCAGGCAGTTGCCGCCGGCTGAACACTTTCAAGGGCAGTCAGATTTTTGAAGGCCGCCCTGTTGATGGTGGTCAGGGTGCTGGGCAGAACGACGTTTTTCAGCTTGGTAAAGCAGTATTTGCCGACGCCGGCGGAGGTTGCGGTCGGATAATAGAATGCATACTCGTCGATGGTTGTGACGCCTTCGCGCAGGATCAGCGTTTCCAGCGTATCGGCAAACTCCGCAAGCATCGAGGTGCTGATCGTTGTCAGGCTGTCGCTTCCGATGGTAAGGGTGGTAACGGGCGCACCGGAGAAGGGATTGTGCTCCAGGAAGGTTTGCGTAAGGTAATAGTACTTACTGATGCTTTCGGGAATGGTGAGTTTATCAATCTTCTCGCAGCCCTTGAAAGCGCGCAGATCGATGGTTTGAATGCCTTCCTTCAGAATCAGGGTACGAATATTGGTGCAGTTGGCAAAGGCGTCCCGGGAAATGACATCGACGCTGCCGGGAATGATCACTTCGGTCAGAGCGCTGCACCTGGAAAACGCAGATTCGCCAATGGTCTGCAGCCCTTCCGGCAGACGAAGGCCCAAAGCGCCGGCATACCGGGCCGGCTGGGCGCTTTCCAGCGCACTGAGGCCGGCGAAGGCTCCCCTTTCAATGGAAAGCAGTCCGGATGGCAGGATGATCTTTTTCAGTTTTTCAAAGCTGTAGTCGTAAAACCAATTTGAGAACGCTTCTCTTTCGATGATTTCCACGCCGTCGCGCAGCGTGAGCTCCTCAAGCGTGTCGTCAAGTTCAGCCAGCATACCCGTCTCGAGAACGGAAATACCCACGCCGCCATCCGGGTCATCTTTGCCGATGGTCAGCTTTGTAAGCGGCGTACCGGCAAAAATATTCACCGTACCAGAAGGATAATATTGATATACGCTCACAGAGGCAGGGATCACCATTTCCGTCAGGCTGCCGCAATTCATAAATGCGTTCCTGTCGATCCTTTCCAGTCCATCGTTCAGGCTGACCTGTTTGAGACCGCCGCAGTCAGCAAAGGCTTTCTCACCAAGAGCCCTGACGGTTTCGGGCAGCGTAACCTCCGTAAGCTTGCTGCAGCCGCGGAAGGCGGATTCACCGATGCTGATCAGACGCTTGCCGATGGAAAGACTGACCATGTTTTCGCAGCCGTCAAACGCGCTTTCGCCAAGCGTCTGCACATCATCGGAGAGGGTGAGGGTGTACTCGGAGTCAATGGTCGTGTCTGCGAAGAACTTGTCAGGAACATCGCGGCTGCTCACAGTGACCTGCGTCACCGCATGACAGCCTGTAAAAGACTGTTTGCCAACCGCGCTGAGCATGTTGCCAAAGGTCAGGCTGGACAGGGAGCTGCAGTCGCGGAAGGCATAGTCGCCGATGGTCGTCAGGGTTTTGGGCAGCGTTACCGTCTTAAGGCTGGTGCAGCCGTCAAACGCATAATTGGGGATCGTGCGGATGGAGGTATCCTCCATGTGCACGCTCACCAGAGACGTACACCCTGCAAAGGCGGAGGGGCTGAACTCGGCTATATTGATGGAAGGATAGAAATACACGCTTTCCAGCGATGTGCAGTTTTTGAACGCGCCAGAATCAATGCTGACGGGGAGATCGTTGATGGACGTGGGAATGACAATCTGTCTGGGTTCTCCCACGAAGCCTGTGATATGAATGCCGACGGGGGAGTAATTCAAATAAACAATTTTGGCCTTGTACTTTTGCAGCTCGGCCAGATCCTCAGAATACACCTCCGCTCCGACCTGCCGGAGGATTTCATCGGAGCATCCAGCTTGCAGCACGCGATCCAGATTGTAGGTTGAGATCATGGTGCCGTCAGTGGTGATCAGCACCTCGGGAGACAGGCTGGTGGACGCCCCAATCAGATCTTCTCTGCTTCCGAGAAGACCCGCCGTGGCGTTTGGATCACCGTGGGTGAGAACGCCGTAATACTCCCACTTGGCATACAGGGTCATATCCTCCATAACAACGTCGTAGTCGAAGCTCCACGGATCTCCGCTGTAGGAAGGGTCTGCATACCATCTGCAGAACACATTGAAATCCTTAAGGGGTACAGCGGGTTCCCTGAGCAGTCCGTTGACGGGCACAACCTGCGTGCACAGCGACTCTTCCGCTGTGAGCGGAAGACCTGAATAGGTTTTGAACTCACCGCCCACAGGATCAAAGGTGACGGTGACTTCATTTTCCCATTTGGCATAGAAGATCATCCGTTTGGGAAGATCGTTCAGCGTTTGAGGCACTTTGCCCAGAATTCTTTTGAAGTTGTAGGCGTAGGTCTGTCGGGTATTCCAGCTGTGCATTTCCCCCTGATCATCGATCAGAACCCATCTGTACTCCCCGTCTCCGATATACTGATCAGGGAAGGGAAGAACGAGATTGAGGCTGTTGACCTCGAGTTCTGTTCTGGTAAAATCCAGCAGCACTTCATAACTGATCGGCTCAACAGTCCACTTTGTTCCTGTGACAAAATACGCATGATACTCCTTATAGATATAGTCGCATTCCTCAGGCGTATGAACCACATTGTTGATATGCCAGACATACTCAAACCGCGGCAGATCCACGACCTCAGCCTCAACGACCTGGAAGCCTGCCTCCTGATTGAGCACCTCGAACCAGATGCCGGCTTCAAAAATCAGTTGGACGGCTCCTGATACCTTGACCTGATGACATGGGAACCCATTGAGGTTCTCGTCTCCGAATTCATATGCTATTTTGAACTCGATCACCAGAGAGGTTTTGATAAAGTGCACGACCGTGGTCATGCCTACGGTGGCCTCGACCTTGAACTGAACGCCGATAAATCCGCCCGGCGCGCCGTTCATATCGCGGAAAATCTCGTTAGAATCGATGGTTTCCCATTTCTCGTCGATATACTTCTGGGTTTCGATCGTTCTGGTAGCGTATTCGACATGTCCGTAAACACCGCCGACAACGGCAAGTTTGGCTTCCAGCGTGACTGTAATGCCCATCGGCAGCACAAGCACGCCCTCGGCAAGATTTTTTGCATCTGCGTCGCTCAGTTTTTGATCATTATAAAGCTTTTTGAGAAGAGCAGAGATCTCTTTGTCGTATTTTTTGATCTCTCCCGAGCCGCTGAGCTTTCCATCCAGGGAAAGAACGGTGGTTGAATCGCGCACAAGGGTTCCGCCTATCAGCTGGCCGTTGATGACCTCGATGCTGTATTGTACTTTTTCAACGGCAGAGTAATCAGCCGTTATCTGCAGCTTGGCGGGTTTCAGGCTGAGCTCAAGCTCGAAGTCAGAAGGCTCATTCGTGATATAAAGACCGCCTTCAAACACAGAACGCACATGAATCTGCGGCTGAGCGTTTTCGTCCGTGCTCTCGGTGATGCTCACACCTTCTTCAGCGACGAAATCCTCCGCTTTTGCATACACCGTTCCTTCAAGCTTCATGTTCACAACAGCCTGCGAGATATCCGGCGTTTCCACCGAAAGATAGACAAAGGACCCGGCAAAGCGCATTCCGGTGACGCGGTAAACGTCCGCAACGCCACGGGCATCGGTGAAAAAAGCGATATCGCCAGCGGTGAATCTGCGCGCTGTAGCAGGGGAGACGCGCAGCAGCGTGCCAGACATGCGGGTCACACGATCGCTCAGGTCATCCAGATCCCGTACGCCTTGCACGAGCTCGCCGTTGGTTTGATTTTGATACGGCATGCCCTGCTGCGCCGCCCAGGCCAGCGCATAACTGCCGCTGCGGGAAGAAATGACGACAGAGGCAGCAAAGGCCTGAGGATGGATGTACATGACGTTGCCATGTATGCCGATGCTTCCAAGCCCAATGCCGAATGCATCCTTCCACACGGCGATAACTTCATGACCGTCCAGCGCGGTGGGGAGGATCAATTCAGCAAACGTCCCTGTGCAGCCGGTAATAACGGCATAGCCGTCCGCTGTAAGCACGTAGCGATAATGGCTGCTCTCGTATACTGTGCCTGCTGCGGCAGCCTCCGCCTCGGCAGCCACCGTCTGCGCAAGCGCGCTGAGGCGTTCGTCCATTTGAGGCGGAGGACAGGGAGTGGTTGCTGCACGCGCCGCAGAAAAAGCGAACGCAAGCTGCTGCGCAGGAATTTGACAAAAGAGCATCATTATGCACAGCGTCAGACTGATTGCACGCTTTGTAATCTTCATCGTCGTCCCTTCCTTATACAACGTGTTTTATGGAACGCAGATCATTCCCTTTGCTTTTATTGTAATGGACGCCCTAAATGAAGTCAACCTCATCGTGGAATGATAGATCCGTCAAAGCATAAAGCAGTATAAACCGAACGCAACCGTTAAGATGGGAAACGCACAGGCAACGCTTGGCGCACTTGGAGATGCCATTGATCAGTAACTGGTCGGTTTTCGGCAAGTGGTGATTGCCTGCGTCGCCGGCAGCATTGCCAACGTAGCTTACGGCACCAGTCAGCTGATCACGACTGCGATTATTGCATTGACAGGCGAAATCAACGTAACGGCCAAGTTCTGCATCAGCAACATTGTGTACGCTATTTCGCTCGCAGGTACAGCCTGAGGAATAACGGTTACCATTCTCGCGGCTAACGTATTGGTAAAGGCAAATATGACACAGTCATGAAATTTCGCGGGCGTGTAACTCGCATTGCACTTGCGGGCAACATTGCTGTTCACACAACCAAGGAATTTATCGGACATTCTTTCGTTTGTCAGTTTCTTGAGATATAGTTCGTATTGGATGGACGTCTATCTCAAGTTCTGCGCCTCCGGAAAGCAATGTATGCTTGCAGGAAATCCGCAAAGCGACCACAAGGGTATTTTTCAGCTGCATGGATCACTGTATATCGTCCGTGAGGTTTTTCTCTTCGAACGTGGATTTGATTCGAAAGATGGCTGTAGTTCGCTGAATAGTTCGAACGGTGTTTTTCATAAAAATCCCAACCGCCATATCAAACAGATTTTTGGTAAGGATGAGGTCACCGGTTCAAATCCGGTCATCAGCTCCATAAACCGACTTGTGTAATGCAAGTCGGTTCAGACTGTCAAAGAAGCCACTTTGCCGTGTAGCAAAGTGGCTTCAATCATGTGAAAAATCGAAGAAACAAGCAAGAGCATCCACTTGTGGATGGCGAGCTTTTTCAGATTTAGCGCAGTGAATTTGAGCTTCACCCATGC
>JAGBBE010000045.1 GCA_017938645.1 Clostridia bacterium
CCGGTTTCACGGTTCTTCAAGCGGACGAACACCTTCAAGGGAGCGGCATAGGTCATGTCGCGTTCCTTGCAGCGCTCGACGCTGTTCTTGGGCTCGTCCAAAGTATAATCGACGAACTCAAGCGATAAGTTTTCGGTATAGTCGACGATAGGCGACACGTCGTCCAGGACCTCGCGCAGATCGACGTCCAGGAAACGGCGGTACGAGTTTTTCTGCACCTCGATCAGATCCGGCATGTCAAGGATCTCTTCGACATGCGAGAAGCTCTGCCTAGTCCTCAGCTTCCCCATTTGAACCTCATGCACCATAAATGCCATCACCCCTTATGTTCTCGCACGTATCTGAAAGCGCGCCTGCCCACCCGGAATGCTTCAGAAAATTTCCTGTTGCATTTTTCCCGCAAGGCATGTACAATACCTTACACGGATAGGCATGGCTTCGCACAGTAACGATACTGATGCAAGTTTAAATTATAACGCCTTGTTTTCCATGTGTCAATACATATGGAGAAATTCGCTGTGTTTTCTTTCAAAATATTTTCATTTTTCCAAACCACAGCGCACTGCCGGGAGGTTTTTTTGATGATTAAGTTCGGACACGTTCTGTCATACAACGAAAAAACAGGCGTAGCAACCATCGAGTATGTGCGCCCCGACGCCTGCGCCAAGTGCGGAGCCTGCCAGTCGATGAACAAGACCGGCTCCATTGAGCTGCGCTGCGACTGCTCCGAAGGCGACTGGGTGCGCATCGTAATGCCGGAGAAAAACTTCATGGGCGCCATGACCATTGCCTACGGCATCCCGCTGGCGCTGTTCCTGCTGGGCCTCGCGCTGGGCTATACCCTCTCCGGCCAGTCGGAAGGCTGGGCGCTGCTGGGCAGCTTCATCGGTTTGGCCGTAAGCCTGATCTGCCTCAAGCTCAACGAAAAACGCATCGCCGGAAAACCCGGCTGGACGCCCCGCGTAGACGCGGTATACAAAACCAAGCCGGAAATGGACGACCTCGGCTGCGGCGGCATCAAATAACAAGCCAAAGAGACTGCTACCCGGCAGTCTCTTTTCAGTGTGTCGAAAAAGCTCGCCTGCGGCGATCTTTTCCGACAAATACTGTCGTCTGAAAAGCCCTCCGCCCGCCCTGCTTGTGGGGTTTTGGCAAAAAAGTTCGGCAAAGGTTGTGCGCCTTTGCGCTGTTCAAATGCGGGGAAATGTGGTATACTGAAAATGTTATACGGGAGTGTAGGCTCTTGTGCAGAAGACGGCTGTTTTTCACGTCTTACGCACAGGCCGTGAGGGCGATTTTCCCGCGCCCTGTAAATCCATACTTCAGACACAATGGCAGGAATGCGGCGTTTGGAACGCGCACCCGCCTGTTTGATAATACCCCCAACCAAACCGCGCCGACTGCGCAAGAAGGAGGCACAAAATGGCTGAGATGGCACAAAAACTTCGCATCATCCCCCTTGGCGGCGTAGACGAGTTCGGCAAGAACATCACCGTCGTTGAATATGGAGATGATCTGCTGGTCGTTGACTGCGGATCCATCTTCCCCAAAGAAGACATGCTGGGCGTTGACCTTGTCATCCCCGATGTTACATATCTGATCAAAAACCGCGAGCGCATCCGCGGCATGCTTCTGACCCACGGCCATGAGGACCACATCGGCGCAACGCCTTACGTGCTGCGTCAGGTTCCCATGCCCCTGTACGGCACGAAGCTGACGCTGGCGCTGGTGGATCTCAAGCTCAAGGAGCATCGCATCGCGGGCATTCCGCTCAACGTGATCAAGCCGCGCGACGTGATCCGTCTGGGCGCTTTTACCGTGCGCTTTCTGCACGTGAACCACTCCATCGCAGGCGCAGTGGCCATCGCCATCACCTGTCCTGCGGGCACGGTGGTGTTCTCCGGCGACTTCAAGATCGACTTCACGCCGATTGAAGGCGAAGTGACCGACCTTGCGGGCTTTGCCGAGCTGGGTCAGGAGGGCGTGCTGGCGTTCCTGTGCGAATCCACCAACGTCGAGCGCAAGGGCTACACCATGTCCGAAACCAAGATCGGGCAGACCTATCTCGATATTTTCCAGCAGGCCAAGGGCCGCGTAATCGTTGCCATGTTCGCCTCCAATGTGCACCGCGTGCAGATGGTGGTTGACTCCGCCGCGATGTTTGGCCGCAAGGTTTGCTTTGTGGGCCGCTCCATGGTCAACGTCACGCGCGTGGCGATGTCCATCGGCGAACTGTCCATCCCTGAGGACAGCATCATCGACGTGGATGATCTGGACAACTATCCCGACGAAGAGGTGCTGGTGGTCACCACCGGTTCCCAGGGCGAAGCCATGGCCGGCCTCACCCGCATGGCCTACGGCGAGCACCGCAAGCTGCAGATTCGTCCCAGCGACACCGTCATCCTCTCCGCCCATCCCATTCCCGGCAACGAAAAGCCCGTGGCGCGCGTCATCAACCAGCTCTACCGCTGCGGCGCAAACGTCATCTACGGCCAGCTGGGCGAAGTGCACGTTTCCGGCCACGCCTGTCAGGAGGAGATCAAGCTCCTGCATGTGCTCACTAAGCCCAAGTACTTCATTCCCATCCACGGCGAATACGCCAAGCTCTGGCAGCACGCCGAGCTGGCTGAAGCCCTCGGCACCCGCAGCGACCGCATCATCATTCCCGAGATCGGTCAGGTCATCGAAATGGATCAGGACACGCTGGACATCGTGGGCGAGGTTCCTACCGGCGGCGTGCTGGTGGACGGCCTTGGCATCGGCGACGTGGGCAACGTGGTGCTGCGCGACCGCAAGCACCTCAGTCAGGACGGTCTGATCATTGTCGTCATGGCCATCGACCGCGACAACGGCACTCTCATGTCCGGCCCCGATATCATCAGCCGCGGCTTCGTATACGTACGCGAAAACGAGGACATCATCGAATGCAGCCGCGAGCTGGCGCGCTCCATTGTGCTCGGCTACGGCCGCCTCGACGGCAGCGAGTGGCAGAACCTCAAGAACCGTCTCAAAGACGAACTCCACCGCTACATCTTCGACAAGATCAAGCGCAACCCCATGATCCTCCCCATCATCATGGAAATCTAGCACAAGGGCTTCGCCCTTGACCCGTGGACTGCTTCGCAGAGTTGGCCGACGGTGGTTGGCCTTGCGGGATCAGACCGCCGGTCGGCGGAGGGCCTCCCGGCTCGCTTGTTGGATCGGCAGGGGTTGAACCCCTGCACCCCGGACTGCTTCGCAGAGTTGGCCGACGGTGGTTGGCCTTGCGGGATCAGACCGCCGGTCGGCGGAGGGCCTCCCGGCTCG
>JAGBBE010000046.1 GCA_017938645.1 Clostridia bacterium
CTTCAAACAGCGCCCGTGCATGCGGATCGTTTTGATAAAGGCGTTCGGGATGCCACTGCACGCCGAGGAACAGAGGTCCCTGGGTGCATTCAATGGCTTCGATGACATGATCGTCGGCCTCTGCGCAGACCGTCATGCCCTCCGGCACGGCGCGCACCGCCTGATGGTGGTAGGAGTTGACGGAATAGCGGCCTGTGCCTGCGATCTTTTCCAGCATGCTGCCGGGCGCAACAGTGATTTCGTGCGTCTCTGCCACGCTCCAGTCGTTGTGGCAGGGATAGTGCACGCCGTCCTCCGTGCCGCACTGGATGGGCAGATCCTGCCAGAGCGTGCCGCCCATGGCAACGGCCATCGACTGCACGCCGCGGCAGATGCCAAGCACGGGCTTGCCGAGCTTTTTGCAGATGCGGATGGCATTGATTTCAACCGTGTCGCGCTCCGGGCAGGCGCGGCCGGAGTGGAGATTGGCTTCGCCGTAGCTGGCGGGATCAAGATCCTCGCCGCCGGTTACGAGCAGTCCGTCCAGACGACCCATGAGCGGTTCGAGCACCTCGCGCGGCGTATCCACGCTCAGAAGCAGCGGCACGCCGCCTGCATCCAGCACCGCCTGCATGTAGTTGCGGTACAGGTACAGCCGGTCGCGGCCGACGGCGTCGGTTTCATAGCTGCAGGTAACGCCGATGAGAGGCGCTTTTTTCTTTGCAAACAGGAAGAAGGGACGATCCTTGCAGTCCTGTGCGATGTGGCTGATGTCGGCATAGGCGTCGGTGCCGTCCAGACGCACCTTGCCGTGACGGTCGTTGATCTCAAACCGGTCGCTGCCGGGACGGTACATGGGGTCCCAGACCTTGACCGTGCGTCCCTCGGCGGAGGCCAGCACGATGTAGTGGCCGCTGTCGGAGAATACGCCGCGGTAATTCTCCTGCGGCCTGTCGCCCTGCGTGTTGGCAATGACCATGCCGCGCTGTTCCTGCAGGAAGCGCAGGGCCTCCTCGGCGTCCTCGGTTTCGGTGAGGTCGAGGTCAAAATGCCGTGCAAAGGCGCGGGAATAGATGTAGAGATTGGTGCCGAAGCCCTCGCGCGAGCCGCAGGCCTTGGCGAACTTTCCGCTTTCCTCCGGCGGAAAGGAAACGCCCAGCATGTTTTCGGCCACCATCGAGCCCGAGCAGGGACCGCAGCCGTTGTTGGCGAGGTTGCCGTGGGGGCTCACGGGAGAGGTGTAGGGAATATGCTCATAATCGAGCTGACAGTAGAACTTCGCCATCTGCCTTCACTCCTTTTCGGGCGTCTTCATGCCGCGGATGCCGCCCATGTTGTCCAGCACAAACTGCACAAACACGCGCACGCCGGTTTCCAAAGCGTCCTCGTCGATGTCCCAGTCCTTGTTGTGGGCAGGCGCGCAGGCACCCTTTTCTTCGTTGCGCATGCCAAGGCCAAACAGAAGACCCGGCTTTTCTTTTTCGTAGTAGGCAAAATCTTCTGCGCCGGGAGACGGAGGCAGCACGATGACGCGATCTTCGCCCACCACCTTGCGGGCGGAATGGACAAAGACCCCGTACATGGCAGGATCGTTGTGCGCGCTGGGCAGCGGCTCGCCGCTCCAGGAGAGCGACCAGGTCACGCCGCATTCCTCAGCCACGGCTTTGGCGAGCTTTTCCAGCCTCTGCTGCGCCCAGCGCAGGGTCTTGTCGTGAAGACAGCGCAGCGAGCCTTCCATGACGCATTTGGCGGCGTTGGAGGATACCGTCTCGCCTGCGTGCATGCAGGTCACGCTCAGCACGCAGGTGTCAAAGGGATCGACTTCGCGGCTGATCATGAGCTGAATGCCGTTGTAGATTTTCACGCCCGCCGCCAGCGCGTCGACGCCCCAGTGCGGAGCGGCCACATGCGCGCCCTTGCCGCCCAGTTCGATCTTCCATGCGACGCTGGCACAGTTGGTGGTGGCAGGATTGCTGGAGATGACGTGCACGGGATCGACGCAGTTGACATGGCACATGATGATGCAGTCGATGTCCTGCATCACGCCGTGCTCGCACATGGTCTTCGCGCCGCTGGGACGGCCCTCCTCGCACGGCTGGAAGAGCAGCTTCACCCGGCAGGTGATCTGATCGCGGATGGCATTGAGCGCCCGCGCCGCACCCAGAAGCATCGTGGTATGCGCGTCATGTCCGCAGGCATGCATGATGCCGTCGTGCTTTGAACGGTAGGGCTTGTCGTGATTGTTTTCCAGAATCGGCAGCGCGTCCATGTCGGCGCGGATGCCGATGGTGAAATGCGCCTTTTCCGGGTTGATGGTGGCTACGATGGTGTTGGGGCCGTACTGATCCGCCACATAGGAGACGCCGTACTTGTCCAGCTCCTCCCTGACCAGCGCGGCGGTCATGGGCAGATCCCACTTCAGTTCCGGGTACATGTGCAGCTGGCGGCGGATGCGCACCAAATCCTCCTGACACACCGGGGCGATGGTATGTTCCATGGTCAGAGACCTTCTTTCGTTGTGAAAAATCAAGTAAGGATTCTATTCGCCGTTTTTCAGGCAAGTTCCTGTTTTCAATTGCCAAAGCTGCCGCAGCGTGTTACAATACGCTTACCCCCTTTCCGGGATCTGGGTGTCACGAAGGCGCCGAACCTCTTCCGAAGAAGAGGGAAGGGTGTGTTTCGTTATGTCCGAATCTCTGTACGAAAGGATGTTTTTGTTTATGAAGAAAAATCAGATCCGCCATCTCGTTCTTGCCGCGCTGCTGGTAGCGGTGGGCTTTGTGCTGCCCTTCCTCACCGGACAGATCCCCGAAGTGGGCAGCATGCTGCTGCCGCTGCATCTGCCGGCACTCATCGCGGGCTTTGTGTGCGGCTGGCCGTGGGGACTGGCCGTGGGCGCGGTGCTGCCCCTGATGCGCAGTTTTCTGATGGGCATGCCGCCCATGATTCCCACGGCTGTGTGCATGACCTTTGAAATGGCGGCCTACGGCGCGGCGGCGGGATTGCTGTACCGCAAGTGCAATGTGTATGTCTCCCTGATTGGCGCAATGGTCATCGGCCGTCTGGTGTGGGGCGTGGCCAGCTGGGCCGTTTATGGATTGCTGATGGGCAAAACCTTCAGCCTTGCGATGTTCTGGGCAGGTGGCTTTGTAAACGCGTGGCCGGGCATGATTCTGCAGCTGATTGCGGTGCCGCTGATTGTGAAGGCGCTCAAAAAAGCAAAGCTGGCAGAAAAATAAGGAGAAACCATGAACACACAGCTTTTGAAAAAGCGTTTTGAAGAAACTCCGCGAATGGAGCCGCAGGACGCAGTCAAGCTCGCCTTTCAGAGCGCGTTTGGCTGCGGCCATCTTTTGCCGTGCGAAACCCTGTGTACGGAGCGAATCCGCAGGGAAATGGATGAAACGCCTGTTTCGGACGCACCTGTATATACGCCCATCGGCAACGGCCTGTGCAGGCTGAATCTGTCAAACGCGCAGGTACAGACGCTTCGTCCTGAGTGGATCGACGCCATGATGCGCCTGACGGATCAGCAAGTGCGCGCACAAACCGATCTGCAGGCGCGCTTTCATCAGGCCGTATCGCTGATTTCCGCCCTCGCGCACAATGGCGAAGCGCCGTTCTCCTCCGAGGGTTTCAAAGACTACCTCAGCGGGTATGATGGAAGTGTGGTCAGACACACCGATGGCTACCGCGAACATTATCATCCCGCCTACCGCGTTGTGCTCGAAAACTGCGCGCTGCTGACGCACGTGCTTGCGGGGATTCAGCAGGGCTCCAGCCTGATCGTCTTCGACGGCCCCTGCGGCAGCGGCAAAACGACGCTGGCCGGACTCCTTGGCAAGCTGCTGGGTACTGTGCCCGTGCCCATGGACGACTTCTTTCTGCCGCCCGACATGCGCACGCCTGAAAGACTCGCCCAGCCCGGCGGCAATGTGCACCGCGAGCGCTTCCTTGAAGAGGTGCTGCACAGCCTGCTTTCCGGCGGCGACGTGCGCTGGAGGCGCTTTGACTGCGGCACGTTTGAAATGCACGACCGCTGCCTGCCCAAAACGGATGTGACCGTTATCGAGGGCAGCTACAGCCATCATCCCGCTTTCCGCGAGGCATACGAAAAGCTCGGCGCGCTGCGCGTGTTCGTGGAGGTGGATGCACAAGAACAGCTCCGCCGCATCGGAAAACGCGATCCCGAACTGCTTTCAATGTTCCAAAGCCGATGGATTCCCCTTGAAAAAAACTACTTTGAGGCGTATGATATCAGAGGCGGGGCGGATCTGGTGATCCAAAGTCCTGCTCAGGGAGAGGGGAGAGCATGATGAAGCTGGTCGTCATCGACGGACAGGGCGGCGGCGTGGGCAAGAGCATCGTCGCGGCCATCAAGCAGCTTGCTCCCTCCCAGCGCGTGATTGCGCTCGGCACCAATGTGCAGGCCACCGCCGCGATGCTTCGCGCCGGAGCCGACGCGGGCGCAACCGGCGAAAGCGCCATCCGCTACCAGTGCAAAACCGCAGACGTCATCATGGGCGTTACCGGCATCCTGCATGCCAATGCCATGATGGGCGAAATCTCACCCGGCATCGCCGCCGCCGTAAGCCTCTCCGAAGGCCAGAAGGTGCTGGTGCCGCTGGAAAGATGCGGGCTGCGCATTGCAGGCGTTGGCAGGCAGCCGCTGGACGGCCTCATCCGTGAGGCGGCGCGCATGGCCGTGGAAATCTGCGGTCAGAAGGAATAATTCTCCGTTCACCACGATAGAAGGAAGGTAACTGCAACCATGAGCGAATGCACCCACAACTGTTCCACCTGCAGCGCCAACTGCTCCTCCCGCAAGGAGCCGGAAAGCCTGCTTGCCAAGCCCCATGAGCTCAGCCACGTGAAGCACGTCATCGGCGTGTGCTCCGGCAAGGGCGGCGTGGGCAAGAGCCTCGTTACCGCCATGCTGGCCGTGATAGCGCAGCGTCAGGGCCTCAAGGTTGGCGTGCTCGACGCCGACATCACCGGCCCCTCCATCCCCAAGGCTTTCGGCCTCAAGGAAAAGGCGCTGGGCAGCGATCAGGGCATTTTCCCTGTTCGCACCACCACCGGCATCGATGTGATGAGCCTCAACCTCCTGCTTGAAAACGAGTCCGACCCTGTGGTCTGGCGCGGCCCGGTCATCGCCGGCGCTGTGCAGCAGTTCTGGACCGACGTGATCTGGGGCGACAAGGACATTCTCTTCATCGACATGCCTCCGGGAACCGGCGACGTGATGCTCACCGTGTGCCAGTCCATCCCCGTTGACGGTCTGGTGCTGGTCTCCACGCCTCAGGAACTGGTGGAGATGATCGTGGAAAAGGCCCTCAAGATGGCCGGCATGATGAACATCCCCGTGATGGGTCTGGTGGAAAACATGTCCTACATCGCCTGCCCGGACTGCGACCGTCACATCGAGATCTTCGGCAAGAGCCATGTGGAAGAGATCGCCTCCCGCTACGACATTCCCCTGACCGCCAAGCTGCCCATTGATCCCAAGCTGGCCGGCGGCATTGACAAGGGCATGATCGAGCTGTTCAACGGCGACTGGCTGGACAGCATCGCCGACGCGATCTACGATCTGGTCAAGAAGGACTAATCCATGAGCTACCGTGAAGAAAAGATCGCCAAGGCGCGCGAGCTGTTTTTGAGCGGCTACAACTGCGCGCAGGCCGTAGCCGGAGCCTTTGCGCCTGAAATGGGCATGGAGGAGCTGGCCGTGGTACGTCTTGCCAGCGGCTTTGGCGGAGGCTTGGGCGGCATCCGCGTATTGTGCGGTGCATTCAGCGCCATGTGCATGGTGATGAGTCAGGTGCACGGGTATGATGATGCTGAGGACATGGAAGGCAAAAAGAGCCTCTATGCGCGCGAGCAGCGTCTGGGTGCGATTTTTACCGACCAGTATGAAACGCTCAACTGCCGCGAGCTTCTGGCGAAGGCGGGCATTGAGGCCAAGAGCATGCCCAGCGAACGCACGCCGGAGTATTACCGCGTACGTCCGTGTGTGAAGTATGTGGAAGCCTGTGCCGGCATCCTGGCCGATGAAATTGGTGAATGAAAAAGGGGCTGCTACTGAGGTGGCAGCTCTTTTTTGCGCAGTTTTGCGCGGGGAATGTGTATGTACACATGATACTCGTACCGACGAGGGACGGGTTCTACTTTTTCCGGAAAAAGTAGCAAAAAGCAGGCGACGCGTCGCTTAAGGGAAATCCCCTTTGATTGCCCGGTTTGGGAACGGGGTGCGCGATTCGGCTTGGCGTGGGTGAATGGTTTTGGGTTCTTTGTTTGTGGGCTTGGCCGCGAGCGCGCCCCTGATCCGTTCCCAAACCGGGCGGGGGGATTTCCCTGCGCTCCTAATGTCGCCCACGCCGCCCGCCACTTGGGCGGTTCTTTCTTTCGGGTTTTAGGCACGCTTAAAGGTGAAGGGGCAGGCTGCCAAGATTCAGAACAGGTTTATGCAGGCGCAGGATTTTCCGGCAGACCTGATACGCTCCGCCGTGGGATGTGCTGACACACGCAATGGCCATGTCGCAGTGTTTGGCAATCCAGTCGTTGCGGCGGGAAATGGCAAAGCGTTTTGGAACGGTTTCGAGACCGTCTGGGATAAAGGTTTCATCGTAGAGGTCTGCGAGGGGATCTTTTTGAACGGGAAGATAGGCATAAACCAGCACCAGTTTGATTGTCGGGTGCTGGTTTTTGAGTTTACGCACAGTTTGCGCGGCTACATGATCGAATGCGCCATAGCCGCCGCACCAGAATACAAAACAGCCATATTCGCTGATGGCCTGTTCAATCAGTGAAGCAAGATGATCGGTATCCACGGAATAAGCGTCCCGATGGCCGAAAAAAGCACAAATCTTCATGTTTTCACCTCGATATGATTTTTAAGATCATATTACTTATTTTTACAGACATTTTGTGAAATCCTCCATCATTGTAAGCTTAAAACGAATAAATATGAGTTGAAAGATCATATTCAAGGTGAAAATGATGGAAAAGTGCACTTTGGGACAACGATTGAAGAACGCCAGAAAAGCTTTGAATTTGACTGCTGATGATATAGCAGAAGAGTGCTACATTAACCCAATTTATCTGCGTCATCTTGAGGGAGACAGAGGTCTGCCAAGTCTGCCGCTCTTTATATCCCTATGTAATGCGCTGAAGGTATCACCGAATTATCTGCTGCAAGATCAGCTGGAGCACAGTGATAATGATCTTCCGGATGAATTTGCTGAGCTGTGGAAGAAAGCGACACCATCTCAGCAGCAAATGATTCTTTCCATGCTCAAAGCAGCGTTGGAGACCATGCCAGAAAATTAATGAAAAGCGCCGTCCATCATCAGGGCGGCGTTTTGCATACCAAGCGCGTCTGGTAAAGAAGAAGAGGGCGCGTCACCTGGTGCGCCCGGAACTATGGCTTAATTGTTTGCCACGTTCCTCTTCCTTATATCCCTTACCTTATTCATACGGGGGTCCGGGGTGTCCCCGGTCGTTTTAAGGGGGATATGGGAGTCCAGAGGGTCTAAGGGGGGAAATCGGGCAGATTGTCAAATCAAGTGCAACACTTGGAAAGGAACTCAACAGGAGAGAGCCAGCCGAGGCATTTGCGAGGGCGATTGTTGAGGAGCATTTCAACTTCATCAAGGTGTTGTCTGGTAACAGAACGGAAATCGC
>JAGBBE010000047.1 GCA_017938645.1 Clostridia bacterium
ATGAGGACAGCGTATACAGCATGTACTACGAGTTTTCTCAGGAAGTACGCAATATTCCTGCGCACCGCGTGCTTGCCATCAACCGCGGAGAGCGCGAGGATTTCCTGAAAGCTGCCGTCCGCGTAAGTGATGACGCGTGCATTGCGATCCTTGAAAAAGCTTTCGTACGTGAGGGCAGCACCACCACCGGACAGGTTCGTCTTGCCGTGGCAGATGCCTGGGACCGTCTGCTTCAGCCCAGCATTGAACGTGAAATCCGCAATGAACTGACTGATCGTGCCAATACCGCTGCCATTCAGGTATTCGGCAAAAACCTCCATCAGCTTCTGATGGCTCCGCCGGTCAAAGGCCGCGTCACGCTCGGCGTCGACCCGGGATTCCGCACCGGCTGCAAGCTCGCTGTTGTTGATGAAAATGGCAAGGTTCTTGCTACCGGTGTAGGACACTTTACCCTTCCCGGTCAGGAATCCGCCAAAGCACGTGCACGCAAGGATATTGTTGATATGTGTCGCCGCTATGGCGTAACTGCTATCGCTATCGGTAACGGTACAGCCTCCCGCGAAGCTGAACAGTTTATCGCTTCCCTGTTGCCGGAGCTTGCAGAAGGCACAGCTTACATGATCGTAAGCGAAGCCGGAGCATCTGTTTATTCTGCGAGCAAACTGGCGGCCGAGGAATTCCCTCAGTTCGATGTTTCTCTGCGAAGTGCTGTCAGCATTGCGCGCCGCATGCAGGATCCGCTGGCTGAACTGGTCAAGATTGATCCCAAGGCCATCGGCGTCGGCCAGTACCAGCACGACTTGAAGGAAAGCCAGCTGGAAGAAGCACTGGACGGCGTGGTGGAAGGTTGTGTAAACAGCGTTGGCGTTGAAGTCAGCTCTGCCTCTCCTTCCCTTCTCTCCCATGTTGCCGGCATCGGGCCTGCGCTAGCCAAAAACATTGTAGCCTATCGCGAAGAAAACGGCATCACCAGCCGCGCTCAGCTGAAAAAGGTTCCCAAACTTGGTCCAAAGGCGTTTGAACAGTGCGCTGGCTTCCTGCGCGTTCGCGACAGCAAGAACGCACTGGATTCAACCGCAGTGCATCCGGAAAGCTACGCCGCAGCAAAGGCTCTGCTGGAAACACTCGGTTATCAGCTTTCCGACATCAAAGCCGGAAAACTCGGCGACCTGAACGCACGCGTTGAAGAACTGGGACTGAAAAAACTGGCAGAACAAATCGGCATCGGCGAACCGACGCTGAAGGACATCGTCCGAGAACTTCAGAAGCCCGGACGCGATCCTCGCGACGATCTGCCCAAGCCCATTCTGCGCACTGATGTTCTGGATATCAAGGATCTTGCGCCCGGAATGGAGCTCAAAGGAACCGTACGAAATGTGATCGATTTCGGCGCGTTTGTTGATATCGGTGTGCATCAGGACGGACTGGTTCACATCAGCCGTATGGCTACCCGCTTTATCCGCCATCCCTCCGAAGTGGTCAAGGTTGGCGACATCGTACAGGTGTGGGTGGTTGACGTCGATCAGAAAAAGCAGCGAATCGGTCTGACAATGCTGCCTCCCAAGGCATAATCCCTATTATCGAAAACTGCCGGGATGTTTTCACAAAGCATCCCGGCAGTTTTGTCATCAGAATCCGCTTGCCAGCATCGCAAAGCTTGCCCCATTCATCAGTCTGAGAATGATCAGCACAATCAGATGCAGCGGATAAAAACCATATCCCAGCCATTTGGGCAGCTTGATACCGGTTTTCATGGGAATCAGAATCAGCGGCAGAGACAGCCAGCACATTGTCTGCAGACGGAAAAAGGAGGTAAGTACCGTACCAATACCCGGCCACGAAAGGAAGGGGAACTTGTAGCCAAACAGCGTGGTGATATAGCTGGTAGATGTGCCCCAGAACAGTGCATAAGCAAGGAAAGCCGCTGCAAGTCCCGAACGTGATTCGCGAGCCATATACAGAACCAGAATAAACGTAAGACCCTTCCAGCCATAGTCAACATCGATAAATCCCAGCAGCAGGTAACACAACGCAGGAACCCAGATTTCGCTTCCGAATTTGTGCATACGGATGCCCTGAATCGCTACCAGTGCAATCAGCAGCGTAAAGAGAATGCTGTAATCCGTCCAGCTGTGGTTCAGCGCAAGCATATACAGCGGTTGCGAGACAACTGCAGCCAGCAAAAGCCGTAAACCATACTTCAACGGATTGCGCGTCTTCACGCTTCCGACCACCAGGCACCATGCATACAGCGGAAAAGCCATGCGTCCGATCACACGGAACTCCATAACACCCGGAAAAATCACAACGCCCAAATGATCTATGAACATAAAAACCAGTGCCAGAAGCTTCAAAAAAGAAGTATCCATATTTCCGGCAATCCGGTGATCCGACACGCTGCGTACGCTCTGCATCAGCGTCCCTCCTCACATTTGATGATTTTGTATTATATCACGTTTCACATAGGCTGTCACCGTGATATATATTCATCGGTAGCCTAATTCTTTCCCTTATTGACACATATCCCGGTATGATATAAAATATTATCGATATAGAAGCTTTTCTATTATTCAAAGGAGACGTGCAGAGCATGGATTGCTTTAAGTCCTCGATTCCAATCCTCAAAGTGCTGTGCGATGAAACGCGCCTGAGCATCTTAAGCATGCTTTCCACTCAGGATCTGAATGGCTGTGAGATCCACCGAGCATTTGCGTGCACCCAACCAACAATCAGCTATCACATGAAGCTGCTGGTGGATGCGCAGCTGGTTCTTTCCCGCAAAGAGGGATGTGCTGTGATTTATTCCATCAACAGCGCTATCTGGCCGCAGGTACGCGGACTGCTGGATGTTTTGTGCACCGCTGCACAGCAGAAGGGAGATACTGCGAATGAATAACCCGATTCTCCATTTAGAGAATATTACAAAGGATTTTGGCGAAGGTCCTGTGCTGCGCAGCCTGAATCTGGACGTCTATCCCGGCGAGTTTCTCACACTGCTGGGTCCGAGCGGCTGCGGCAAGACCACAACGCTTCGCATTATTGCTGGTCTGGAACAGCCGAGTTCCGGCAAAGTCTACCTGCAGGGCGAAGATATGACCGGCCTTGCGCCCGAAAAGCGTCCCGTCAATACGGTATTCCAGAATTATGCTCTGTTCCCGCACATGAATGTATTTCAGAACATTGCTTATGGCCTTCGCGTCATGAAGGTAAGCAAGCAGGAGCAGCGCGAACGCGTCAATGCCGCGCTTTCTCTCGTGCGTCTTTCAGGCTATGAGAAGCGTATGCCTTCACAGCTCTCCGGCGGTCAGCGTCAGCGTGTTGCTATCGCTCGTGCGGTGGTGCTTCAGCCCAAGGTTCTTCTGCTGGATGAACCACTTGGCGCGCTGGATCAGAAGCTTCGTCTGGAAATGCAGCACGAGCTCAAGCAGCTTCAGCAGCAGTTGGGCATTACTTTCATCTACATTACGCACGATCAGGAAGAGGCGCTCAACATGTCCTCGCGCATCGTTATCATGCGCAATGGTCTGATTGAACAAATCGGTACGCCGGAAGAAATCTATGAGCATCCCAAAACGCTCTTTGCCGCCGACTTCATCGGTCAGAGCAATCTTCTGCACGGCGTCGTCGCTGATGTAAGCTTTGATGGACTACAGATCAATGTAAACGGCGTTATGCTTCCTGCGTTTTCTTCCGAAAACTGTTCTCCTGCAAAGGGAGATCGTGTTGTGCTTTGCCTCCGTCCCAACCGCATTCATTACGGAAACGATCCTCAGCACGGTATGACACTCAAGGGCGTCATTCACAGCAAGGAGTATTCCGGAGGAATGCAGCATACGCAAATTGCACTGAATGATTCTCTGATCATCCGGGCGGTGACGCAGTCTGACGAAGCAGATGCGCATCCTGTTGGCAGCGAAGTCTATGTGGGATGGAATCTTCATCATGCTCCCATCGTTCACGATGAGGAGGCGAAGGGATGAACGCTTCCAAGAATCAGGATCTGCGTTTTTCGCGTTTTCTGAAGCTTCCGATGTATCTGTGGACGATTGTATTTGTATTTGTTGCACTGCTGTACGTCATTGGGCTCAGTTTTCTCAGCCGTGGCGAAATCGCAGGTGTAACCAATGAAGTGACACTGGCCAATTACCAGAGGCTGGCTTCGCCGGAATACCTTTCCGTTTTGCTCAAAAGCCTTCGGCTTGCCGGAATTACCACGGTGCTATGCATACTGATCGGCTATCCTTTCGGATATCTGATGGCGCGTCTGAATCCCAAAGCACGCTCGATCATCATGCTTCTGATCATTGTTCCTTTCTGGACAAACGCGCTGATCCGCATCTACGGCTGGCGCATTCTTCTGATGGGCAATGGCCCGCTGAACACCTTCCTGCTTTCGCTGGGAATCATCCAGAAACCGTTAAAACTGCTCTACACCGATGGAGCAGTACTGCTGGGCATGGTCTACGCATTGATCCCCTTTATGATCCTTCCTACCTTCAGCACCGTGGAAAAGCTGGATTATTCCGTGGTGGAAGCAGCGCGCGATCTGGGTGCTTCTCCTCTCTATGCTTTCTTCACAGTAACCGTTCCGCTGACGTTGGCCGGACTGATGGCGGGCTGCGTTCTGGTTTTCATTCCGTCGATGGGGTTGTTCTTCCTCAATGATCTGCTAGGCGGCTCCAAAACTGTGCTTGCCGGCGGCCTCATTCAGCAGCTGATCAATAGCCGCGACCTTCCCATGGCTGCCGCGCTGAGCGTCCTTCTGCTCTCTGTAACCGGCGCTGTCATTGCGGTGTACCGCAAGCTTGGCGGTTCGGAAAATACGAGCCTGTTTTAAGGAGGGATCGAGTTGAAAAAACGTTCAATCGGTTCCCTGCTCTTTCTGGGCCTTGTGCTGGTAATCATGTATCTGCCCATTGTCGTGGTGGTTATCTACTCGTTTAACGCGAATACAGCGCGGATTCCTATCGCCTTCACAGGCTGGACGACGCAGTGGTATTCCAAGCTCTTTACCGGGCGAAACGGCTATGGCGGCGCATTGCTGTTAAGTCTTCGTGTTGCTGCGTGGTCAGTTGCCGTCTCGTGTGTGGTTGGTACGCTGGGCGCAATCGGCATGGCGCAAAGAACGCTTACACAGCACAAGAAGGCGTCAAAGTTTGACAGCTTCATGGAAGCACTCGTTTCCTTGCCCATTATGATTCCTGAAATCATTCTTGGCCTTGCCTTCATGGTCATCTTCAATGCCATCGGCATTCGCGGAAATGATCTGAGACTGGTGCTGGCCCATACGACGTTCTGTATCCCCTACATCTTCATGAACGTCAAAAGCAGGTTGGTGGGCATGGATCAGGCACTGTTCGACGCCGCGCGTGACCTCGGTGCCAACCCCGCACGCGTTCTTTGGGACATTACCCTTCCACTCTGTCGGCCTGCCATCATCAGCGGCGCATTTCTCGCGCTAGCTATGTCGCTGGATGATTTCGTGATCAGCTTCTTCGTCTACGGCGCTGGCGAAGGAACGCTTCCGCTGAAAATCTACTCCAGCGTGAAGGTAGGCGTATCGCCGCAGGTCAACGCGCTGTGCACTCTGATTATGGGCGTAGTATTCATCGCTGTAGGTCTGAGCCGTTATCTGTCCAGCATACAGAACGCACGGATGAAACGCGCCACTCAAAAATGAAACGTTTTTCCGTAAGGAATTCGTATAATTGAAAGGAGATTAATCTTATGAAAAAAATGATCGCTCTGCTTCTGGCTCTGCTCATGATGATCCCTGCTTTCAGCATGGCAGAAGAAAACGTCGTAAACATCCTCAGCTGGGAAGGTTACGTAGACGCCGATACCCTTGCCGCCTTCGAGGCAGAAACCGGCATCAAGGTCATCTGGTCCCCCATGGATTCCATCGACAGCATGCTGCTCAAGGTAACCCAGGGCGGCGGCAGCGACTACGATCTGATCCTCTCCAGCGACTACTCTCTGGACATTCTGCGTCAGCAGGGCATGCTGCAGAAACTGGATCTGAGCAAGTTCACCAACTATGCGAACCTTGATCCCAGCTTTCTCAGCCAGAAATTCGACCCCGAGAACGAGTATGTAATCCCCTATGTTGCTGGTGCAACCATGATCATTTACGACCCCTCTGTGGTTCCTTTCGAGATCACCGGTTATGAAGATCTGTGGAACGAAGAACTGGCTGACAGCGTTGCTGTTCTGGAGAATGCCCGTGTTCTGTGCGGCATGGTGCTCAAGTCCATGGGCGAAAGCATGAATGAAACCGATCCCGAAGTGCTTGCCCGCATGAAGGAAAAGATGATGCCTCTGTACAAGAACATCGTCACCTTCGGCGATTTGGAATCCTACACCGCTCTGAGTACCGGTGAAGCCAGCGTCGGCTACGTTTTTGCTTCCTTTGCTCACCTGCTGCTGCAGGAGAATCCCAATCTGAAGGTTGTACATCCCAAGGAAGGCATCGGCTTCGGTATTGATGGTTTCGTAATTCCCGAAGGCGCGAAGAACGCTGACAATGCCCATGTTTTCCTTGACTATCTCATGCGTCCCGAAGTTGCTGCTCACAACGCTGAATATCAGGGCTATATGTGCGTTAACAAGGCCGCTGTTCCCTATCTGAGCGAAGCTTTCAACGCTTCCGGCGCCATGAACATCCCCGCCGAGCTGCTTGCTACCGCCGAGTTTATTGAGGCCGTCGGTGCCGACGAAACCACCTTCCAGGAAATTTACACTGCTTTCAAGAACCAGTAAGAAAACACTTGCACGCAAAACACGGCAGTCAACTGACTGCCGTGTTTTTTGTATATCAATTCTGCATCCGAATTTGTTGCCCTGTTATCAGCGGATAAGAAACGAGCGCTGTTCCCTCAAGATCCTCATGATGCATATCCACTGCGGTGATCTGACTGTTTTCATATGTACGATAGTAGTAAATTCCGCGATCCGTATTGCAGCAGGACGAATAGAGTGTAAACTCGTACTCATTTTCGCGAACCATGGTACATCCGCGCTGCTGCTCTACAGAGCCAAGGATATGAAAGAACTGACTGATGTTCTCCGACTCCGTTGTCCCCGAAAGGGAATTCAGCTTTGTAAAGACTGCTTTGACAAATCTGGAGTTGGAGGACAGATCTCCCGGCAGGCCCATTCCGCCCATTCCGAGGCTGTATCTGTTCAGCTTCAGCGATTCGCTGAAACGATTCTCCGGCGGACGAGCAGTTACATGCATGTAGTTGTTCAGCGAAAACAGCTGTATTTCAAAAGGCGGATTGTTGGTCAGCACGCCTACAGGATTGTCGTAGACTTTCAGTCCATCCTCAATGCACTCTACCGTGAGCGACTGATTTCGGTCTGAAATCAGCCAATGCAGCGGAGATAGAGGAAGTTTTTCGCTGAAATTGATCTGCACCAGATTGATTTTCTCCAGCAACAGACGAACTTCCTCAATCGAGGCACACTGTCCTAAAATCCATGGGATAAACTCAAAAGGCGATACGTTGTCCTTTTCTTTGCATTCAGGCTGGTATACCGCGTTCCCCGGAAAGTTCAGCCCGGCCATGCTCACGCCTTTTTCATTGGTGGCTTCGTAATACAGTGGAGTGTCGTCAACAACATACGCCATGCCGATCATGGCGTAATGAGAAAGCAGATCACCAGCCTTCCGGAAATGGAAAGGATAATTCCGCGGCGTAATGGTTACTGTTTCATGGAAAGAGTATTCCAGATCCAGATTTCTCCCAAAAAAGTGCTCCCCGTTTCGATATGAAACTGCCGTACACATTTCTGCGTCTCCTTATCCGCCATAGACGGTCTTCAGGCTAAAACTTACGCCCCAAACATAATAGGTTACGATGATCTCACGAATCGGATGTGTATCCTTTGTTGTAAGAATACGTACCTTCAGATCGCCTTCGGTTTTCATGTCGAGCGAATGCACATTCAGATCTCCGGCCTGCAGGATGTCATTGGACTGAGGAACAATCTGAGCTTCAATCATGTCAATGGGTACCAGGCAGTTGTTGAGCAGTTTAACGGAATAATCCAGATAGATATACTCCGATGCGTCCTTCCACTCAAGAGGCTTCTGATACAGCGTTCCAACAAAAGTGTTTTCTTCAATGGAAGTCTTGATTTCCGCAAGCTCCTCGGCAGTGATACCTGTTCCCTGTGCCCTGATATCAGTGACCTGTACCTCAGCCGTCATAAAAAGATAACCTACCATCAGAAGCATGACCAGCAGCAGCGAAAATGATGCAATCGCGGCAAACTTTAATCCTCTCATATGCGTCTCCTTTTTATTCGTAGCTGCTGAGCATTTTGCGGATTTCGTCGATCATTTCAGAGTCCTTCATGCGGAACTTGAACTCAACTCGACGGGATGCATCCATATTCACCGAGCCATCCGTGTTGTAAATCGGGTCGGAATAGCTGCGGCCCTTCGCCGTGAGTATATCACGAAGCATTTCAAGCTGCCTGTTGGTCAATTCAGGCGATTCAAGACAGAAGGTTGCTACGCTCAAAGCGCGCTCCTGAGAAAGTTCCAGATTGGACAGATAGTTGCCCTGCGTGTCCGTATGTCCTTCAATAATGATCTCACCAACATAATCGGCGTATTCATTCTGCAGAAGAACGCCCAAATACACGGGGATAAATCGTCTGAGGAAATCCTGACCCTCCTGCTTGATCTGATTCTTGCCAACATCAAAGAACACGGCGCTCTCCAGCATAATATCGCCAGTATTTGCATCAACGCTCGCCTTCAGATTGGCACGCGTCAGCGCAGTCGTCAGTTCACGTACAATCTTTGTTCGAACGCCAACGAGATCATCCAGACGCTGCTGCTGAACATTCATGGCATCCTGCTGCTGACCCAAAAGAATGGTTGCATCAGCCAGCGCCTGCTGCTTGTTTTCGAGCTCGATATTGGCAAGCGAAAGTTCCTGTTCTTTTTCAGACAGAGCCAATTGCGCAGCAATAATGATCTTCTGCTGCTCCTCCAGCGTAAGCGTCTGCTCGTCCAGAAGCGCTTTCTGCTCATCCAGCTGAGTAAGAGCGCTAGTCAGTTCGTTTTCTCTTTCCAGCAGAATCAACTGCTGTGCCGCCAGTGCCAGCTGCTGTTCATCCAGCGTGCTCTGCTGCTGTTCCAGCGTCAGCTTCTGTTCAGCAAGGATCGACTGCTGCTCTTCAAGAGTGGCCTGCTGTTCGTTCAGCGTAAGCTGCTGGACATCCATGGTCTGCTGCTGAGCCGTAAGCAAGGCGCTCTGTTCGTCCAGTTCAGCGGTTTTTGTTTCAAGCATGACAAAATACTGATACACGCTGTAACACAGGAACAGCACAAACAGCAGAATCAGCGCAGCCATCATGTCCGAATAACTGATCCACGCAGAGCCTCCGTCGGCCTTTCCGCCGCTTCGGCGCGTATATCTTCTTCTCGACATATGCTCCTCCTCAGCCCTCGCTGCCCGTTGTGGTTCCATTCAGTTCGTCTGTCAACGCATTTACAGCAAGCTGCATATAACGCAAAGATTCCGAAAGCTGCTCAAGCTGATGCGTCAGTTCATCGCTTGCTTGACGGGCACCGGCAGCCTGATCGATGCGGTTATTTTCATCCAGCTCCATTTTTTGTGCAAGAAGCTGCATTTGCTCGGCAATCTGAGCAGAGGATGCTTCAATGCTCTGGGCGTCGTGCGCCATATTCTGCACAGCCGCCATGGTGTTATGAAGATTCTTCTGCGTATCCCGCTGCATTTCCGCCGCAGTACGCATGACTTCACCCAAATCGTTCATCTGATCGCCAAGTGTGGTATTCATCTGCTGGACAAACTGTCCGACGATTCGACGCACACCATCGACCTGTTCGCGGGTTGCGCACTTGATGAAGGTGTCAAGTGACTGTGTAAGCGGATTCATCGCACGGCCGACGGCCATTTCCAGCGTCGCTGCAACATGGTTGGCAACACTCTCCGCCAGATGCATCATTCTGGCATCTTCATCCTGTTTCTGGCACAGAAGCTGAACGTCAGGCTGAAGCGGACGCGGCATGGCCAGCTCATAGAAGGCATCTTCAAAATGATCCAGGGCATGCAAAGCACGTCCAGCCGCCATGCGGTTGAACATATTGAACAGAAGCGAACAGGCAATACCCGCTACAGACGTAGCAAATGCAAACTGCATACCGCTCAGAAGCTTCGGAATACTCTGAATGGTTCCCTCGGCATTGCTGAAGTCTACGCTCGTCAAACCCTGCATCAGACCCATGAACGTGCCAAGGATACCCAAAGAAGTCAGAAGTCCGGGGATCAGTTCGGCAAGCTGAGCATGACCGGGCTTGTCGATAACCGTTTCTTCGTTGATATATTCCCTCGTATCGCAGGGAATGCCGCGCAGATCAAGTTGTCCGGCATTGAGCAGGAATTGCTGCCACTCGTTTCTCAGTGAACGTCCAAGAAAGCGTGCTTCGCGCCACATGGGACGTTCTCCTGCTGCCGTGCTCTTTTCCAGTTTCACGACAGCGCGATTCAAAAGTGCAGCATTTCGCAAAAGAGGGTATATGCACTTACACAATCCTGTCAGTGTTACAATCACAATGGCTGCATATACAGCGATTTCAGAAAGATTTGCGGTAAGACGATTCAGAATGGCTTGATCCATTGCAGAGTCCTCCTGTGATGATCAAAGATAATTACTCTATGATTGTAACCTTTTTTTCATGGAATGTAAATATAGATAGAATAAATGTAATCTTTCCGGAGCAAATGAACTTAAAAAAGGCAGACAATTCATGGATTGTCTGCCTTGGGAATATTTTGTTTTGTTACAAAGTCTCCTCTTTGTTCGTACTCAAAGGCACGATCTGAATATCGCAGGTTCTGCCCAAAAAGCTTTCATCAGCAACGGTTACAAAAAGGGACTCAAGATTTTCAACCGTAATGTCCCATGCATTCTTCTGAAATTCGGGGTTGGATGCTGCATTTTCAAACAGTTTTTCTTCTACCTGGCTGACCATTTCGGCATATCTTTCCGGCGTCAGCGGATAAAGCCAGTCAACTTTTCGGATTCCATCCTCGTCAACCGTCAGTTTCTGATAACCGGGTTTGGGCTCCGGAACCGTAACAACAATCGAGTTTTCCGTAGCAGCGACCTGAACCTCACTCAAATTAACCGTGAATCTCATCTGAAAAGTGTATGGAAGCATAACCTTCTGTACCGTTCCAATCAGCCATGCATCCTGAGATACCGTCTCCTGCCCGGTTGTTTCAACCTCGTAAACTATCAGTTCATTTTTTTCACGCAAGGTCTGACTGAACTGCTCGCTGATCCACTGCGTGTTCTCCGGACCGAAAAATCGGATAACTATCGCTGGACCAAAACGAACAGCTGCCAGCACCATAGCGATACTGCATATGAACGAAATCGTTTTCTTCACAATCCGTTTCAAAAAAAGTCCTCCAAAATGGATTTACGGCGTCTGCCACTTTGCAATTTCAACAAGCAGTAGCACAATCAGCTGAACCAGAACATATCCCGTGGTCAGCGCGCCTACAGCCATCAGATAGCCTCGAAAAAACCTCCGAAGTCTCCAGAAGCGCTTTTTCTTGCGTGGTACTGGGCGATGACGCTCCTGAGGATGTTCATTTCTGACTTTATGCATTGCAGCTCCCTCCCATCCTGCTTTCTTCATCAGTATACGACAAATCCCGCAAAAACGCCATACAGTCGACTGAATTTTCAACATTGTAAAAGGCCGATGGATTTGCATCCATCGGCCTTGCAGACTGTCAAAGAAGCCACTTTGCCGTGTAGCAAAGTGGCTTCAATCATGTGAAAAATCGAAGAAACAAGCAAGAGCATCCACTTGTGGATGGCGAGCTTTTTCAGATTTAGCGCAGTGAATTTGAGCTTCACCCATGC
>JAGBBE010000006.1 GCA_017938645.1 Clostridia bacterium
CTGTCCGTAAATGGTGTCGGCATTACCGCCACGAGCGGTACGCAACAACAACGAGCCACTACCGCAAGTAGGGTCATACACTGACTTCAAGCGAGTCTTGCCCGTAACGACAATCTCCGGTGGGTGACGGTGTTTGGACTTGCATATTCAGACTGCCGGTCGGCGTAGGGCCTCCCGGCTCGCTTGTGCGATCGGATATCGACATTAAAAACCCGGCGTGTTTATCATACACGCCGGGTTTTTGAATGGTTTGAAATCAGTCTTTGCTGCCCAGGAGCATAGCCGCAGCGCAGCCCGCGCCGAAGCACACGGCATAAATCACCCAGTTGAGGAAGCTCATGCCGAAGGTATAGCCAGGAGTGATGAGGAGCTTCACAGGCGGCAGGATCACGATGGTGGAGGCCAGAACGATGCCGACCACCGCATGCATGAAGATGGAGTACCACTTCTTCAGGCAGATGTTGACGAACTTGGAGACCAGCAGGATGCACAACACCAGGCAGCCCAGCATCGGAATCAGCACGCCGAAGTCCAGAGAGCCGATGGCCGCATACATGGGCGTAGCGAGACCAAGGAAGAAGAACAGGTTGGAGGGGCTCATGCCGGGCACGATGATGCCCAGACCCCACAGCACGCCGCACACGCACCACCAGAAGAAATTGGGGGTAACGGTGGCCTGTCCGCCCAGAGACATGGGAATCATCCACGCCAGCATCGCCGCCAGCGCCGCGACCAGAGCAATCCAGCTGCCCTTGCTCACGCCTTCCTGACGGGCTTCCTTGAGCAGTCCGGGCAGGGTGCCCAGAATCAGACCGATGAACACAAACAGCGCTTCGGTTTCCCAGCGTTCAAGCACGCTGCCCAGAAGCTTCGAAATGCCCAGCGCGCCCACAACCACGCCCACGCCGATGGGCCAGAAGAAAGAAAAATACTTCTTGAACAGGTCGAAGGGATCGCCCTCAGGCTTGAGCTTGGGCCAAATCTTGCCCAGCACGCCGCCAGCCGTGCGGGTTACCACCTGCACGATTTCGCCCAGCAGTTCCATCATCGGCTTATAAATGCCCATGATCACGCACAGCGCGCCGCCGCTGATGCCCGGAAGCAGAGCGCCGATGGAGATGACCGCGCCCTTGATGATGCGCGCAATCACATTATCGTTGTTTTTTTTCATTTGGGTTTCTTTCCTTTCATCAATGGGAATACCTACCCATTATACCACACCCTCCGCCAAATCACAACCAGGGGCGGTGCCCCTGGACCCCGGACAAGGGCTTCGCCCTTGACCCGTGGACCGCTTCGCGGGGCTTGGCGGACGGCGTTTGGCCTTGCATGTTCAGACCGCCCCTCCACGGAGGGTGTCGGGGCTCGCTTGTTTGCTCGTTTCCATCATCACTCCAACCATGCCTGCAGCCCGAAAGAAAGATACACCCAAGCGGCGGGTACGACCGGCGACATCAGGAGCGCAGGGAAATCCCCTCGCCCGGTTTGGAAACGGATCAGGCGCGCGCTCGCGGCAAAATCAATAAAGTAAGAAACCAGAGCCAAACACCCAAGTCAAGCCGAATTGCGCGCCCCGTTTCCAAGCCGGGCAATCAAGGGGATTTCCCGAAGCGACGCCGTCGCCAGCTTTTTGCCTACTTTTTCTGGAAAAAGTAGGACCCGTTCCTCGTGGGCACGAGTATCATGCACCGCGCGCATCCGCGCAAAACTGCGCAAAAAGAGGAGCCTCTGCCATCCGGCATCAGCTCCTCTTTCTTTTCACTATCACTCCGCAAGCTTGCGGAACCCCTCGCCCAACACTTCATGTGCATCCGAGATAAACACAAACGCCGTCTCGTCCGCCGTGCGCACAATGGCCTTCACACGACCAACCTCCTGCGCGCTGAGGACGCACAGAAGCACCGGCCTCTGCTGACCGCTCCAGCCGCCCTCGGCATGCAAAACCGTTACGCCGCGCTCAAGCTTGATCATAATCTCCTGCTTGATGGCCTCATAATGATTGGAAATGATGTAGCATGCCTTTTCATGCGTCACGCCGGTCATGACCATGTCGACAACCTTGTCGGAGATGTAAATGCAGATGAGCGCATACAGTGCGTATTCCACCTCGATGCTGATGCCGGCCATGAGCACGGACACGCAGTCGATGGCAAACAGAATCGTACCCACGCTGATATGCTGGAACTTCTTGTGAAGCATTCTGGCAGCCATGTCGGTACCGCCGGTGGTGGCGCCGCCGCGCAGGATCAGACCCAGGCCAACGCCGAGAATCACGCCGCCGAACACCGCGCCCAGCAGTGGATTCATCGTGGCCACAGGCAGCGGGATGATATCGATCAACAGCGAAAACAGGAGCGCCGCAATCAGCGAACGGAACACAAACACCCTGCCCATGGCGCGGAAACCGATTATGAACAGAGGCACGTTCATCAGAAGGCTCGTGGTGCCGACCGGCGCTCCGAACAGGTAGTTGAACACCATGGCAATACCCGTTAGTCCGCCGGGAGAGATGTGGTTGGGCGTCAGGAACAGCGGATAGGCCGCTGCGCCCAGCACGCATCCGAAGACGATCTGAGTGTAGGCAAGCACCTGTTCGTTTTTGAGAATGGACAGTTTTTTCATACGCGCTCCTTTGGCGGCTGCCGGGCAGCCGCTTCTTCAGTAGTGTTCCCCGCTTTGGCATGCAATATCCATCGAAACCCTGAGCGCACGGTCGATGCGGCGCAGCGTGGACGCTTCCAGCGCGCCCAGACGCCGGATCAGCCGCGTCTTTTCCAGTGTGCGCACCTGTTCGCACAGTGCGGTGGATGCACGCCACAGCCCGCCTTCGCCTTCATCGATTTCCACGTGGGTTGGAAGCGGGGGCTTCTGGGTACTGCCGGTGAGCGGCACGGCGATGACGGTGGGTGCATGCAGGTTTCCGATATCGTTCTGGATGATGACAACCGGCCTCGTTCCGCCCTGTTCACTGCCGATCACAGGGTCCAGCGCGGCCAGATAGACGTCGCCTCTTTTCATTTTTTCACGCTCCGGAGGCGGTCTGCATACAGTGATATGATATCACGAAATGGTTCCTTTGGCAAAGGAAAAGACCGCCCACATCAGCATATGTGACGGGCGGTCTGCGGGTGTAAAAAAGACCGTCCGGAACAATCGGACGGTCTTCTTCATTACTTCACCAGTTCGGTGGCGATGGCAGCGCCCAGGCGGGCGTTGTTGAACACCAGCTGAATGTTGCTCTTCAGGCTGTCGCCTCCGGTGAGCTTCTGGATCTTGTCCAGCAGGAACGGAGTGGTCTCCTTGCCGTGGATGCCCAGACGGTTGCACTCGTCGATGGCGTCGGCAATGTTCTTGCTGATGTACTCGGGATCCATCGAGTATTCCTCGGGAATGGGGTTGGTGACCAGCATGCCGCCCACCAAGCCCATGTCCAGCTTCACACGGAACGCATCGGCGATCTCCTTGGCGGTATCCATGCGGTAGTCCACCTTGAAGCCGGAGGTGCGGGTGTAGAAAGCGGGCAGTTCTTCGGTCTGATAGCCGATGACGGGCACGCCCTTGGTTTCGAGGTACTCGAGGGTGAGGCCGAGGTCGAGGATGCTCTTTGCGCCTGCGCAGATGACCATCACGGGAGTCTGGGCGAGCTCTTCGAGGTCAGCGGAGATGTCCATGGTGGTCTCCGCACCGCGGTGCACACCGCCGATGCCGCCTGTGGCGAACACGCGAACGCCCGCCAGAGCAGCGCCGATCATGGTGGTGGTCACGGTGGTCGCGCCGTCCTCGCCGCGTGCAAGCAGCACGGGCAGGTCGCGGCGGCTGGCCTTGATGACATTGAGTCCCTTCTTGCCCAGGTATTCGATCTCCTCAGGCGTGAGACCCACGGTGATCTTGCCCTTGATAATGGCGATGGTCGCAGGCACAGCGCCGGCATCGCGGATGATCTTTTCCACGCTGAGGGCGGTCTCTACGTTCTGGGGGTAGGGCATGCCGTGAGAGATGATGGTGGATTCCAGCGCAACAACCGGCTTGCCGGCGGCGATGGCTTCTTCAACCTCGGGGGAAACGCTCAGATACTTGCGAAGATCCATGGTTTCAGTCCTCCTTGTTTTCCAAAACGTTGTTCAGAGCTTCCGCGCTCATCATGGGGCTGACCGCGCTTTCGGACTGCGCGCAGATATGTGAAGCAGCCAGGCCGCGCAAAGCACACTCACGGAGGCTGCATCCCTCTAAAAGTCCTTCAGCCGCAGCGGCCAAAAATGCATCGCCGCAGCCGTTGGTATTGATAATGGAGCCCGGGATACAGGAAAGGATACCCCGATCGCTCCCGTCGTCGTAATACACGCCCTCGCCGCCCAGAGAAATAAACACGTTCTTCACGCCCTTTTCGAAGAACGCCTGCGCTGCAAGCGGCAGGTCCTGATGCGAGTGGATGGCCACGCCGCTCAGAAGGCTCGCTTCCGCGCGGTTGGGCTTGAGGGCACTCAGAAAGGGCAGCGCGCCGGAAAGATGCGGCGCTTTTTTCACCGACACCGGGTCGGCCACGAGCGGAACCGTTACATGCTGGCTAAGCCAGGAAAGCGTTTCCGCACTCAGATTCCCGTCCGCGATCACCAGCGCGGCGCGGTTCAATACCTCAAGTTTCGTGCTCAGATACTGGGGGGTGAGGGCTTCATAAATGCCCATATCGCTCACTGCGCCCACAATCTCGCCCGTTTCATCGTTGAGGCAGAGGTAGGTGGAGGTGCGTCCGCCGCTCACAGTCAGGCTGTGGCTCAGGTCGATACCCACCTCACGGCAGTTGTGCCGGACCATTTCTGCGTTGGCGTCCTCGCCAAGGGCCGTGATCATGACCACACGCCGGCCGAGGCGGCAAAGATTCTCGGCAATATTGCGGCCTACGCCGCCCATGGTCATGCGCACATGGCCGGGATTGCTGTCTCCGGGCAGATAGGCCGTGTCCGGCGTGCCGCTGATGTCAACATTCACAGCGCCCACAACCACCACATAGCCTTCGCCCGCCAGCAGATAGCCCCGCCCGCGGATGAGCCCCTTGCGCATCAAATTGGCGATATGCACGCCCACGGAAGAACGCGTGATCCCTGCGCGCAGCGCCAGCTCCTGCTGCGAAATAAGCGGGTCTTCACGAATCCAGCCAAGGATTTGTTCCTCACGTTGAGTCATCTGGGTTCACCTCACTTGGTTTAAGCACAAGCTTATTATATTCGTCTTTTGCTTATATGTCAACAGCAAAATGAAAGTTCTGTCAAAAGTTCCTCAAGCGGCTCCGGCTGGATTTTCATTGCATATTATTGATAAATGGTATATAATGTTTGGTGGGTATTTTCCCATGAGACACAAAAATGCATAGCATAATGAAAGAGGTGCTTCCCATGGCCTATCGTGAGAATTACGAAGCTTGGCTGAAGGATTTTGCCAACGACGAAGTTACCATGAACGATCTGCGCTCCATCGCTGGTGATGAGAAGGAAATCGAGGATCGCTTCTACCGCAACCTCAGCTTCGGCACCGCCGGTATGCGCGGCGTGCTGGGCGCCGGCATGAACCGCATGAATATCTATACCGTGCGCCGTGCCACCCAGGGCCTGGCTGACTACCTCATCGAGGACAATGCCGAGAACAAGGAACGCGGCGTGGTCATCGGCTACGACAGCCGCCGCATGTCCACCGAGTTCGCGCTGGAGACCGCTCTGGTTCTGTGCGCCAACGGCATCAAGACCTATCTGTTTGATGCGCTGCGCCCCGTGGCTCTGCTCTCCTTCGGCGTCCGTCACCTGGGCGCCAAGGCCGGCGTGGTCATCACCGCCAGCCACAACCCGCCCCAGTACAACGGCTACAAGGTATACGGCGAAGACGGCGCCCAGCTCGGACCCGAAGCAGCTTCCGCTGTGACCGGCAAGATCAACGCCCTCACCTTCACCGAAGCCAAGCTCATGACCGAGGAAGAAGCCAAGGCTTCCGGCCTGCTGAAGATCATCGGCGACAAGGAAGTCGATGACGATTACATCGCGCTGGTCAAGACCCTGTCCATCAACCCCGAAATCGTGGCTGAGGCCGGCAAGAACCTCAAGATCGTCTACACGCCCATCCACGGCAGCGGCAACGTGCCGGTGCGCCGCATCCTCAAGGAAATCGGCATCACCAACGTCAGCGTCGTTAAGGAACAGGAAGCGCCCGACCCCAACTTCTCCACCGTTAAGGTGCCCAACCCCGAAGATCCCGCCGCCTTCACCCTGGCCATCAAGCTGGCCAACGAAGTGGGCGCCGACGCCATCTTCGGCACCGACCCCGACTGCGACCGTCTGGGCGTGGCCGTGCGTGAGAAGGACGGCTCCTTCAAGCTCCTCACCGGAAACCAGATCGGCTGCCTCATGCTCTACTACATCCTCTCCAGCCTCGAAAAGCAGGGCAAGCTGCCCAAGAACGGCGCGGCTGTGAAGTCCATCGTGTCCACCGAGCTGGCCCACGCCATCTGCGACGCCTTCGGCATGTCCATCTATGACACGCTGACCGGCTTCAAGTTCATCGGCGAAAAGATCCAGCAGTTCCAGGATACCGGCGACCACACCTTCCTGTTTGGCTTCGAAGAGAGCTATGGCTTCCTCTCCAGCACCTTCGTGCGCGACAAGGACGGCGTCAACGCCTCCCTGCTCATCGCTGAGGCCGCCGCTTACTACTCCACCCAGGGCAAGACCCTCACCGACGTCATGGCCGAGATCTTCGAGAAGTACGGCTACTATCTGGAGCATGTGGAATCCACCACCCTGCCCGGCATCGACGGCCTGAAGGTCATGGGCGAGATCATGACCCGCATCCGCAACAATCCGCCCACCGAAATCGGCGGCGTGAAGGTCAAGCGCGTGCTCGATATCCAGCGCGGCACCGAGACCATTGTTGCCACCGGCGAAGTCAAGAAGCTTGACTATCCCGAAAGCGACGTGCTCTACTTCGCCATGGAAGGCGGCCACTTCGTCTGCGTCCGTCCCAGCGGCACCGAGCCCAAGATCAAGCTCTACGTCAACGTAAACGACAAGGAAGAAGCCAAGGCCAAGGAACTCCTTGCCACCCTGACCGCTTCCGCCCAAAACCTCCTCAAGTAAGGGGCTGAGCCCCTTAACCCCGGACTGCGCGCCCATAGGGCGCGCAGGGCTTGGGTGACGGAGTTTCAAATTGTATAATCAGACCGCCGGGGCACATACAGGTGCCCCGGCTCGCTTGTTTGATCGGGTCATATGTGAAAATCGGGTCATATGTGAAAAACGATCAAATATGCGAGCCCCGACACCCTCCGTGGAGGGGCGGTCTGAAGAGGCAAGGCCAAACTCCGGCCACTACCCCCCGCGAAGCGGTCCGGGGTCCAGGGGCTCAGCCCCTGGGCTTTTCTATTTTTGCATGTTGTGGTATGATGGAGGGTAGCGAAAGGAGGCTTGCGGCATGAAGAATGCAAATGTGCTCGTGCTGGTGATTGTGTTTGCGCTGATTGTGCTGGTGGCTGGCGCGGGACTGATTGTTTCTGCTGTGCAGCCAAAGGATGCGCCGCCGGTCGTGAGCGAACGGGTGTCCATCACTCCAAACATTCCGGAAAAGACGGATGATACGCAGGCTTATCTGCGCGTGCAGGTGGGCGACGAAATATGGCCGTTGATTCCTCTGACGGATGGCGGCGAGTACACCGTGACCCAGTCTGACACCGGCGCGAGGAATGTGATTCGCACCACGGTCGAGAGCGCTGTGATGCATTTTTCCACCTGCGACAATCAGAACTGCGTGCAGCAGGGCGAGGTTGCGCTCAGCAACCGCGAGCTTCGCGTCATGGGCAATCTCATCGTGTGTCTGCCCAACGAGGTTGTGCTGGAACTGCTGGAACCCGGGGAGGTAAAGTGATATGAAAATTCAGAAACAGGCGCAGCGCGTGGCGCTGTGCGGCATGCTTTTGGCGCTGATGCTGGTGCTGGGCTTTGTGGAAAGTCAGATTCCCGTAGCCGCCGGTATTCCCGGCGTGAAGCTGGGTCTGAGCAACGGCGTGCTGATCTTTGCGGTCTATATGCTGGGCGTGCCCACGTCCTATCTGCTCATGGGCCTGAAGGTGCTTTTGAGCGGCATGCTCTTCGGCAGCCCCAGCGCCATGATGTACGCCTTTGCAGGCGGCGTTGTGAGCCTGACGCTGATGTGCGTTTTGAGCCGCGTAAAGGGACTGAGCCCCATCGTGGTCAGCATGGTGGGCGGCGTAGGTCATAACGTGGGTCAGGTTGCGCTGGCCATGATCGTGCTCGGCACTCCCAAACTGATGTATTACATGGCCATCCTCATGGTGGTGGGTCTCATCACCGGCTGCGCCACAGGCGTGGCAGCCAACGGCATCATCCGCCGCTTCCAGAAGGAGAAGAAGATCGTATGAGCCAAAAACCGCTGGTGAGCATCTGCTGCACCACCTTCAACCACACCCGCTATCTGAGGCAGACGCTGGACAGCTTCCTGAGCCAGAAGTGCGATTTTCCCTTTGAGATTCTCGTGCATGACGACGTATCCACCGACGGCACCATCGAGATTCTCAAGGAGTATGCCGCAAAGTATCCGGAAATCGTCAAGCCCCTGTTTGAAGAGGAGAACCAGTATTCGAAGGGCGTTCCGATCAACGAAACGTTCAATTTTCCGCGCGCCGAAGGCAAGTACATCGCCCTTTGCGAAGGCGACGACTACTGGTGCGACGAAACCAAGCTCCAGCGCCAGATTGCGCACATGGAGTCCGATCCGGGCTGCACCTTTTCCTTCACCAACGGCTACATTCACGACGAAAACGGCGTCGAGCCCGACCGCGAGTTCCTGCCGCGCCACGAGTCCGACCGTCCGCACTACACGGGCAAAAGCGCCTGCTACAGCCTCGATCAGATTGCGCGGCTGAGTTTCATCCCCACGGCGAGCATCGTCTTCCGCGTGGATGCGCTGCGCGCCCTGCCGGATACCTTTTACAAGGAATGCCAGCACGGCGATCTGCGCATGAAGCTGTTTCTGACCGCCGCCGGTCATGCGTGGTACGAGCATCTCTTCGGCTGTGTTTACCGTGAAAACGTCTCCGGCTCCGCCATGCAGATCTGGAAAAAAGAAAAGCGCGACCAGCTGTATCACCGCTGTCAGACGGTGGTGGACATGGTGGAGGACGTCAATCAGTACTCCAAGGGAACGGCGCAGGAAGGCCTGTACACCGTGCGCGACCATTATCTGTGGGTGATGGTTCACAACGCGCCCGATCTCAAGGCGCTCACCACCGGGCTTGTGGGACACCGCTGGCGCAGGCTTCCTCTGAAGGAACGCCTCCGCTGCGCCGTGAGGCTGATGCTGCCCGCATCCATCGCGCAGAAGCTGGCAGGGAGGCATGCATGATGAAGCTCGAAACCTTCGGCGCAACGCCTCTGTACCTGCTGGATACCGATGACAGCGGCAATCAGTTCTTCATCAAGCGCGAAGACATGCTGCCCTATTCCTTCGGCGGCAACAAGGCGCGCATCGGCGCGGAGTATCTCGCCGACATGCTGGAAAGCGGATGCAATCACATGGTCGCCTATGGCAACGCGCGCTCCAACCTCTGCCGGGTGCTGTCCAACCTGTGCGCAGGCGAGAGACTGCCCATTACCATCATCACGCCCGCCGACGACGACGGCGAGCGCCGCGAAGCCTTCAACGGAAAGCTCTGCGAGCTGTTCGGCGCGAACATCGTGCCCTGCTTCAAAACCAACGTGGCCGAAACGGTGGATCAGGTGCTGGACGCCATCCGTCAGAAAGGCGGCAAACCCTACTACATCTACGGCGACCGTACCGGTCAGGGCAACCGCGCCGTGCCCGTTCGTGCCTATCAGAAGGCATGGGCGGAGATCCGCGCACAGGGAACGTTTGACAAGATCGTGCTGGCGCTCGGCACCGGCATGACGCAGGCAGGTCTTCTGTGCGGCATGAAGGACGACGAACACAAGCCCGAAGTGATGGGTATTTCCATCGCCCGTGACGAAGAAAGCGCGCGCAGGCACATTCTCTCCTACATCACTGCCTGCGCAGGCGAAGACATCGGCGCTGATATCCGCATCTGCGACCGCTTCCGCGCGGGATACGGAGTCTACGGCGACGCCATCACGGACTGCATCCATCAGGTAATGGTGAAGTACGGCATCCCGCTGGACGGCACCTACACAGCCAAAGCCTTCCATGGCATGATGACCCTTGCCAAAGAAGAGAACTGGCAGGGTCAGAAGGTCCTGTTCATCCACACCGGCGGCACGCCGCTGTTTTTTGACAGCCAGAGATAAAGGAGCGAAGGGTATGCAGAATACGCCTGCGAAGCGCAATTACGCGCTGGACGCCATCAAAGTGGTGGCGACAATTGCCATTCTGTTCCATCACCATCAGCAGGTATCCGGTGCAGTGTTCACAAATCATCCCAACTTTTGGGGCAGCGCTCATTTCAACTGGGCACTGATGGTGGAACTGTTCTTCATGATCTCAGGCTTTTTCGCCTATCGGTCGTTGTTAGAATGCAAGGAGCCGTTTGGCCCGTACATCGGCAAAAAGGCAGGCCGTCTGCTTCCGACAGCTGCAGTAAGCGCATGTGCCTATTTTGCTCTTTCCTCCCTTTATTATTTTCTGAACGGAAAACCGTGGTATTTCAAATACGTTCCTGATTTTTTCGGGCTGATTGTCACCTGTCTGGGTCTGCAGAGAGGATTTGGGTTTGACGGATCCAAAATCAACTATCCAGCATGGTTTATCAGCGTGCTTCTGATCTGCTACGCCTGTTTTTATCTTTTGGCGAAGCTTTGCAAAAAGAAGAGCTGGCGGTTGGAATGGGTGATGCTGCTTGCCGTTATCATTACGCAGAATCTGCATCAGCGTATCAACACGCTGCCGTTTTTCAACAGCGAGGCACTCCGTGGCTATCAGGCCTTTCCTCTTGGCGTACTGATCGCATCGTTCATTTCCTCCTATCGCATCAACAAGCCAATTGTCGGACTATGCATTGCCAGCGTTGCCTCCAGCGCAGCTTTTATCATCTTTGCACCCGCTTTTATTGATTCCTCTGCGGCGTTCATCTTCCTGATCGCACCCGCTCTGATCATCCTTGCGCAAACCGAAACCGCGCAAAAACTGTTCCGCCATTCATTCTGGAGCCATCTGAGCGCAATCTCCTTCAACACCTATGTCTGGCAGTCCACCCTGCAGGTGCTGCTGGGGCTCATCGCTCCCGGCATCGTCTTTTCCCAGACCGTCGGCGGCATGTATCTGTTTACGCTGCTCGCATGGATCGTGGGCGCCCTGTCCCACTACCTGATCGAACGTCCATTAGCCAAATATCTGCCCCAGTTCTGGAACTGCATCTTTGTCCGCAAATAACGCAGTTTTCTTCGGGGAGAGCGCGAGAGGGGATCTTCTTTTTCAAAAGAAGATCCCCTCTCGCATTTTCCTTACTGAATCGCTCCCGTAAACTTCAGAAGCGTTGCCGTCGGGCTGTTGAACATGCGCCCTTTCAGCGGATGTGTCTCGCTCGCGCCGAGGCCGGGAGAGACGTACTGGTTGATGCTGTTGATGCGCTGCATGCCGATCAGGCCGCTGTCGCCGGGGAACCAGCCCATATCCGGCATAAAGATGGGGCCGACGCCGGGCAGACGCCACTGTCCTGCACAGACGTGACCGCACAGAAGCAGGCTGATGCGGCGGAAGTTGAACACCTGCGTCTGATCCGCCCATTCTAGGCTGGTGCGGATGTAGGACGGCGTGAGCGGCGAATGGTTGACGGCAATCTGCAAATCGGTATCGAGCATGGCCTTCTGCGCGTCAAGGGTGCGCTGCATGGCGTCGAGGCGGTAGCACAGCGCGCGGTAGGACGCGCCTCCCTCGGCCTCGTACTGCTGGCCGGAGGCCTCCATATCGCTCTTCTGGTTGGTAAGGCTCATCACCATACCCTCAGCGTCCACGTCGTAGAGATACTCAGGCACAAACCACACGGTACGCTTGCCCACCTTCTGTGCAACGGGCGCATCCAGATAGGTCGCGCCCATCTGCACGGCGGCTCGCACCCAGTTGGCCAGGGGTTCCGGGGTACCCTGCGCGGTGGTGATCACGGGCGCGGGATCGTCGTCGCCGGAAATCAGGTAGATGGGAACGTCCGCCTTGATGCTGCGCAGCGTGTGGATCAGGCTCAGGAGCGGTTCATAATCATTGCCGGATCCCACCATGTCTCCGCTCATGACCACGGCATGAAAGCTCTTGCCGTAGAGTAGTTTCTTCCATGCATCGATGTTGCTGCCCAGATCGGCGGCGTGCATGTCGCTCAGGTGGAGCACGGTAAAACCTTCAAAGGCCTTGTCCAGCGCCATGACCGACACCTTTTCTTCGCTCAGGCGCACGCGGCCGTTGGAGACGTGGTTCATCAGAAGCGCGAGCGCGCCCAGCGCCACCACGGCCAGAAGCACCAGCCACACCCAGCCTGAGCCGCCCCGCTTACGGTCCGGAACGAAAATATAAGTAGACTTGTGCCTTCTGCGCATTGGAACACCCCCGTCATTTCTCCCTATCATGATAGGTGAGGACGGGGGTGCAAGTCAACGGTTTAATTCTAAGAAAAGGATGACGCTTTTCGCCTGAAAGGTCGCAAAATCGGCATAAAACCGCGAAAGAGCGTTACGAATGATTTACAGTTGTGACGCTTTACCACAGAATGCGTCCGCTCTGCTGGGTGTGATCGACGGAAGAGGCAAGGTTGTCGGCGTGGTCGGCGATGCGTTCGAGGTTGTTGAGCATATCAAGGTAGAGCATGCCGTTTTTGGGCGTGCACTTCTTGTTCTTTACGCGCTCGACGTGATGGTCGGCCAGCGCCTCGGACATATCGTCAACCTGCGCTTCCAGCGCGATTACCTCGGCAATGATCTCGGCGTCGGTGATCTGCTTGCGCACGATGTGGACGCTCTTTTCCAGCATGGCGGTCACGATATCGCTGAGCTCTTCAATTTCGTGCTCAGCCTTGGCAGAGAAAACGATTTTCTCATCACGGCGCTTCTGGCCGATTTCCACGATGTTGGTGGCGTGGTCGCCGATGCGCTCAAGGTCGTTGACGACGTGGAACAGGGAGCCCAGCAGATGCACGTCGCTCTGGTTGAGGCTCAGGCCCTCGGCTTCGATCAGATTCTGGGTGATCTCGCTGTTGAGGTAGTCGATGACCTCCTCGCGGTTGTTGAAGTCATCCAGCGGCACATCCTTGGGCGAAAAATACGCCTGCATGGCAAAGCGGTAGTTGGTTCCAACCAGCTCCGCCATGCGCAGCACCTCGCGGAAGAGCTGCTGCACGGCCACAGGAGGCGTGGTGAAGAGCAGCTTGTCGAAGTACATCAGGCGCATGGGCTCGCTCTCGGGCGCATCGTGACCGGGCACAAGACGCACGGCCAGCATTTCCAGCACGCCGGACAGCGGCAGAAGCACCGCGGTGGTGGTCAGGTTAAACAGGATGTGGCTTACGGCAATCTGCAGCCTCAGGTTGTCGCCGGCAATCATGCGAATCCAGTCCGCCAGCGGCAGAAGGAGTGCGATCGCCACAAACATCAGGGTACCGAGAACATTGAAGAGCAGATGCACCACAGCGGCGCGCTTGCCGGTGTGGCTTGCGCCCGTGGAGGCCAGCATGGCCGTTACGCAGGTACCGATGTTCTGACCGAAGAGGATAAACAGCGACGCTTCCAGCGTGATGGCGCCGCTTCCGGCCAGCGCCTGCAGGATACCGACGCTCGCGGAGGACGACTGCAGAATCGCCGTTACGCCCGCGCCCACCAGCACGCCCACGATGGGGTTGGTGGCGGTGGCCATCATGTTGCGGAAGGTCTCCCAGTCGCGCAGAGGACGCATGGCGTCAGTCATGGTGTCCATGCCGATAAACAATACGCCAAGGCCCATGGCGATCTGGCCGAAGGTCTTGATGCCCTGCCTGGCAGGAATCAGCTGGCACAGCGCACCGATGGCGGTGAAGATGATGGCAAAGTCAATTTCCACCGACAGCATCAGAGACGTGACGGTGGTACCGATGTTGGCGCCCATGATGACGCCGATGGCGCGGCTGAGGTTCAAAAGCCCCGCGTTCACAAAGCCCACGACCATAACCGTGGTGGCGCTGGAGGATTGAATAATGCCCGTGACCAGCGCGCCGACCAGCACGGCCAGCAGCTTGTTGCGGGTGAGCACCTCCAGCAGCTTTTTCATTTTGGAGCCGGCAGCCTGCTCAAGGCCGTCGCCCATGGCGTTGATGCCATACAAAAACAGTCCCAGACCGCCTAGGAGAGAGAATACCATTGTTGCATTCATGCGCAATTCCTCCTGTGCATGTTCGTGTACACCTGTACACGCCGATTCTAACCCATTGTAACAATTTCATCATAGCATACCCAGGCCTGATTGTCCAGCAAACAACCCCGGGCCCCGACAGAAAACAGCAAAAATACCGCTTGACTTTTCCCGCAGACATGCTATACTGTTTTCGAAGGTCAAAGATAGTCAAAGTTGGTTTGATCTTCTGTCCTTTGTTTTTTGATAAGGAGGATGAAGTATTTGAACAATCAGCAATTCACTGAAAAAAGCCGTCAGGCGCTTACGTATGCGCAGCAGCTCACGGTGGAATATCATAATCAGGAGGTTTCCCAGGAGCATTTGGCATATGCGCTTTTATCGGATCCGCAGGGGCTGATCCCCCAGCTTCTGACCAAAATGGGCAAAGCGCCGCAGGAGATCGCCTCCCGGCTGGAAACCATGATCGCGCGCATGCCCAAGGTGATGGGCTCCGGACGTGAAGCGGATAAAATCTACATCAACACCGATGTGGAACGTGCCCTTGTGGCCGCCCGCGAGCGCGCCCAGCAGATGAAGGACGAGTACCTGAGCGTGGAGCATCTCTTCCTGGGGCTGCTGGACAAGCCCAGCCGCAGCATGGCCGAGGTCTGGAAGGGCTACGCCATCGAGGAAAAGACCTTCCTGCCGGCGCTTCAGAGCGTGCGCGGCAACACCCGCGTCACCGGCGAAACCCCGGAGGAAACCTATGACGCGCTCACCAAGTACGGCACCGATCTGACCCAGGCCGCAAGGAATCAGAAGCTTGATCCTGTGATCGGGCGCGACAACGAAATCCGTTCGGTCATCCGGATTCTGACCCGCAAAACCAAGAACAATCCCGTGCTCATCGGTGAACCGGGCGTTGGCAAGACGGCCATCGCCGAGGGTCTTGCGCAGCGCATCGTGCGCGGCGACGTGCCGGAGAGCCTCAAGGACCGCACAGTGTTCTGCCTTGACATGGGCAGCCTGATCGCGGGCGCGAAATACCGCGGCGAGTTTGAGGAACGCCTCAAGGCTGTGCTTGCCGAAATCAAAAAGAGCGAGGGCAAAATCCTGCTCTTTATCGACGAACTGCATACCATCGTCGGCGCAGGAAAGACCGAAGGCTCCATGGACGCAGGCAACCTCCTAAAGCCCATGCTTGCCAGAGGCGAATTGCATTTGATCGGCGCAACCACGCTGGACGAGTACCGCAAGTACATCGAAAAGGACGCAGCCCTCGAACGCCGCTTCCAGCCTGTGCTCGTTACCGAGCCCACCGTGGCCGATACCATTTCCATTCTGCGCGGCCTCAAGGAGCGCTATGAGGTGTTCCACGGCGTCAAGATCACCGACGCATCGCTCATCGCCGCAGCGACGCTTTCCAACCGCTACATCACCGACCGTTTCCTGCCCGACAAGGCCATCGACCTCGTGGACGAGGCCTGCGCCATGATCCGCACCGAGATCGACTCCATGCCCGCCGAGCTGGACGAAGTGAGCCGCCGCATCATGCAGCTGGAAATTGAGCAGGCGGCGCTCAGGAAGGAAGACGACGAAGGCAGCCGCCGCCGTCTGGAATCGCTGGAGGAAGAGCTGGCGCATCAGCGCGAACAGTTCAGCGCCATGAAAGCCCGCTGGGAAAACGAAAAGAACGCCATCCAGAAGGTGCAGAAGCTGCGCGAGGAAATCGAGCAGGTCAACGCCGAAATTGCGCAGGCCGAGCGCGCCTACGATCTGGGCCGAGCCGCCGAGCTCAAATACGGCAGGCTGCCCGATCTGCAGGGCAAGCTGGCCATGGAGGAGGAAAACGCAGAGCGCGCCGAAAACGACGAAAGCCTCCTGCGCGACAAGGTGACCGACGACGAAATCGCACGTATTGTCAGCCGCTGGACGGGCATTCCCGTGACCAAGCTCAAGGAAGGCGAGCGCGAGAAGCTGCTGCAGCTGCCTGAGGAGCTTCACCGCCGCGTGATCGGTCAGGACGAGGCCGTTCAGAAGGTCTCCGAGGCCATCCTCCGCTCCCGCGCAGGCATTTCGGACGAAAACCGTCCCATCGGCTCGTTCCTCTTCCTCGGCCCCAC
>JAGBBE010000048.1 GCA_017938645.1 Clostridia bacterium
GCGATTTCCGTTCTGTTACCAGACAACACCTTGATGAAGTTGAAATGCTCCTCAACAATCGCCCTCGCAAATGCCTCGGCTGGCTCTCTCCTGTTGAGTTCCTTTCCAAGTGTTGCACTTGATTTGACAATCTGCCCGATTCCCCCCTGACCCTCTGGCCCTAGCGGAGCGGGCAGAGAACCGCACGTGCTTCGGTAAAGCGCTCAACAAACTGAGCCATAGCGCAAAAAAACACCCGGCTCATCGCCGGGTGTTTTTTCATCTCATCAACGGGTAGGCACGACTTCCAGCCAGTACCCGTCGGGATCCTTGATAAAGTAAATCCCCATGGAAGGATTCTCAAAACAGATGCATCCAATCTTCTCGTGCAGGGCGTGGGCGGCCTCGAAATCATCCACGCGGAAGGCCAGATGGAACTCCTCGTCGCCGAGGTTGTAGGGCTCGGTGCGATCCTTCAGCCAGGTCAGCTCCAGCTGGAAGGTCTCGCTGTCGTCGCACAGATACACAATGGTGAAATCCTTCTTTTCGATGCGGCGTACCTCGTGCAGGCCGAGGGCTTCCTGATAGAACTTCATGGAGCGGTCAAGATCAAGAACATTGTAGTTTTCGTGGATCATGGTGAACTTCATGGCAGTTGCCTCCTTCAGATGTCTACGGGAAGATCGCTGTCAGCGAAGGGGTCTTCGCTTTCGGTTTCGTGATGGATGGGCGCAGCGGGCAGCTCGTCAAAGTCCTTGGGCGGCTCGATGATGTGGATGTCCAATAGCTCTTCCGTGAAGGAAAGGTTGGCCACCACGCCGGGCTTGGTGAGCGCGAGCACCTCGGTTTGCTGGGTGCGGGAGCGGCGGGCGAAGTCGATGGCCACCTCGGGGCGCTCCTGAAAATGCATGGGAATAAAGACGCGCGGCTTCATGGTGAGGATGAAATGATTCGCGCCGGCATCGTACATCATGCCCTGACGGGGATCGACCGGGAACATGCACACGTCGATGTGTTCGCGGCGGATGGGCTCGCAGGCCTTGTAGAAGGCTTCCTCAGCGGCTTCGATCTCGCGCAGGGAGCTTTCCTGCCGCCAGTGCCAGAGGTTGAGGTCGCCCGCGTGAAAGATGCTGACGCCGTAGGCCGTTACAAGAAAGCTGACGCCGATGTCGGTGGAGTCAAAGGCCTTGACCGATACGTTGTCGCTGAGCTTCTTTTCCTGACCGGGCGCGATGCGCTTGCCGGTGGTGCCGATGGGCATGTCGCTGGACACGATGTAGGTGATGGGCAGGCCCTCGTTTTTCCACAGGTACACGATGGGGTCGAGGTGATCCTGATGCGCATGGCTGACAAACACATAAATCTGCTCAAATGCGCGAAGGAACTGCGGCGTGATCCGGCCTACGTTGGGGAGCTTGCGGTCTTCGCCCTCCCAGTAGTCGAAGATCAGCAGCGTTCCTCCCACCTGCACGGAAAATCCGCTGTGGTAGTGGTAGATGAGCTTGACGAGTTTCTCCATGGTTTGGGACGCCTCCATTATTCAAATCATCATACAGCGCAATTGGCGCTGGAAGATACATCTGTCATACGGTGCGTCGGCCTCCCGGAGAACGGGGGTTTCGCTTCTCGAAAATGTGCTCAAAGTATAGCATGTAGAATCTGGGCTGTCAATGCAGGGAGAAAAACATTGTTACACTTTCCCAATCGAAATGCAATATTTTGTTCACAATGTCGATGGTGTGGAGGGAAAAGACGTAATTTTTTGTCGAAAAACAGGGTTGGTGGTGATGAATGGGTGAATGATTGGTGATTTGATGGATAATGGGGTGGAAGTGGGGTGAATCAGACCTGAACGCTCTGTCCCAGACGGAGGGAAAAGAGCATGCACTCGCCCACGGGATAGCTTGTGCCGCACTCAAGCGCCCTGCGGTAGAACTCCACCTGACGGCTGTAGCGCGCAAGAAGCTCCTCTGCCTTCTCGACGCGGTCGGTTTTGAAGTCGATGAGAATCCAGCGCCCGTCCTCGAGGAAGCACAGGTCGATCACGCCCTGTACCATGGTGGGAAACGGCTCCCTGACGCGCAGGTTGAAGCTCCACTCGCGCTCCACGCGCGGGCTTTCAAGCATGCGGCGGCCAGGATCGCTTTCGAAAAAGCGGGCGACCATGCCGCGGTTGACATGCGCGGCCTCCTCGGCGGTCAGGATGCCCTCGGCTTCAAAGCGCTCCACCTCCGCGCAGATCACGGCGTAGAGGGCTTTGGGTCGGTCGGCGACCGGCCGGATGAGGCTGAGATCGATCAGCCCCAGCACACGGTGGGTCTGAACGCCGGTGAGCAGCGCCTTTTCTTCCTTGGGCGGCGCGAGAAAGGCAGGCATGGAAGGAACGGAGGACATGAGCTTTGGCCGGGACGCGGCAAAGGGGAATCGCTTGAGCTCGGGGGTTTCCTCCTCGTCGTCCACTTCTGTGAGGCCTTCTGAGAGCGCGCGGCACAGCGCGGTCACGCCCACTTTGAGGGGAAGGTGCGAAATGCGGTATTCCGGCGCGAGCGGATCGCGGTTTTCCACAGAAATATCCACATCACTTTCCTCATCCGGAATGGGAAGAGGCAGAGGGATCATGGCTGTTTTGGCGGATTTTTTCCGTTTCACATCGGGATCGATGTGGAAAACCACCCGCCAATGTGCATTTTTATGTGGAAAACCTGTGGAAACCGAGGAAAACGCAGTTTGCTGTGCGGTTTTCCTAGTGCCGTCTGAGGATAACTGTTCAAGGGTGTCCGTTGGCTCGATGCACTGCATGATCCAGTCCAGCATCGAGCCTGCCTGACGCACGGCGTACACGTCCGTGCCTGCGTCGGCCTGCGAGATCAGGCTTTCGAGGCAGGCGTTCCTTTCGCTCTCTGAGCCCACCATCACCAGCCGGCTCTTGGGACGCGTGAGCGCCACGTACAGAACCCTCGCGCGCTCGGCGCGTTCGGCGTTTTTGTTCCTCAGCGCAATCGCGCCCTGCATGAGCGTGGGACGCTTGGTGCGCATGTTTTCATTCACATAGCCCAGCGAGAAGCCCACATCGCCGTGTACGCTGAGCGTGGACGCGGACGGATGGCCGAAGAGGCCGCGTTCGAGGTTCATCACATACACGGTGGGAAACTCAAGCCCCTTCGACTTGTGAATGGTCATGATGCGTACCACATTTTCCCATGGATTGATCACCGTCGGGCTTGTCTCGGCGCTGCCGCCGTCCAGAAGCAGCGTTTCCACAAAGCCGTGCAGGCCGTCCATATGGGTCTTTTCCCACTCGGCGGCGCGGTGACAGAGCATCTGCAGGTTGGCCTGACGCAGTTTGCCGCCCGGCTGTGCGCCGAAGTGCGTGTACAGGCCGCTCCGTCCCAGAAAATCCCACAGATAGTCGCCCAGCGGCATGCTGCGCAGGCAGAAGCGTTCCTCCTCGAGGGTATCGAGGATGGTTTTGCATCTTGTGCGCAGCGGCTCGTCAGCGTTTTCGGAGGCGTGGATGAGCGCGGCGAGGTAGCTGGCCTCGCGCTCGGGCTTCATGAGACGCACGGCGCTGAGCTCGGGTTCCGTCATTTCAAACAGAGGGCTTCTGAGCACGCTTATGAGCGCGACGTCGTTCATCAGATTGTCCATCAGCATCAGGTACTGCAGCATCTGGCTGATTTCATCCGACTTCATGGCGTCGTTCGCGCCCTCGCAGTACACGGGAATGCCTGAGCGATTCAGAACCAGCTCGACCTTGTCGGCGATGTTCTTGCTCACCGGCAGCAGGACGGCGATGTCCTTGTACTGAAGAATTCCGCAGGGCTTGCCCTCGCCGTCAACTACGGGCGTGCCGACGCGGCTCTGGATGTCTCTGGCGATCCATTCGGCCTGCGCCATGATCTGATCCTGCGGACGGAAGGTATCGCTGTTGATGAGGTGAAGCTCGGTTTCCGGGTCGCCGGTGGAGGGCATGCCGGGGATCAGATGCGCGTCGTTGTCGTAATCGATCTCGGTGACGCGGCTGTCCATGACATGCTCAAAGATGCGGTTGACGGAGCTTAGCACCGTCGATTTTGAGCGGAAATTGCGGTTTAAGACAATTCTGCGCTCTTCTGCGTCCTCAGAGGGTGAGAATTGGTTCAGTTTTCTCAAAAACAAGCCCGGTTCGGCCAGTCGGAAGCGGTAGATGGACTGCTTGACGTCGCCGACGTAGAAGGCGTACTGTTTTCCATGTTCTCCCTGAGGGCGCTTGAGGCCGTTTAAGATCGCCTCCTGCAGTTCGCTCACGTCCTGATATTCGTCCACGAAGATGGCGTCGAACATGCCGCGCATGTCGCGCTGAAGATCGGGGTTTTTCAAAAGCAGGAGCGTCATGTGCTCGAGGTCGTTGAAGTCGATCACGGCCATTTCGCGCTTGCGGCTCTGGAAGGCGTGATGGAAATATTCCACCGTCTTCTGAAGCCCGATGGTGGCCGGGCGCATGAGCTGCAGATCCTGCACGGCCTGCTCCACGTCCTCAGGCAGCAGCTTTTTGAGTTCGTCAACCATTTTCTTGTAGCGCTCGCGCAGCTCCTTGAACGCGGAGGCGAGCTGCTCTTCATCGGTGGTCGAAGGACGAACCACGGCAAGCCGTCCGAATTTGAGGGAGGAAAGCGTGGTCATCAGCGCGGTCATGCCGCTTTCGCAGGCACGGCGCAGGGTTCGCAGGGTTTCGCCGTCGGCCATGATGTTGGATGCGTACTTCACCGGAAACGCGGGATGGTTCGCAAGCTGATGCGCCTTTTCCCACAGGGAGAGCATGCCGTCGATCAGAAGCAGGCTTTCCTCGCAGAAGGTCTGCGCCATCGGCTCCTGGTTGAGCGTTTCCAAAGACCATGTTTTCTGCGCGTGATATCTGAGCCATTCCATGGGGTCGGGACGGGACATCAGGAATCGGTAGAGCTGGTCGATCATGCCGCTGATCTGGCGTTCGTCGTACTTGCGGGTAAGGCTTCTGAGCTCCTCGTCGTCGCGCGCGGCGTCGTAGAGCCAGTCCAGCGTTTCCTCCATGCTTTCCCGATAAAACGCCGTCCTCGTCCGCTCGTCGCACAGGCCAAACTGCGGGTCGATTTCGCAGTGCTGAAAGTATCTGCGCACCATCTTCTGACAGAACGAGTGAATGGTCGAAATCTGCGCCGAGGCCACCAGCTCCGCCTGACGGCGCAGCCTGCGATCGCTGCCGGCTGCGGCGTTGAGTCTGGTTTCGAGCCTTTCGCGCATTTCACCGGCTGCGGCTCTGGTAAAGGTGACGATGAGCATGCGGTCGATGGAGAGGCCATCCTTCACGATCATCTGCACGATGCGCTCGACGAGCACGGCGGTTTTGCCGCTGCCCGCCGCTGCGGACACCAGCAATTCGCGGCTGCGCGCGTCTATGGCCTGCTGCTGAGCGTGAGTGAACTGCATGATTTCCCATTTCCTTTCCGGGTGTTTCACGTGAAACAATCGATATCTGATATCAAAAGAGTATCGTCTTTGGGTCTGGTTGTCAAGTGCCGTGTTTCACGTGAAACATTGCAGAGGAAACCATGCTGTGATACAATAAACACAGACAAAAAAGGAGGCGTTCGTAATATGAAGATTGCAGTTCTGGGCTGCGGACATATTTCGTCGAAGATGGCGCGCACGCTTCGCATGATGAAGGAAAACGGCGAGGATGTATGTCTGTACGCCGCCGCGGCGCGTGATCTGAAGAAGGCTGAAGCATTTGCCGCGCGCGAGGGCTTCGAAAAGGCCTACGGCAGCTACGAGGACATGGTCCATGATCCTCAGGTGGAGCTGGTGTACATCGGCACGCCTCATTCGCTGCATTTTGAACAAATGATGCTCTGCCTTGCCCACGGAAAGCATGTGCTGTGTGAAAAGGCCTTTACGCTCAACGCAAAGCAGGCGAAGGAAGCGCTGGCGCTGGCGCGCGAAAAGAAGCTCATCTGCGCAGAGGCCATCTGGCCGAGATACATGCCCTCGTTTGAAATCATCAAGGGGCTTGTTGATGAAATCGGCGGCGCGCAGTACATCGCGTCCGACCTGCATTATGAAATGGAATCCATCCCGCGCATTGTTCAGCCCGAGCTTGCAGGCGGCGGACTGCTGGACATCGGCGTTTATGCCATCACCTTTGCGAGAATGTACATGGGCACGCCCATCACGCGCGTGGAAAGCTGCGCCCAGCTGACCGACCTCGGCGTGGACCGTCAGGCAAACATCACCCTCTTTGGTGAAAACGGGTGTGTTGCCATGCTCAGCTGCGGCATCGCCGCCAACGGCGGACAGCACACCATGATTGCAGGCCCTGAGGGACGCATCGTGGTGGACAATGTGTTCAATCCCCATGAGGTCAGAGTGATCACCGGCGAAACCGAACGCGTGGTTTCCATGCCGCCCGACTTCACCGGCTACGAATACGAAGTCCGCGCCTGCATGGAGGCCATCCGAAATCAGGACGCGGAGTGCAAAGCCATGCCGCATGAGGAAATCCTCTATGTCATGGAGCTCATGGATTCGCTCCGCGCGCAGTGGGGTATGAAATACCCGCAGGAGAAGTAATATGAAGATACTCATCATCGGCGGCAGCGGACAGGTCAGCTCCCGCGTGGCCAAGGTCGCGCTTTGTCAGAACCACGAGGTCTGGGCGCTCACACGCGGGAACCGTGCGCTGCCGCAGGGCGTGCATCCCATCACCGCAGACCGGAACGATCCCCAGTCCATCAAAGCCGCGCTCTCCGGCATGACCTTCGATGCAGCGCTGGACTGCATCTGCATGAATGCCGAGCACGCGCGGATCGATCTGGAAGCCATTGTGCCGCACACCGGGCGAATCGTCGTGATTTCGACCGATTCGGTCTATCATCCGTCGTTCAAGCGCGTGCCGCAGGACGAAAACGGCGAAAAGTACCTCGCAGACGGCAGCTACGGCGCGAAAAAGCGCGAAATGGAGCAGGTGTTTGAGAAATCAGACGCCAATTACACGCTCTTCCGTCCCGGTCACATCGTCGGCCCCGGCTTTGCGCCCGGCTGCTTCCCGGAAAACATGCGTCAGTGGGATCTGCCGCAAAAAATCCGCGCGGGCGAGCCCATGCGCCTTGTCGGCGGCGGAACGTATCTGATCCACCCGATTGTGGCGGACGATCTGGCGCAGGCGATGCTGGACTGCATTGAAAATCCGAACACGTATCGCCAGACCTTCTGCATCGGCGGCCCGGACGTGGTGACGAATGCGGAGTATTTCCATCTCGTCGGCAGCATTCTGGGCGCTGAGGTCACAATCGAATCCATCCCAGAGGATGGATATCTTCAGAATCATCCCGAAAGCAGCGGACAGATCTGTGAGCGCTGCTATACCCTTGAAAAACTGCGGCAAAGCGGCGTGCCGCTTCCCAAAACATCGCTTGAGGAAGGCCTCAGGCAGATGCTTTCCGACCTTGAACAGAAAGGAGCTCCCGTATGAATCTTCACGTCATTCATCTCGCCGGCGGCTGCTACTGGGGCGTGGAAAAGTACATGTCCAACGTACACGGCGTTGTGGAAACCGCCGTGGGCTTCGCCAATGGATTTACGCACTATCCCACCTATGAACAGGTCCGCTACGAGGACACCGGCCACGCTGAAACCGTGCGCGTCACCTACGACGCGGATCAGATCACCCTTGCGCAGCTGCTCAGGCTCTTTTTCCGCATCATCGACCCCGTGAGCCTCAACAAGCAGGGCGAGGACGAGGGCACCCAGTACCGCACCGGCGTGTATTATTCCGCGCCGGAGGAAGAAGCAGTGATCCGTCAGGAGCTTCTCAGGCTTGAAATGCAGGTCAAGCACAAGCTCGCCGTGGAATGCGAGCCGCTGGAGCATTTCTATTACGCCGAGGAGTACCATCAGAAATACCTCGACAAGAATCCCACCGGCTACTGTCATGTGCCGTGGGCGGCTATTTACGCCGTAAAGGATGTAGACCCATCCACCCTGTAAGAAAGGAAGCATCCCTATGAAGCCCATCACCATCGCCATTGCGGGCTGCGGCTCGCGCGGACAGGATACCTACGCCGCCTGTCAGGAGAGGTTTGCGGACAAAATGAAAATTGTGGCCGCGGCGGACATCCGGCCTGAAAAGCTCCTTCAGATGAAGGAAAAGTACGCGCTTTCTGATGACCAGCTCTATGCAAGCGCGGAGGAGATGCTCAAAGCCGGACGTCTTGCCGACGTCATGATCATCGCCACGCCCGACCGCATGCATTATCAGGAGGCCATGGAGGCGCTGAGGCTTGACTATCATCTGCTTCTGGAAAAGCCCATTTCGCCTTCGGCTGAGGAATGCCGCGACATCGAAGCCCTCGCGCTGGAGAGAAACCGCGAGGTCGTCGTCTGCCATGTGCTGAGGTACACGGTGTTCTATCAGAAATTAAAGGAACTCATTGATTCCGGCGTCGCAGGCGAGGTGATGAGCATTCAGGCCATCGAGCGCGTGGCGTACTGGCATCAGGCACATTCGTTCGTGCGCGGAAACTGGCGCAATGCCGGGCTTTCCACGCCGATGATTCTGCAGAAATGCTGTCACGACATGGACATTCTGCTCTGGCTTGCAAACAAGAAGTGCCTGCGCGTCAGCTCCTTCGGAAGCCTGGGGCATTTTACCCCCGACCATGCGCCCGAAGGCAGCGCCGAGCGCTGCGTAAGCTGCTCTGTGAAAAACTGCGCCTACAACGCGGTGGATTTCTACATGGGCAAGCTCCGGGAAAACAAGCTGGACTGGCCGCTCAATGTGCTCACCACCGACTTTACCGAGCAGAGCGTCATGGAAGCCCTGCGCGTTGGCCCCTACGGACGCTGCGTCTACCGCTGCGACAACGACGTGGTGGATCATCAGGTCGTCAACCTCGAGCTCGAAGGCGGCGCGACGATCAACTTTACCATGTGCGCCTTCACCAAGGCCTGCGCCCGTCAGATCCGCATCATGGGTACGGGCGCTGAGATCATCGGCGACATGGAGAAGAACACCATCGAAGTTCTGCCCTTTAACGGCGAAAGCGAGCTCATCGACGTAACGAAGCTCACCGACGACTTCTCCGGCCACGGCGGCGGCGACGCGCGCATGGTGGAGGATCTTCTCAACCTCGTGTCCGGCGAATCCAAGGGCGGCGCGCTTACGTCCATCTCCCATTCGGTGGAGAGCCATCTGGCCGCGCTGGCCGCCGAGGAGTCCCGCTTAAACGGCGGAAAAGTTGTGGAAATCTGATCATTTGCCTCTGTTCTTTCCTTGGAATACATGATATCATATCTGCTGATATCCATTCTGAAGAAAGGACTTGCATCCATGAAAACCTTCCACCGCAGCCGCTACTTCGGCGACAGGGCTTTTTACAAAATGCTGATGGCCATCGCCGTTCCGGTGATGCTGCAAAACGGCCTGACCAACCTCGTCTCGCTTCTGGACAACATCATGGTGGGCTCGGTAGGCACTGAGCCCATGACGGCTGTGTCCATCGTCAACCAGCTGATGCTGGTATTCAACCTCTGCATTTTCGGCGGCCTTTCCGGCGCGGGCATCTATACAGCCCAGTTCTACGGCAGCAAAGACCATCAGGGCGTGCAGAACACCTTCCGCTTCAAGCTGATGCTGATTGCGGTGATTCTGGTTCTGGGCATTTTTGTGTTCCTCAACTGGGGCGACAGCCTGATGGCGCTCTACCTGCACGAGGGCAGCGAAACCGGCGACCTTGCCGCAACGGCGGATTACGCCGCCAAGTACCTGCAGATCATGCTTTGGGGACTGTTTCCCTTTGCGCTGACGCAGGCGTACGCGGGCACGCTGCGCGAAACCGGCGAAACGATGCTGCCCATGAAGGCCAGCGCGGTTGCGATTCTGGTCAACCTCGTGTTTAACTACATCCTCATCTTCGGCCATTTCGGCGCGCCTGCCATGGGCGTGGAAGGCGCTGCATGGGCCACGGTGCTTTCGCGCTATGTGGAATGCGCCATTGTGCTGAGCTGGACGCACCGCCACCACGAGGACGCGCGCTTCATCATCGGCGCTTACAGGAACCTGCGCGTGCCTGCGCCGCTGGTGAAGAAGATCTTCCAAAACGGCATGCCGCTGCTCATCAACGAATTCCTCTGGTCCGCCGGCATTGCCACCCTGACCCAGTGCTATTCCACGCGCGGTCTGGCGGTGGTGGCGGCGCTGAACATCTCCTCCACCGTATCCAATCTCTTTAACGTCGTTTGGCTCGCCATGGGCACGGCGGTGAGCATCATCGTAGGTCAGCATCTGGGCGCTGGCGAGTTTGAAGAGGCTGAGGACAGCTGCTGGCGCATCCTGACCTTCTCGGTTTTGGGCGGCGTGGCCGTGGGCGCGCTGATGTTTGGCTTTGCGCACTTCTTCCCGCAGATCTACAACACCACCGACGAAGTGCGTCAGATTGCCACAAGCGTTCTGCGCGTGGTGGCCGTGGCCGGCATCCTGCATGCCTTCAACCATTGCTCGTACTTCACGCTGCGCTCCGGCGGCAAAACGTGGATCACCTTCCTGTTTGACAGCGTGTATCTGTGGGTGATTTCGATTCCGATTGCGAGGATTCTCTCTGTGGGCACGATGTGGAATATTGTGCTGGTGTACGCGATCTGTCAGTTCTCTGACATCATCAAGTGCGTGATCGGCTACATCCTGCTGAAAAAGAAAGTCTGGATCAACCGAATTGTCTGATAAAAAAAGGATCGGAAATATCCGATCCTTTCAGATTGTCAAAAAAGGTCGCAAGCAGCGGCCTTTTTTGGTATATATAGAAGCAGGTGATGATAATGCTGAAAAAGGAAATGGAACAGCGTCAAGCAATCGAAATGGTGTGTACCGATATGCTCGTACCCAAGGATCA